>JBAUZG010000304.1:0-40786 GCA_049585195.1 Bryobacteraceae bacterium | reverse complement strand
GCAAGCGCCCGACCGCCGTGGGGCGCTGGCCCAGGCGCTCGACGAGGAGACGCGGCTGCAGCAACAGTTCTTTCAGAAAGGCGGAGGGCGGGAGCGTATTTCCACGCTTCGCGAGGAGATGCAGGTCACGATGGAACAGGGCGCTGGAATCTATCGCGGCGGCGATTCGCTTACGCGCGCTTCAGACAAGCTCAATGAGCTGCGGGAACGATTTGACAGCATCGCTCTCGATGATTGCACTCATGTATTCAATACAGAACTCGTTTCCGCGCTGGAACTATCCTTCATGCTCGATGTCGCGGAAACGATCACTCACTCCGCTCTTCGGCGGACCGAGTCGCGCGGGGCGCACCAGCGAACCGATTTTCCGGCCCGGAATGATGAGAAGTTTTTGGCTCACTCACTGGCGTACCGACAGAACGGAGGACCGCCAAAAATGGAATATCTGCCAGTAACTATCACTCGCTGGGCGCCAGGAGAGCGAGTTTACGGGAGGTAATCGAACATGGCGGACAGAATCAATCTCAAAGTCACCCGGTACCATCCAGGGCGAGATAAAGAGCCCAGGTTTCAGACCTACGAAGTTCCGCTGCGAAAGGACTGGGTTGTTCTTGACGCGTTGAATTACGTAAAGGATAAGGTGGACGGGTCCTTGTCGTTCCGATGGTCTTGCCGGATGGGAATCTGCGGAAGTTGCGGAATGACGGTGAACGGAGAGCCAAAACTGACTTGCGCCACGTTTCTATCGGAATACGCGCCAGGTCCTATCGATGTCGAGCCCCTGAAGAACTTTCCGATCCTCCGGGATCTCATTGTCGACATCTCTGATTTTCTCGAGAAGCTTACCAAAGTGAAACCCTGGCTGATTCGGCAAGAAGAGAAAGGCGTGGCGGATGGCGAATACCTACAGACGCCCGAGCAAGCCGACTCCTTCAAGCAATTCAGCATGTGCATCAATTGCCTGTTGTGCTATGCCGCGTGTCCGGTATACGGTTTGGATCCGCTTTTCAGTGGGCCGGCGGCCATCGCTCTGGCGCAAAGATATAACATGGACTCTCGGGACGAAGGCGCGAACGATCGCCTCGACATCCTTTCCCAGCACGACGGGATCTGGGGCTGCACGTTTGTCGGTGATTGCACGCGAGTTTGCCCTAAGCATGTGGACCCCGCCGGAGCCATCCAGCAGTACAAGCTAACGGCGGCGAAGGAATGGATTAAATCGCTGCTGATGCCGTGGGGAGGGAGGTAAGAATCTGGATGGTTGCCCCAACCGAATACTTGCCGAAGACGTTTCGGACTCGCGTCTCCACTTACTGGTGGCTCGGGCGTTGGTTCTATCTGAAATTCATCCTTCGAGAACTGAGTAGTGTCTTCGTGGCGTGGTTCGTAATATTAACCCTGCTCCAGATCGACGCGCTGAAGCGTGGACCGGCGGATTACATCGAGTTCCAGGAATGGCTGCGAAGGCCGATTCTTGTGGCGCTCAACGCATTGACCTTGTGCTTTGTAATTTTCCACGCCGTAACCTGGTTCAACCTGGCTCCGAAAGCGACGGCCATCCGCATGGGTGGCAAACGGATTTCCAACCTGCTCGTCGCCGCGCCCAACTACGTGGCGTGGTTGGTGATATCGGCGGGCATCGCTTGGCTCCTCTTGCGAGGCTAAATGGCAAAGAGATCGAACGAACCGTTTCTGTGGCTGCTCTTCAGCGCCGGCGGCGTATTTGCTGCGATGTTCATTCCCATCCAGCTCTTCCTTTTTGGATTAGCATTTCCACTGGGATGGCTGAACGGTCCCAACTATCACAGCTTGCTGGAACTGTTGAGACATCCGCTCACGCGACTGTATCTCTTCGCTCTCTGCGCTCTTTCTCTGTTCCACTGGGCCCATCGATTCAGGTATACGCTTTATGATGGTTTGCAGATCAAACACTTGAACGAACTGATCAACACTTTCTGCTATGGAGGAGCGGTGTTGGGAACCATTCTGGCAGCTTACCTCTTGTGGAGAATTCCTTAGTATCCAATGAATCGCCGCGAGTTTGCTGTTCTGCCGGTCGCTGCCATGGCTGGTTCCTTATTTTCCCCGGCATCAGAGGCTCCGTGGCAGCGAAAGATCCGGCGCGTCGGCCAGTTGAACATGACCGAACACGATCCGGTAGAACTGGATGTAGAGGAGTGGGCCGACTATTGGGCCAGCCTGAAGGTGGACGTGGTGCTTGTCAGCGTGACCGGTATTCTCGCGTTCTATCAGACGAAAGTGCCGTTTCACCGCAAAGGGAAATACCTCGGCAATCGCGACTTCTTCGGGGAGTGCTGCGCGGCGGCAAAGAAACGGGGACTGCACGTCATTGCCCGCACCAGCCCCGACTTGAACTGGGCGGACGCGTTGGAGGCGCACCCGGAATGGTTTCAGCGCGATTCGCTAAACAATCCGATTGCGCATACGGAAGACGCAAGGTTGTTTCGGACATGTATGTTCACGACCTATATGACCGACTACATGCCGGCCATCTTCCGGGAAGTCAATTCTCTCTACGACGTGGATGGCCTCTTCACCAATGCCTGGCCTCCGCTCGGCCGGCTTCCCGACTGCCACTGCGCTCAGTGCCGGCAATTGCCTCCTTCAGGCACCATCGAGTACTGGGACAAATTCAACGACCGCACGGTGTATCTATGGAAGCTTTACGATTCCATCGCGAAAGAAAAGCGGCGGGAGAATTTTTACTTCGCGAACCTCGGCGGCGGCATTCGCTCCACTGCCAACCTGGTACAGCTCGGCGAAATGTGCGAGTGGTTCCAGTGCGATAACCAGGGCCGCGGCGGAGAAGGATTGCCGATTTGGGGATGCGCCATGCAGGGCCGGGTTTGTAACGCCGTTCAAAACGGCAAAATGGCGACTAATGTAACCGGAGCGTGGTCTACGGGTCCGGTACGGTGGCGCTATGTCTCGAAATCGGAAGCCGAAGACGGCATGTGGATGAATGAGACTGTTGCGAGCGGCATGGTGCCGTATCACCACATCATCGGCGGCGAGACCGGAATGGGCGAGGATCGCCGCGTGCTCGAGCTGCCACGACAATTCTTCAACTGGACTGCGAAGCACGATGCCCACTTCATCAACAAGCGCTCGATAGCGAATATCGGCGTGGTGATGGGGCAGCGCACGCAACTGTTTTACAAGCCGCCGGATCGAGTCGCGATGCCGCAGTACATGGATGGCATGTATTACGCGCTGCTCGAAGGCCGTTTCTTTTTCGATTTCGTGCATGAGGAGAAACTCGACCTCGAAAATCTTCGGAAATACTCCGCGCTCGTGCTGCCGAACACAGCGCTGCTCAGCGACAGGCAGTGCCGGCAAATAGCAGCTTATGTAGAGGCGGGCGGTTCTCTGCTCGCAACGTTCGAGACAAGCATGTATACCGAGCGCAACGAGCGCCGCAGCGATTTCGGATTGGGCGGTGTCCTGGGCATAAAGAAAGCCGGCGAAATTATTGGGACCAATGGCAATGCCTTCGCAGCGCGGATTGAAAAACGCCACCAGATTCTCGATGGATTCACCAATACAAACTTGATTGCCGGCGCCGAGCACCGCGTTCCGGTCGCACCCGTCGCGAATCCTATCCTGACCGTCGTGCCCGGATCGGTCGCCTACCCTCCAGAACTCTCGTATCCCATGCCGTCGCACACAGATGAGCCCGCCGTTGTTGTCCGTCAAAAAGGAAAGAGCCGGCTGGTCTATTTTCCGGGAGATATTGAGCGGACGATGTGGATCTCGGGGCATACGGATCTCAGCCGGCTGCTGCGAAACTCTATTCGCTGGATTGCGGGTGACGATCCGCCGGTAACCATTGAAGGCGAGTCGGTTATAGAGACGTTTGCATGGGAAACAGAAGCGGGGTTTGCCATTCATGTGTTGAACTACACGAACCCGGCTATGCATCGCGGCTGGATCAGAGAGTTTTACCCCATCGGCGAACAGAGAGTGAGAATGAAACTGCCGCCCGGCCGGACGATTACCAAAGTCGAGCTGCTGCAGGCAGGAACAACGCTACCGTTCCACCTGGCCAATGGTGCTGTCTCGTTTACGATTCCGAGAGTTGTGGATTACGAAGTTGCCGCCCTGCATTCCGCATGATGCCGGGTTACTTCCGGTTCATATACTTCTCGTATAGCTCTGTTTGCCGGTTTTTGAGATTAACTTCCTCGCCCGCAATAAACTCCATTCGGACATGCGTCTTGGCCTCGAGCGGGTCGCCGTCGGTTAGAATCAAGTCGGCAACCTTTCCTTTCTCGATGGAACCTAACTGACCGCCAACGCCGAGGATTTCTGCGGCATTGATTGTGACGCCGCGCAAAGCTTCGGCATACGGCAAGCCGAACGCCACGGCCGCGGCTGCCTGAAACGGCACGTTTCGGGCAAACTCCACATCAAAGGTTCCAAAGCACACTCGAACACCGGCACGATAAAAATCATTCGGCAGCGTGTATCTTGCATCGTAAGCGTCATCGTCCCGGATGGGAAGGGCTAATGTTTCGCCTAAGACCACCGGAATGTTGCGCGCCTTCAACAGCGCCCCTGTTCCGCCGATCTCGATCGGACCTGCAATCGTGATTTTTACTTTTTGCCTGTCGCTAAAGGCGACTGCGTCGCGGATCTCGCGTTCCCGCTCCGCTCTGACGAAGACGGGCCGCTCGCCTTCGAGAACTGGTATCATCGCGTCCAACCGGGGATCGGGCTTGAAGTCGGGATTCTCGGCTGCCTTAGCCTTTTGGTAGCGCCGTGCGGCCTCCATGAAATCGTCAATCGCATCGAGCTTGCGTTTGTATTCGCGTTCGAGTTCGGCAAAGCCGCGCGGGACAAGCGCTCCCGGCGGCGCCAAGGGTGATGGCGGCACGAAGTGAATTCGCGGGAAATTCATATCGAGCACCGCGCCCGCCTTCACTACCATGTCTTCCCACGTCCATCCATTCAAATGCATCAGGGCGCCTTGGCCCGCGAATACAGTTGCATTTGCATCCGCACCGGAGCCGTCGACACCCGACCCCGGCAGGCTGAGGACCGATGTTACGCCCGCCGCGCGGGTAACCGCCACGTGAACGCTGGTTGGATTAAAAGCGTATCTCGCGGCAAGCTGAGGGTTGAATTCCCCGATTTCATTCAGATCCACCGTGTCGCGCAGAGAGCCAATTTCCTCCAAGCCGACATTCGTCGCGGCATTAATCATGCCGGGGTAGAGGTGCAGACCATGACCATCCACCACTCGCGCGCCGCGCCCACTCACTCTGCGGCCCACAGCGGCAATTTTCCCGTCGACGATCAACACCTCGCCCATCGCTAGGTCGGGCGAGGTGACCGGATGCACGGCAACATTACGAATAACAATCGACTCCGCCAAACCACCGCGCGCCACCACGACAAGAACCCACGCGGCAATCGCGTAGGTAAGGAGGGTAGGCTTCAGCCTGCGCCGGACTTCAGTCCCGCCTATCATTCCCCTCCTCCAGTCGGCCCCGGCTTTTGCTTCTCCTGTCGAGTTCGTCTTTCGCGCTGCTGCTCGGCCTTCTCTTTATCGAGCAAATCTTGCTTTTTCCGAGCTACTTCGGCTCTCATTTTCAGATCGTCGTCGACATCGAAATACTTGTTTCCATCGATCCATACTTTCAACGCCTTCGAATAATTGGACAAAGGATACTTATTCCACAGCACCAGGTCGGCGTCTTTACCCACGTCGATCGATCCGACACGATTATCCACGCCAAGCTGCCTGGCTGGACTCAGCGTTACAAGTGCGAGCGCTTCGTCCTCCGTCAGATCCCCGTAACGCAATGTTTTTGCCGCCTCGTAGTTCAGGTGGCGTTGCAATTCATCGGAATCCGAGTTTACCGAGGTCACAATCCCCTTCTTCACGCACATTGCCGCGTTATAAGGAATCGCGTCAATCGCCTCGATCTTATAAGCCCACCAGTCGCTGAATGTGGAAACGCCAATTTGATGCGCCCGAATTTCAGGCATAACCTTGTAAGCCTCGAGCGCGTGCTGAAATGTCCGTATCTTGAAGCCGATCTCGTCCGATAACTTCATCAACATCAATAATTCATCGCTGCGATAAGCGTGGCAATGCACATACCGCTTGCCCTCGAGCACTTCGACCAGCGCGTCCATTTTTAAATCGCGACGCGGCGGAATCGGTGTTTGGCCTTTCGATACCCGGCTCTCGTAATCCTGCCACTCCTTGCGATAAATTTTTGCCTGGTTGAAATCTTCGCGGATCACATCCTCGACACCCAGCCGCGTTCCCGGATACCGGCGGTCGCGCAAACTCGGCCCGGCCAGAAGGCTTGCCGGATACCCCTGCCGTTTCGGATTTTCGCCAAGAGCGAACTTAACGCCCGGCATGGCGCCCGCGAACACCATGCCTTGCGCATCTTTGCCCCAGCGGAGCTTGATCACTTCCGTGCGCCCGCCGATTGCATTGGCGCTGCCATGCAGAACGTTCGAAACGGTTAATCCTCCGGCCAGGGCCCGGTAGATATTGACATCGTACGGATTAATCACGTCCTTGATATCCACCATGGCCGAATCGGACAGGCTGCCTTCGTTCACGCTGCCTTCTATGGCCGTATGCGAATGGCAATCGATCAGGCCCGGAGTCAGAAACAATCCCGTTCCGTCGACGACAGCCGCGCCCGACGGGATCGCCACATCATGCCCTACTGCCGCTATTTTTCCGTTCTGAATGACGACCGTTCCGTTTTCGATCTTTCCCTTTGAAACGGTGAATACCGTCGCGTTCTTGATCGCGGTTGTCGCGGCGCGAATACCGAGCGCTGAAACTACAAGCAGGAATGTGGAAAGACCGGCGCGTGGCCTCATCACTCTGCTCCTCCTGCGGGAGGCGCAGGTTGAGGCGGCGTCTCTCTCGGTTTCAGGTCTTTGCCGTCAATGAATACGTGCTCGACTTTCGATCCGTCTTCAAATGCTTCGCCCCTCGTCACAGTCAAATTCGCTATTTTGCCCTTTTCAATCGAACCCAAGCGGTCGCCCACGCTGTACATTTCGGCTACTGTGAGCGTCAACGCGCGAATGGCCTCGGCGCGAGGCAGTCCGCGATCGATGGCCTTCTTTACGGCTGCCCGCAAGTCCGGCCCCGTCGGAACACCATCGTCGTAAAATCCAAACCGCACTCCCGCTTTGGCCAGCAGACCCGGCGCTGCCGGAGCCTGATCGCGTTCTTCGAGCACTCGATAATCGGGCACATTGGCAGGATCGGCATCCTTCGGTTTCACGGGCCACTTCAGGCTAATGAGCAACGGAATGTTCGCCTGCTTCAGCTCATCCACCCGGCGGAAGGCCTCGTGCAAACCATACAAGACATATGGCTGCTTCAATTCCGTTCCGAATTTCACCATCCGATCGATTTGTTGGGCCTGATCGGCTGGAAACAAAATTCTGGGAGATTGCGCGAGCCCCTCGAGATAATGATCGTAACCGGGCCTTACGTTTCCGCTCACGTGCTGCACGTAGATCGAGTTGGCTGACTTGTACCAATCCAGGTCCAGATACAGTTGGCGCACATAGGAGATCAGGCCCATCAGCGAATTGGGGTAGCCAGCGAGAAAACCGGCTTGCCGAAGGGCCACATATTGTCCCGCCGGCGTCGCGATCACCATATCCGATGCGCGCTCACCAGCAAGGTTGACGACTGCGCCTTCGCCGCCGATCACTCCGTTTTCAGGAAAGGTCACGGAGGTAGTGAAACCAGCCGCGTGCGCTGCTTCAAGCCTAGCGTCGGACGGCTTTACCAGGTCCGCAGCCCGCTCGTAGCTGTTGTTTTGCGGCCGGTCTTCGGGTCCGCGCGGCCTCGGAGCCGGAGCTGCCGGCACCGCAGTCGCAGCTGTCCGCGGTTGTGGAGGAGCAGCTGCTGGCTGAGGAATGCCCCACGTGCTCAAACCGTCAATGAAGCCCGGATATACCGTCAGCCCATTTCCATCGATGACCCAGGCATCCGCCGGAACGGTGAGGTTCGGCCCCACGTCTTCGATCAAGCCGTCGCGCAGCAAGACCGTGGCCTTAGGCAGGTCGGGCCCGCTGACCGTCACCACATGCGCGTCTTTAATCGCTATCGCGGAAGGCACTTCTCCGTGAACCAGCACCGACCAAACGAGCGCCGCGGCAACTCCTCGAAGAATCTTTACCATCGATTGGGATCTATTCACAGGTTTTCGAAAACTTTTTGATTTTGGCACACAAGGTATGAAGTTCAGCGTTGTGAGCCGGTTAGCCGCCTCTCCCTTTTAGCCGCGCAAGAACACCGAAGCAGCCGCCGCTCCAACCCTGTTACCGTTTCGCCATGAGTCGCAAAAAGCAGAATCCGATCACGTCCGACAAGTTGAAGGACGTGATCGCGACCTACAAGTCGAACCTGTCGGCTACCATGCCGAAACCGGCCGCTCCTCCCACGCTCTTACCGGGGCCAGTTGAGCCAGCCGAGCTCGATCAGGATGCCGGCAGCGGCTATAACCCTGACCATACTTTCCCGCAAACTTAAGCGCGGGATTTCGGGCGGATCTTGAAAGGTCCGCCCTTCTTTTCCGGCTCCGCCCTCCGCTACACTGTTCTCGTTGGCTAAGCAGATTCGTTATCGCGACGCGGGCGTCGACATCGACGAAGCGGACCGCGCTGTTTCTCTTATTAAAAAGCACGCCTTTAAGACTCTCAATTCCCAGGTCCTCACTTCCATCGGAAGCTTTGGCGCGGGCTTCTCGCTCAAGGGATGGAAGCGTCCGGTTTTGGTCAGCTCTGCCGATGGGGTCGGCACAAAACTAAAAATTGCCTTTGCGACAGGACGCCACGACACCATTGGCGAGGATCTTGTCAACCATTGCGTGAACGATATCGCTGTACAAGGCGCCCGGCCTCTTTTTTTTCTCGATTATTTCGCAGTTGGCAAGCTCGAGGCCGAAGTGTGCGGCAAGGTCGTGGCCGGTCTCGCTCGCGGCTGCAAGAACAATAGCTGCGCGCTGATCGGAGGAGAAACCGCCGAAATGCCCGGTCTGTATGCTCCCGGCGAGTACGATCTGGCCGGTTTCATCGTCGGAGCCGTCGAACGCAAAAGGATGCTCACGGGCGAAGGTGTCCGCGCAGGGGACATTCTTCTAGGTTTGCCCTCAAATGGTTTACACACCAACGGCTACTCGCTCGCTCGAAAACTTCTTTTTGAAGTTGCGGGCTACGAGCCCTCGAGCCGCGTGGACGAGTTCGCTTCTTCCGTCGCCGACGAACTGCTTAAAATCCACAAATCGTATCTGAAGCCCATTCAGGCTCTGCTGGACGCTAAATTACTCAAAGCCGCCGCTCACATTACCGGAGGCGGTCTCACTGCCAACATCCCTCGCGTCCTGCCAAAGGGATTGGCCGTCGAGGTGGATCCAAAATCCTGGCCCTCCCAGCCTATTTTTGAAGTGCTTAAGGGAATTGGAAAGATTCCCGACGATGACTATCGCCGGACGTTCAATCTCGGAGTTGGTATGGTTCTTATCGTGGGCAGGAAAGACCGCGATTCCGCCGCCAAACTTCTCAAGCGCTTGCGCGAGCCCTCTTATGAAATAGGAAAGGTGATTCGCCGCGCGGCGAAGAAACAGCCAACGGTGGTCTATCTGTGACTGCTCGCCACGAATTGGGTTCGTTTGTTCGAGGTGTCCGTTGCCGCGGAAGCGCTTAGGCATCCTGCTTTCCGGAAGAGGGTCCAACTTTGAAGCAATCGCACGGAACGTGCTTGCGGGCCAACTCGACTGCGAAATTGGGTTCGTATTTTCAAGCCGGCCGAACGCTCCTGGCCTGGCTCGCGCGCGCGAGTTCGGTTTCCCGTGCGGCTTCCTTGAAACAAAGGGAATGGAGCGCGAGAACTATGACCGCGAAGTGGTCACTACTCTCAGGGAGAGTCAGGTCGACATGGTTTGCCTCGCCGGCTACATGCGGCTGCTGAGCGGGTATTTTGTGCGTGAGTTTTCGGAAAGAATTCTCAATATTCACCCATCGCTCCTGCCGGCCTTCCCTGGCCTGGACGCGCAGTATCAGGCCTGGGCGCATGGAGTGAAGGTTACAGGCTGCACGGTTCACTTCGTCGATGAACAGCTCGACAGCGGGCCGATCCTGCTTCAGGCGCCGGTACCGGTGCTCGACGATGATACGCCCGAGTCGTTGTCGGCGCGGATCTTGGCAGAGGAACACCGGATCTACTCGGAGGCGATCGGATGGGTTTTGAAAGGAAATTACCGGATTGAAGGCCGGCGCGTGGTAAAGACTGACTTAGGTTGCTAGCTCATGTTCAAACGTTTTCTTGCGGTGGTTGCACTGCTTGGTCTGGCTGTCATTGCCTTCTTCTGGTTCTCAGGCAAAACACTCATGCTGAGAACAAATCCCGATCCCATCAAATTTATCGGCAACTCGACGCCGTTGTCAGTTCAAGTGGATGGCGCCCATGGCATCAAGCGCTTTCTGGCTAGGATTGAACAGGATGGACAATCGGCAATCGCCTTTTCGGACAACCGCGCGACCAAAGCTCCGGAACGAACCTACAATTTCGATGTTGGCCGGAAATCGGCCGCGTTTCTGAAAGAAGGCAAAGCCACGCTGGCAATTGAGGCGAAATCGAACGATTTCCGTGGCGCGACGACACGGGAGAGCTTCGATGTCCAGGTGATTCTTCGCCGGCCGTCAATCGCGGCGGATGGGTTGCAGCATTACATCAACCAGGGCGGATCGGAGCTGGTCACCTTCGACGTAAGCGGGTCGTGGTCGGAAGCGGGCGTGAAAGTCGGATCTTACACCATCGCGAGTTATGCGATGCCTGGCGAGCCTGATTCGAGCCATCACCGATTTTCGCTGTTCCCTTACTCATGGGATCTCGCGGCCGACACCGTTCCTGTCGCGTATGTCAAGAACGCCGCGGGCGATCAGGATACCGCCGCGTTTTGGGTGAAGGTGTTTCCCAAGAAGTTTCACGAAAGCACGATTACGCTGACAGATGGTCTGATGAAGAGGATCGTAGACGACATAGATCCCGATGGAAAGATTCCCGGCGACACACTCGATCGTTACCTCTACTGCAATCGCGAGTTGCGTAAGATCAACGCAAGGCAGCTTTACGAAATGCGCTTGAAAACCGCTCACGAAATTCTCTGGAACGGCGCTTTCGTCCGACCGCCAACAAAAACCGAGTCTTACTTTGCCGATCGCCGCACATACATCTATAACGGCAAGAAGGTCGACGAACAAGTTCATCTTGGGTTCGATCTAGCGAGCACGATGCACATGCCCATTCGCGCGGCCAATAGCGGAAAGGTGATTTGGGCGGAGCGGCTAGGCATCTATGGCAACTGCATCGTTCTCGATCATGGCTACGGTCTCCAGACAATTTATGGCCATTTGAGCCGGATCGACGTGAAACCAGGCGATTCAGTGGCGAAAGATCAGCAAATGGGATTGAGCGGGCAGACCGGCATGGCGGGCGGCGATCATCTCCATTTCTCGATGCAGGTCGACGGCGTTCAGGTGAATCCGATGGAATGGTGGGATGAGCACTGGATTCACGATCGCATCTTGAGCAAGATCGGCCAGCAGGTGACTAAGCGGTAAGCGGTTGTCATGCAGCTTTGCGCCTCATTGGCGAATCCGTAAGATATGCCTATGATGCCAAGCGCCTGGCGGATGATATGCGCCGCCCTCTTTTCGGGTGTTGTCTTTGCGGCCGAAACTGCGAGTGTGGAAATGAAGAACGCCGCTGGAATGAGCCTAGGTAATGTCAGATTGACAACGGTGAACGCCGACGGTACCGGCGGCGTTCGCTTCATGCTGGACTTGCACGATCTGCCGCCTGGCGAACACGCCATTCACGTTCACCAGAATCCGAAATGCGATCCGCCCGATTTCAGTTCAGCTGGGCCTCACTTCAACCCCGATCACAAGCAGCACGGGCTTGGCAATCCGAACGGCCCACACGCAGGCGACATGGAGAATTTCGTGGTGGGTCAAGACGGACTCGCTCAGGTAGAGCTGATCGATCCCAACGTGAGTCTGGGAACCGATCCTCATTCATTATTCAGCAACGGGGGCACGGCGCTGGTCATTCATGCCAAACCTGATGATATGAAGAGCGAGCCTTCCGGTAACTCGGGAGAGCGCATCGCTTGCGGCGTGATTGTGAAGTAAGCCGTCTTCTCTGGTTCGTTTAATTTGCAAGCGCCTCGCGGACCGGATGTTTGGGGCTAGCCAAAGCTGCTTTCCTCTTCTTTTGACGTCGGATGTAGGCGAGCAGCCCCGCCACGCCCAGAACAATAAGAGCTGTAGGCGCCGGCTCAGGCACGCCCGAAACAGGCGCTGCGGGCGCAACATTCAGATCGTCAATCGCGAATTCGATGGTGTCTGAAGACAAGACAATCGAGTTGAAATCGACGTTCCCAAAACTCAAGGACCCGTACAAATAGGTAGCCATGGTGCCCGAGTTAAGGACCGTTGTCGTTCCCACTTGCGTGCCATTTAAGAAGGCAGTCAGCGTCAACGAGTCGCCGCCCTGTGGCGATACCTGATTTAGCGCAAACTCCAGGCTGGCACCGCTCAAAACCGAGGAGAAGTTCACATCAAGGACCAGGTTCGTAAACCGGGGAGTAACGAAGTCGCTCTCGTACAGGCTGTTAGGGCCTGAAAAGTTGACGAACGTGTTGTAGTTCTGAACAATGAAGCCGCTCGGAGCATTCACGCCGCTAGCGGTTAAGCTGCTAAAGGTCGCCGAGATGCCATTATTTGTGTTGGTAAAGGTCGTCTGAGTGCCGGGGGGCGTTGTCGTGGGCAGGGGTGTCCCGGGATATTGAACTGGCGTGTCTGTACTGAAGTCAAAGATACTGTCGGCCCTAAGAGCTGAAGCCGAACCAGCCACAACCAGAAGGCTTACGAAGCCTCTTACGACATTTCCCATTGAACTGCACCCCTCGAAAACTCTGGGTCAAAGCGAATTGATTCCCTGATTATTCTGGAATGTACGATTTCTGTCAAGTTGGAGTTGAAGTCTGGAAGTAAAGCGTTAAGGTTCGAACCTCGTAGATTATCCAACTTTTAGGCAATATGCGCCGCGGTCGCTTCAACGTATAGGGTGTAAATCGACTGGCTTGCGGCGATGAACAAACGATTCCGACGGCTGCCGCCAAAGCACAGGTTGGCGGGGACCTCGGGAAGAAGTATCAGCCCGATGCGTGCACCTTCTGGCGTGAAAACGTGTATCCCGTCATAACCCGGTCCCACCCAGCCGCAACCGGCCCAGATGTTTCCATCGGAATCGGCGCGAATGCCGTCCGCGAGTCCCGCACCTTTGCCCGGAAGCTCCGTTGAGATAAACCGCTTTCCATTCTTAAGCGTGGCCGCGTTGACGACATCGTAGACGCGAACGTCCTTCGGCGCATCCGGGTAATGGGTGGCGCCGGTATCACAGATGTACAGCTTCTTATAATCGGGGGAAAAGCAGAGGCCGTTGGGTTTGTAGAGATCGTCCGCTACTTTCTCGATCTTTCCAGTTTTGCCGTCAATGCGGTACACCGCTTCCTTGAGCTCCATCGGAAAGCGGCCGCCTTCATAAATCGAGAGAGCGCCGTATCCGGGGTCGGTGAACCAAATGGCGCCATCGGGGTGGACCACGATATCATTGGGCGCATTCAATGGCTTGCCCTCGAACTTGTCCGCCAGCACTGTCACGGAACCGGAGGATTCGTAACGAACCACGCGGCGATTGCCGTGTTCACAGGACACCTGCCTCCCTTCATAATCGAATGTGTTTCCGTTGCTATAGCCAGACGGCTGGCGCAAGACGCTGACGTGGCCGTCTTCTTGAAGCCAGCGCAACTGACGGTTGTTCGGGATGTCACTCCACATGAAATAGCCGCCCACGCCGCTCCAGGCTGGCCCTTCGGCCCACCGTAATCCGGTGTAGACGCGCTCGATGGCCGCGCTCGTGATTCTGTATTTCGTGAACTGCTTTTCGACCGCAATCACGTCCGGATCGGGATAGTGGACTGGTGTTTTGCCGGTCCAATCCCGCTCTGTCTGGCCGAAAACGGCCGAGGGAACGAGCGCCGAAGCGGCTGTGCCCCATACGCGAAACCATTCGCGGCGGCTAGCCGAGGTCTGATTCGGGAAAGTATTGGTTAACATGGTGGAATTGGTTAACAGCGCGCGGCCCGGACACCAGGCTGGCCAGCGCACAGTATATAACTCAAGCTTCCTGGTTCGGATGCATGATATACTCCCCGCGCGAGGTTTTCAGTCAAAAAATGCGAGTTTTTGGGCGATTCACGATTCTTATTTCTACAGCAAGTCTGGCGCTGCTCCTGAGCGGTTGTATGGGCTCGCCGCATTCGACTGACGAGCATTACTTTCTGGTAGCCACCAATATCAAGGTGCCGTACTGGCAGACCGCGCTCGCCGGCTTGAACCAGGCGAGGGCAGAGATGCGGGTCAAAGCGGAACTTGTAGGGCCTGAGACGTACGACACCAAAGGAGAAGCGCAGGAGTTTCGGAGTGTCGTAGCACAGAATCCGACTGGCATCCTGATCTCGGCCGGCGACGCGCAGGTTATGAGTCCCGAGATCGATTCGGCGCTAGGCAAGGGCATTCCCGTTTTGACAGTCGATTCCGATGCGCCCGACAGCAAGCGGCTCTTCTTCGTGGGAACGGATAACTACAAGGCCGGAACCGAGGGCGGGCAGCTCACTGCAAAGCTGCTCAACGAGAAGGGAAACGTGGTTGTATTGACGATGCCGGACCAGGCGAACCTGAAAGAGCGCCTGCACGGCTACAAAGACGCTTTCGACCAACATCCCGACGTGAAAATCACGGAGGTGATCGACATGCAGGGTCGGCCGGAAGTGGCGTTCGATCGCACCAAGGAAGTCCTCGACAACAAGAAGTCCAAGGTAGATGCCTTTGTCTGTCTCGAGGCAATTGCGTGTCCGGAAGTCGCCGACGTGGTCGACCGCGAGAAGATGATCGGCAAGGTGGTGATTGTTGCCATGGATACCGATCAGCGAACGCTCGAAGCGATCCAGAAAGGCGCCATTTCGGCGACGATCGCGCAAAAGCCATTCACAATGGCTTACTACGGCCTCAAGCTACTCGACGACGTTCATCATCACAAACCGAATCCGCTGATAGCCAACTGGGCGCAGGACTCCTTCTCGCGCTTTCCGACGTTTGTCGATACGGGCGCCTCGTTAATTGACAAAAGCAACGTCGCAACGTTCCTTCAGCAGCAACAATCGTCGGCCAACCAATAGGCCGCAGCTGGATTGGGCTGCAACGTGCTCAGGACCACTCCTCTGAAAAACACGCGGAAGACCGCTCCCTCGCGGTCGCGGCTCGGAATACGCGTGCGCCGGCAATCCGTTAGGGAACGTATTGTGACAGGTACCGTTTCGCCATGATGAAGCCTAGCTTGAAGTCCTCGCTGAAGTCCGGACCAGGATTGTTGTCCGCACCGTAAAGAGGGTCTTCCTGTTCGACGCTCATGGCGCCGCTATAGCCGACACCCTGGAACACACTGAAAAAGTCGCGCCAACTGATGGACCCCATGCCGGGTATGCGGTAGCGCCACCAGGAAGCGCCGTTGACAGGGTTGATTCCTCCCGCCCGCAAAACCGGCCACAGAATTTCCGTATCCTTCAAGTGAACATCGTAGATTTTGGCAACGAAATCGCGTGCAGTCTGGATAGGATCCATAAACTGTCGAACCAAGTGCGAAGGATCGTATTGCAGGCCGACGAACGGTGAATTTCCGAACCACTTAAAAAGAGCTTCGAAACCCACGGGACTTGTGGCGAGATTTGGTCCCTCCGGCCACGGCTCCCAAAGTATGCGGACGTGATTTCGCTCGCAGGCGTGAAAATATTTTTCGTTGTACACGCGCACGATTTCCTCAATCTGCTGTTGAAACGGTTTAGAAGGGTCTTTGCCCGAGGCGGTACCGATGTAAGGAACGCCGAGCTTTCCGGCAAGTTCGATCGCCTGGACGAAGTAGGCATTCTCGCGAGCGCGCATTCCCGGATCAGGCGCGATATGGTTTTGGGTGACCTGAAGCGCGGAAACGTGCATTCCCGCCTCCGCAAGCGTATTCTTCACGCTCTGAATGCTCGAATCGGTCATCGAGCTTGCGTCGAGCGTCGAATGGGGCGAGGAGCCAAGGATCATGTTGCTGAAACCCTGTGCTCGCGCAAACTGCACGTTGGCTGGGGTGTAAGGGCCAAGCACCCCCAGTTTCGGGCGCCATTCCGGGTGTCTGTCTTTTTGCTTTGCCGTGAGCGTGGCCGCCGCGGCGAGCGAGCCTACTAATGTTCGTCTGGTCATACGGAGATAGTGTATGCCTGAGCGTAACCGCCGCCTTTCGAAGTGCGAATATAACAGTGAACCGGCTTGAGGCCAGCCGTAAGGAGGTTGAACATGAAAAACGTGACGCGGCGGAATTTCTGGACCCCTTTTCTTGCGGGAGCAGCGGTTATCGCGGGCTCTACCCGCGCGCCGGCTTCGGGATTTTATTCGCGAAGCAAGTCGATGCCTGGCCACGTCAAACTAGTCGAGTTCGACAATATGGGAAAACGAATCGGACAGGCGGAAGTGGAAAAGGTTGTAAAGACGGACGCGGAATGGCGGCAACAGTTAACGCACGAGCAGTATGAAGTGACGCGGCATGCCGGAACAGAGGTTGCTTTCACCGGAAAGTATTGGAACAATCACGAGCACGGATTGTATCGCTGCATTTGTTGCGAAAACGCGCTGTTCTCGTCGGATACGAAGTTCGAATCAGGCACCGGCTGGCCCAGTTTTTACGAGCCGATCGCGCGAGAGAACGTCAAAACTCGCGTTGACATGAGCGGCGGCATGGTCCGAAACGAAGTGCTTTGCGCCAAGTGCGACGCCCACCTCGGACATGTCTTCGATGACGGACCTCGGCCTACCGGCTTACGCTATTGCATGAATTCGGCGGCTCTCGATTTTCAGAAGATCTAGAAAGTCATAGGCGCGTGTCTATACGTTGGTTGCGTTCGCCACGCTGTTGTTGGCTACTGCCGTTTGCGGCGGAACCCATGCGTCGCGTGGCATCACGATCCAGCAAACGATGTAGAAAATCAGGCCTAACCCCGGCGGATAAACCGTCAGAATAGCAGTCAGAATCCGGATCAGCGTTACATCCACGTTTAGATAGCGGGCAATTCCGGCGCACACGCCGGCTATCTTCTTTTGATCGAGGGGGCGGCTGAGCCGCGGGGCCCCCGGTGTACTTTCGTTTCCCTTCCCGTCCGTCCGAACAGCCGTGCCGCATTGCGGGCAATACCGATGATCAGCGGCCACTTCAGAACCACAGCTTGAGCAGTACATAATCTTCCTCTATTACAACGCTTTTTTCGGTTCTCGTGTTCCCATCATAAATGGACCGGGATGTGCACTTGTCCATCCGTGTTGACAGGGAAGTGCCTCAGTTTTCAGGCACCTTGGAGCGACGGCGTGTCCGTTTGCGAACATTCAGTTGCAATTGCGGACACTCCCGCTACGTAATGCATATGAGAATTTTCAACGATGTCAGGCTCGCATTGAGAACACTGAGGAAGAATCCATCGCTAACGGTTACAGCGCTTCTGGCGCTTGCGATCGGCATCGGCGCGAATACGGTGCTGTTCAGCGTGGTAAATGGCGTGCTGCTCAAGCCGTTGAATTACCCTGACCCCGGCCGCATTGTCGAGGTGACGCGCCACTACCCGGTTGGCGAAGGCTGGGCGATTACGGCGACAAAAATCGACTTCTGGCGGACTCATAACCGATCGTTCACCGCCGTGGCTGCAAGCTCGTTCCTCCCTGCTCCGGTCAATTTCGATCGCGGCGGCGAGCCGGAGCGCGCCGAAGTTCTCGAGGTCTCGTCCGAATATGCCCAAGTGTTGGGCGTTAATCCGTCGTTGGGGCGCTTCTTCAGCAAGCAGGAAGATTTACCCAACGCCGGCAACTATGCCGTTCTCACTTATTCGTTTTGGAGCGAGCGCCTCGGGAGAGACCCCAAAATCATTGGGAGCGGTCTTGCGCTTGGGGGCAAGAGCTACACCGTGGTCGGCATCATGCCGCGCGGGTTCAACCCCTCCCCTGCAGCGGAGATACTGGTTCCACTACAATTAGCCGTAAATCCAGCTGACCGCGATAACGATTACCGCTGCATTGCGCGGCTAAAGCCTGAGGTGTCTCTCAAGCAGGCTCAGCAGGATATGGGCTTTGTAGCGGGACAATTCCGCCGCCAGTATGCGAAAGACCTCATGGATAAGAACGAATCCGTGGGAGTTTTTGGGTACAAGCAGTGGCTGACTCGCGATGCACGCCCCGCGCTGCTGGTCCTTGCAGCCGCCGTAGCGCTGGTTCTGCTGATTGCGTGCGCCAATGTTGCGAATCTTCTTCTTGCGCGGTCGGCGGCACGGCAGCAAGAGATGGCGATTCGCACGGCGTTGGGTGCAACAAGCCTGGATATCGTCCGTCAACTCCTGGTTGAGAGCACGCTGCTGTCGTTGGCGGGCGCTGCACTCGGCTTGCTTCTCGCGTCGGTGACGCTACCGGCCCTTCTAACCTTCGCACCTCGCGATCTTCCTAGTTCTTCAGGCATTCAACTCGACGGGGAAGTGCTCGCCTTCACTGTTTGCCTTTCGCTATTCACCGGCATTTTGTTCGGTCTCTTCCCCGCCCTCCAGAGCGCGCGGCTGGGCATCGCGAATCCGTTACGGGAGGCAGGCACTCGAAGCACAACCAACGCAACCGGCAACTGGGTTCGGCAATCGCTGGTTGTGGCGGAGGTTGCTCTTTCGCTCGTGCTCCTCATTGGCGCGGGATTGTTGCTTCAGACCTTCGTTAAGCTCAGCGCGGTTAATCCCGGCTTTGACCCGCACAACGTTCTCACGATGCAAATGTCTGCGAATGACGCTCGCCTCACGGGCACAGAGTCGGTCGGCCAGCTCGTAGATCGCGTGACCACCCGCCTCGAAGCGCTCGATGGAGTCACATCCGTGGGCGCCACCGACTTCCTACCGCTCCACATCGGTTCCGATCTCCCTTTCCAAATTCTCGGCCGCGCCGCGAATCCGGATAATGTGCCTGATGAGTTCATCCGTTGGATCTCACCGCACTACTTCAACACCATGCGCATCAAGATGCTCGCCGGCCGCGATTTCAACAGGCGTGATGTCTTGAGCGCTCCTCGCGTTGCCATTGTCAACGAGGCGTTTGTCCGTAAGTATTTCCCTAAAAGCAGCGCGCTTGGCCAGAAGCTTTTGATTGGAGTAGGCATGGGTCCGGTGTTCGGTGAAACTGAGCCGCGTGAAATTGTGGGTGTCGTAAGCGACACGCACGAAACCAGCCTTGGATCGCCACCCGATCCGGTTATCTTCGGCACGCTCGCTCAAGTACCCGACAAGGAAATGGTCCTCTTTATGAAATCTCTTCCCCTGAGTTGGGTCGTCCGCACGACACGCGACCCGCTTGCTCTGGTTCCGCAAATTCGCCGCGAAACGCTTGTTGCCTCAGGCGGCATTCCGCTCGCTGAACCGCGCCGCCTTGAGGATTATGTCGGAAACAGCATTGCGCAGCAGCGCTTTTTGATGGCGCTGCTTTCAATCTTCGCCGGCCTTGCGGTGTTTCTTGGCTCGATTGGCATCTATGGCGTCATGTCATACGGCGTGGCACGGCGTACGCGCGAGCTCGGTATCCGCACCGCTCTTGGAGCAAAGCGCGCCGATCTTCTCGGCATGGTTGTCAAACAAGGAATGATCATGGCGTCCATCGGTCTTATTGCCGGGTTGCTTGCTTCCTTCGGTCTCACCCAATTCTTGAGGAGCATGCTATACGGAGTCACACCCACCGACCCCGCGGTCCTTGCGGAGGTGACTGCGCTCTTAGCTGTAGTGGCTTTGGCAGCATGCCTTATTCCCGCCCGACGGGCAGCGTCCATTGACCCGGTCATCGCCCTTCGCGAGGAATAACTTCACGAATAAAGAGGACGGAGATGACGATGGTTTCAATCACGATCGGCAAGCGGCTTTTTCCGGCTTTATTGCTGTTAGCCAGCTTCGCTCGGGCTGCCTCCAACATTCAAACGTTCGCTCTGACCGACCCCAAAAAGCTGGTACTCGTGAATATAAAGGCCGATGCTGTCGAATACCAGGGACGTAACGCTGTGCGGCTCACAAAGGATACGGAGAAGGACGGCTTCGCGCTTTTGCCGGGCACGGATTTTCAAGACGGAATCATCGAGGCGGACATTTCATTGAAGATCACGACGCCGCCGGGCGTGAGAATGCCCGGCTTTGTTGGCATCGCCTTCAGAGCGCGGCCGGACGCTTCACGCTACGAACTCTTCTACCTGCGGCCGGGGAACGCGCGCGCGGAAGACCAGGCAATGCGCAACCATTCGGTGCAGTACACTTCAGAGCCGGACTTCGACTGGTACAAACTGCGCCGGGAATGGCCCTGGGTCTACGAGGCTTATGCCGACTTACAGCCAGAGACCTGGACGAAAGTAAAGATCGAGGTGCGGGGCCGCAGCGCAAAACTCTATCTGAACGGATCCGAAAAGCCAAGCCTGATTGTGGATGGCCTAAAGGGCCAGGATTTGCGGGGCGGTGTCGCGCTGTGGGGTTACCAAGGCGAGGAGGGGTATTTTTCAAATGTCCGCATCACCAACTCGGCTCCGCTACCAGTGAAAAACGGCGGGGACGCGAGCGGCAAATGGCAGGTGAAGTGCTCGAGCGACGCGGGAATCTTTGACGGTACTCTCGAGCTTGCACGCGATGGGGGCAAAGTGACGGGAACGTGGTCCGGCGCCCTTGGTAATGATCGTCCCGTTGCCGGAACCTGGCGCGACGGCTACGTCAAGCTTACTTTCAACGCGAACTGGCCGAGCCGAGGCACTGGTGGTGCGGGGAGCACCGCCGCTGCGACGCTCGCTGGTTGGATTGATGGCGATTCCGCAGGAGGACGCATGAAAGTGGAAGGCCGAGCCGACGGCCGGTGGACGGCAACGCGGAAACCATAGCGAGCACGCGGCGAAGCAACCGGGATAACATTTCGTGATGTCCTTCCTCCGAAAGATCGCCGCTCTCGCTTTTATCCTCGGAAGCTGCATTCCTGCCTCCTGCGCCCAAGCCGGCGAGAATCCCGGCGCTCGGCTCGATCGCGCCGCCACCGCCTTCCAAAAGAACCGCCATTTTATGGGATCGGTGCTGGTGGCAAAGGGCGGCAAGATTCTGCTCGAGAAGGGCTATGGCATGGCCGATCTCGAATGGAACATTCCAAACACGCCGGATGCTAAATTCCGCCTCGGCTCCATTACCAAGCAATTCACGGCGACAGCGATGATGCAGCTTGTCGAACAGCACAAACTGTCGCTTCAAGATCCGGCCTGCAATTACTTTGATGGCTGCCCCGAAGCCTGGAAGAAGATCACTATCCACGAGCTTCTAAGCCACACGTCCGGCATCCCGAGCTACACCGACGACAAAGAGTTCGCCAAGCCCCAATTTATCCGCGTGCCGAAAACCCCTACTGAGATTGTTCTTCTTTCGAAAGACAAGCCGCTTGAATTCGCGCCGGGCACCAAGTGGAAGTATGACAATAGCGGTTATATCTTTCTTGGCGCGATCCTCGAAAAAGTGTCTGGCGATAAATACGCCGCGTATCTCAAGAAGCACATTTTCGATCCGCTAGGCATGACCGATTCCGGCTACGACGATACAGCCGAGATACTGCCGCATCGCGCTTCCGGCTACCAGCCTTGCGGCAAGGGGTTGTGCAACGCGCAATATATCGACATGTCGCTGCCCTTTGCGGCCGGTTCGCTTTATTCGACCGTCCAGGACCTCTATAAATGGGATCGCGCGCTCTACACCGATAAAATTCTGAGCAAAGCTTCGAGAGACCGCATGTTCACGCCCGTAATGCACGACTACGGCTACGGCTGGATGCTGAATTCGATGGCGGGTCACAAACAGATCGGGCATGGCGGCGGTATTCCGGGTTTCAGCAGCTACATAGCTCGGTTTCCACAGGACGACGCCGCGGTTATCGTTCTCTCGAACAACATCGCCGGCAATGCGCAGGCCGTCGCCGCCGTGCTCGCTGGAACCCTGTTTGGTCAGAAAGTCGTTTTGCCCGGAGAGCGAAAGGCAATTACCCTCAATCCCGATATTCTTAACCGGTACGTAGGCACGTACCAGGTTGGTCCGCTGACGGTTACGTTCTCGAACGACAACGGCCACTTCATGGTTGCGCCGAAAGGCCAGCCCAAGCTCGAAGCCCTGCCGTCATCCGGAACGCAGTTCTTTATCGATCAGGTGGATGCAGTGTTCACTTTTACACCCGGGCCAAACGGCGGGAAAGCGCAAGAAGTGAAGCTCGAGCAGGGTGGCATGACGTTGACCGGCAAACGCATTAACTGATATCGACGCTTTCATCCTGAGAGCAGCGGTATACCTCTTGCACTTCGACAAAAAGGCGTTATAATTTCTTTTGTCGAAGTCGCAAGGAAAGATCAATGTATGCCTGATCCTCATATCGAATTGCCCCAAGGCACTCTGGACCTGCTGATTCTGAAAACCTTGGCTCTTGAACCTCAGCACGGCTGGGCCGTCTCGGAGCGCATTCAGCAGATCTCGAGCGAGGTCCTCCGTGTCCGGCAAGGCTCGCTCTATCCGGCGCTCCACCGGCTAGAACGGCGCGGCTGGATCAAGGCCCGGTGGGGAACGTCGGAAAACAACCGCCGTGCCAAATATTACGAGCTCACGAAAAGCGGGCGTAAACAGCTTGATACGGAAACCAGCTCGTGGCGCCAGTTGACGGCCGCCATTGAACAAGTGTTGGGGACCGTGTAAAGGAGATTCTTGTGTTTAGCGACCTCGTTTTTCGCTTGCGAGCCCTGTTTCGCAGAGGCGCTGTCGAGGGCGAATTAGACGAGGAGTTGCGGGTACATTTCGAGCGCCATGTTGAAAAACTTGTCGCATCGGGCCTCGGCCGTGAGGAAGCGTCGCGCCAGGCTCGCCTTCAATTCGGCGGCCTCGATCAAGTGAAGGAAGAATGCCGCGATGCGCGCGGCGTGAACCTGGTTGAGACCGTACTGCAGGACCTGCGTTACGGCGTAAGGATGCTGCGAAAGAATCCGGGATTCACTACAACAGCCGTACTGACCCTGGGCCTTGGCATAGGCGCGAATACGGCAATTTTCAGCGTTGTGAATGAAGTCCTGTTAAAGCCGCTGCCCTATCGCCAGCCCGATCGATTAACCGTGGTGTGGGAGCAAAATCCCGAGCGCGGCTGGTATCGCAATATCGTCTCTGCCGCCAACTTCCTCGACTGGCGCAAGCAGAATCGTGTGTTCACCGGGATGGCTGCGGCCGATGTGGAAGAGACGTACACGCTGACGGGCACTGGTAAGCCCGAGGAGGTGGGCGGCCAGCGAGCAACTGCCAACTTGTTTTCGCTTCTCGGCGTCCGGCCCTTGCTCGGCCGCACGTTCCTGCCGGAAGAAGACAAACCCGGCAGTGCGCGGGTGGTCGTATTGAGCTACTCGTTTTGGCAACGTCGCTATGGCGGCAGTCGTTCTGTGCTGGGCAAGCAAATCTTGTTGAACAACCAAAGCTACACAGTGATCGGTTTAATGCCCGCCGGGTTCTATTTCCCGCCGTTTTGGCAGGAGTTAACGAAAGTCGAGCTGTGGACGGCCGGACTGGACCTCTCGCAACCCGACCGCACGTGGCATGCCCTCCTTGCCGTCGCTCGGCTTAAGCCCGGCGTTTGGTTTCCGCAAGCTCAAGCAAACATGGACGCCATCGCGCGCAACATTGTGCGGCAGTACCCCGACGACAAAGGATGGAATGTGGGTCTTGCAAGTTTTCACGAGCAAGCGGTCGGTCAGACGCGGCCGGCTCTGTTGGTTTTACTCGGAGCGGTAGCGTTTGTGCTGCTGATCGCCTGCGTCAACGTCGCGAATCTGATGCTGGCGCGCGCAACAACGCGGCAACGCGAAATCGCGGTGCGCATGGTGATTGGCGCGGGGCAGGCGCGGCTGATTCGCCAGTTCTTTACGGAAAGCCTGGTGCTCGCTAGCATGGGTGGAGCGTTGGGTTTGTTGCTCGCAAGATGGGGCGTTCAGCTTCTGCCTGCTTTCGCGCCTAAGGGAGCGCTCGGCTTGACCGGATTAAGCCTCGTCAGAACCGGCATGATCAACGGGCCCGTATTGGCCTTTACGTGTGCTGTTGTGCTGGCGACCGGAATCGTTTTCGGACTGGTCCCGGCGCTAGCCGCGTCCAAACCCGACTTGAACAACGCACTGAAAGAAAGCGGCAGGAGTTCTACCGAGGGACTGCGGGGCCAACGCCTGCGCGGCGCACTGGTGGCCGGCGAGCTCGCCTTGGCCATTATTCTCGTCACTGGCGCAGGACTGATGATCAAGACGATGGTGCGGCTCAGTCAGGTGAATTTAGGCTTTAATCCTCAAAACGTCCTAACAATGCGTATCGCGCTGCTAGGTTCGAGGTATCGCGATCCGGCGCCCCAGGTGGCATTCTTCCGGCGCCTCACGGAACGCGTTGAATCGCTTCCTGGTGTTGAGGCGGCTAGCCCGTCGCGCGGCCTGCCGGTCGAGGGCTGGTCTGGCCAGGATTTCGTTACCGAAGACAACCCTCACCCTGCTCCCAACGAAACGCCGGACTCCAATTACCTGACAGTCGGGCCCGACTATTTTCGGGTGATGCAGATCCCTCTGCTTCAGGGGCGTGTCTTCACTGGTCAAGACGCGCAGAATTCTTCACGGGTGGCGATCGTCAACGAGAAGCTCGCGAGTACCTCCTGGCCCGGTCAGAATCCGATTGGGAAGCGCCTAAGAATGGGAGGAAGCGAGTGGCCGTGGATGACCGTAGTAGGCGTGGCGGGCAATGTGAAGACAAACTGGCCCGATCCTGACGCTGGGCGCGAGATCTATGTGCCCTATACGCAATATCCGTGGGTAC
Source organism: Bryobacteraceae bacterium (assembly GCA_049585195.1). GTDB lineage: Bacteria > Acidobacteriota > Terriglobia > Bryobacterales > Bryobacteraceae > KBS-96. The sequence continues at coordinate 15,719 of JBAUZG010000304.1, read as the reverse complement.
AATCGCCTCGTCATTTCATCGTACGTACGGCCCTGAATCCCACGAATGTTGCAAATGCGATCAAACGCGAAGTATCGGCTCTGGACAAGGATCAACCTGTCTCCGATATCAGGACGCTCAATGAAGTGGTGGGCGAAGCCTCAGCCCAACAACGCTTTTCCATGTTGCTGCTGGGTTTGTTTGCAAGCGTGGCCCTCCTGTTGGCGGCGGTCGGCATTTACGGCGTCATCTCTTACGGAGTCGCTCAGCGCATCCACGAAATCGGCATTCGCGTGGCGCTTGGCGCTGAACGGCATCAAGTGCTGATTCTCGTTGTCGGCCAAGCAGGGGTTTTGATCGCGGCAGGCGTGGCGGCTGGAATGGCGGGGGCGTTGTTGTTGACGCGCTTTCTCGGCAAATTGCTGTACGGCGTTAAGCCGGACGATCCGTCGACGTTTGCGGCGGTCGCGCTGACCTTATCTATAGTGGCTCTGTTCGCGAGTTATATTCCCGCCCGCCAGGCAGCCAAAGTCGATCCCATGGTGGCGCTGCGGTGTGAGTAACAGGGTATATGGAGAACTAGTGTGTTTAGCGATCTTCTGTTTCGTTTGCGCGCGCTGTTTCGCACGAATGCGGTTGAAGGCGAATTGGACGAGGAGTTGCGGGCACACCTCCAGCGCTATGTTGAGAAGCTTGCCGCGACGGGCTTAAGTCGCGAGGAAGCAGCGCGCCAAGCACGCCTTCACTTTGGCGGACTCAATCAAGTGAAAGAGGAGTGCCGCGATGCCCGCGGCGTGAACCTGATTGAAAATCTGCTGCAGGACTTACGCTATGGCCTGCGTGGGCTCAGAAGGAATCCCGGCTTCGCGGCGGCCGCGATCCTGACGCTTTCGCTGGGAATTGGCGCGACAACGGCGATCTTCAGCGTTGTAGATGCTGTGATGCTGAAGCCTCTTCCCTTCCCTACCGCCGGCAGGCTGGTGCGCGTTCTGTCGGTGACTGCGGCCACAGGGCACGGCGGCGTTGCATCCTATCCCGATTTTCTCGATTTGCGGGCACGGAATCATGTCTTCGACGGTATAGCTGTTTTTCACACTCAGGACTTTACTCTGATTGGTGTGCGTGAACCGATGCATTTGCAGGGAGCGGTGATCTCCGCGCAGTTGTTCTCGCTGCTGGGAGTCACGCCCGTGGTTGGCCGCAATTTCCTTCCGGCGGAAGATAAGCCCGGCGCGGCGAATGGCGCCGATCCCGTCATTTTGAGCTATGGTCTGTGGCAGCGGGAGTTTGGTTTGGATGTGTCTGTGCTGGGCCGCACGATTCGGCTTGGGGAGCAGCCCTTTACGGTGGTTGGGATCATGCCGCGGGCGTTTCAGTATCCCATTCAAACGCAGCCGGTCGAGCTGTGGACCACCATCGCCGTTGACGCGAGCGGCCCGAACGCAATGACCGATCAGCGGGGAGCGCATTATCTCGACGTTGTTGGCCTGCTAAAACGTGGTGTGACGCGCGAGCGGGCACAATCTGAAATGGCCGCAATTGCCGGCGTGTTGAACAAGGAACATCCAGAGAACAAGCCCCGCTCAGTGCGGATTGTACCGGAAATCGAAGGTCTTATCGGACCTTTGCGCACTCCTCTGTTTGTGCTGCTCGGAGCAGTGAGCTTTGTTCTGCTCATTGTCTGCGCCAATGTAGCGAGCTTGCTGTTGGCGCGAGCGCCAGCACGGAGTAAGGAAATGGCTATGCGAGCCGCCTTGGGCGCGAGCCGTTGGCGGATTACGTGTCAACTGCTCACCGAAAGTGCGGCACTGGGGCTGCTGGGCGGCAGCCTCGGTCTCGGCCTGGCATTTGCATCGCTCCGGTTTCTTGTGCGTCTCTTTCCCGTCGAGGTTCCACGGCTGAACGGAATCGGCCTCGACGTTCGCTTGCTCATTTTTGCTTTTCTGATCTCGCTTGCCGCGGGAATTTTGTTCGGCCTCGCCCCGGCTTTGCGGGTCTCAAAAATTAATCTCGCCGAATCGCTCAAGGAGAGTGGCCGGGGCCCTGGGAGTGGCGGAAGAGAGCGCAGCCGGATGCGCGGCATCGTAGTTGTGAGCGAGGTCGCCTTGGCTCTTGTGTTGCTGGTTGGCGCGGGGCTGTTGATTCAAACGTTTCTGCATCTCGAGAGCGTCGATCCGGGATTTAATCCATACCATGTTCTGACGTTTCAACTCGATCCGCCGCCCGGGAAGTCAGGACCGGCGCTCGAAGCATTTACTCGAGAAGTTCTGGCGCGTATTTCCGCGCTCCCGGGCGTCAGTTCAGCCAGTACCGCCGCATCGCTACCTCTAATGGGAGACAACATCAGTTCGAGTATCGAAATCGAAGGGCAGCCCACTCCGATGGGGTCGCGGCCCGGCGCCGATTTCAACTCGGTGGAGCCGAATTATTTTCGAACAGTGGGTATAAGCCTGTTGGCCGGGCGCGATTTCACGGAAAATGACGATTCGAAATCCACTCCGGTTGTGATTGTCAACCGGACTCTGGCGCAGCGCTTCTTCCCGGGCCAGAGTCCGATTGGCAAGCATGTCCGCCCCGGCATCGGGAACGGCTACGGCCCCGGCGAGCTGCCGATGCGCGAAATCGTGGGCGTGGTTGGGGACGTGAAGGAAAGCGGGCTTGGCTCCGAAGCCCCTCCCGAGGTGTATGCCCCATTAGCGCAAAGCTCCTTCGGCACCATGTCTTTTGCGATACGCACGGCAACCGATCCACTGGGGATTGTATCGGCGGCTCGCCGGCAGATAGCCGCAGCGGATAGAAACGCGCCCATTTATCAGATCGAGACGCTCGACGAATACTTCGCGCAGTCGGTGGCGGTGCCGCGTTTCGTTGCTCTACTTCTCACCGGCTTTGCAGGCTCAGCGCTGCTGTTGGCTTGCGTCGGGATATACGGCGTGATCTCTTACACCGTTGTTCAACGCACGCATGAGATCGGAGTTCGCATCGCATTGGGTGCTAACGCGCGCGATCTTACGTTTTGGGTGCTCCGGCAAGGGCTCCTGGTGGCGTTCCTCGGTGTGACGATTGGGCTAGCAGGGTCGTTCGGCGTGGTGCATCTCTTATCCGGTCTGCTCTACGGCGTGCGCGCTACCGATCCCGCAACTTTTGCCATTGCGCCGCTTGCCATGTTGTGTATTGCCGCGCTCGCCAGCTACATTCCCGCGCGCCGTGCGGCGTTGATTGATCCCGTAATCGCACTGCGCGAAGAATGACAGCTGGTAAGGCAAATTAACAGGAACCAAACCGGGCCGCTTGCCGTATGCTCGTTCATATGCTTTCTCGGCTGGAGTGTATATGAGCTGGCTCAGTGAGCTTCGTTACGTCATCCGTTCGCTCAAGAGATCGCCGGTGTTTGCTTTCGTCGCCGTAGTCTCCCTCGCGCTCGGCATCGGTGCCAATACCGCCGTATTCACGCTGTTGGATCAAGTACTCCTACGCCTGCTGCCGGTCCGCAATCCCAGCCAATTAGTGCAATTGAAAGAAACCGGCGCTTTTCATGGATCGAATACTGGGTTCAACTCGCTATCCTATCCGCTCTATAAGGATTTCAGCGAACAAAACCAGGTCTTCAGCGGCATGTTTTGCAGGCACAGCCTCCCATTTAGCGTCAGCTTTCAGGGCCGCAGCGAGCGGGCGACCGGCGAACTGGTTTCGGGTGGCTATTTTCCAACGCTTGGCCTGCATCCAGCCCTGGGAAAGCTTTTCACCTCGGGCGAAGACCGCGAGCGAGGCGGTGCGCCGTTGGCCGTGCTCAGTTATGACTATTGGCAGACTCGCTTCGCGGGCGATCCATCGGTCCTCGGCAAACAAATTTTAATCAATAATCACCAGTTCACAATTACCGGCGTTGCGCCCAGAGGATTTGACGGTGTAGAAAAGCTTTTCTCCGCCCAGATCTATGTCCCCATTATGATGGCGGGCGAGCTCACGCAGGAAGAAAAGCCGTTCGACAATCGCGGGCGGCGCTGGGTGCAGGTATTTGGGCGAATGAAGCCGGGAGTCACAGTCATTCAAGCCAAAGCGTCGCTCGAACCCATTTTCCGTCGGATTCTTCAAATGGAAGTCCAGGAGCCGCGCTTTGCCCACGCCTCTCCCTATTCACGCCAGCAATTTCTGAAGATGAACTTGGAGGTGATGCCGGGGGGCGGCGGCCAGGACGAGGTCGGACAATTTCTCGACGCGCCGCTTTGGGCTTTGATGGCGATGGTCGGGCTGGTTCTGCTGATTGCCTGCGCTAACGTGGCTAATTTGATGATCGCTCGCGCTGCTTCGCGGCAAAAGGAGATGGCGGTGCGCCTCGCGCTTGGCGCTACCCGCCGCCGCATTGTAAGGCAACTGCTGATGGAAAGCTTGCTTCTGGCCTTAGCTGGCGGCGCGCTTGCCCTGGCTGTATCCTCCTGGACTAACCGCTTGCTCGAGGGCATATTGCCGCAGACCGATCCTCCCTTGAAGTTCGCCAGCGGTCCCGACCCGCGCGTCTTGTTCTTTACGCTGGCCGTATCTCTTCTTACTGCCGTCATTTTTGGCCTCCTTCCAGCTCTACAAGCCACTCGCCCCGATCTCGCTCCGGTGCTGAAGGGTCAAGCGAACGCCGTTGCGGGCGGAGGACAGACCGGTTGGCGCAAAGTGCTCGTGTGCGCGCAGGTCAGCCTTTCGCTGTTGCTGTTGATCGGCGCAGGACTGTTCCTTGGCACGCTCAGCCATCTTAAAAACTTGAACCCTGGCTTTGAAGTAACTAATCTGCTGGCGTTTTCGCTCAACCCCAGCTTGAGCGGTTACGATACGGTGCGTTCGAAGATTTTCTTCAAACAATTGACGCAAAATCTTGCGGCGCTTCCCGGAGTTCGCTCCGCCTCGCTCTGCGTTGTACCGCCGCTCACTTTCGACGAGTGGGACAGCACGGTCAGCGTGGAAGGCTACTCGGCCAAACCGGGCGAAGACATGCAAGCGTGGGAGAATTATGTTTCGCCTGGCTTCTTCGAAACGATGAAAATCCCCATCTATGCCGGCCGCGATTTCACCGATCGCGACAGCTTAGGCGCGGCGAAGACGATCATCGTAAATGAGAGGTTCGCCCGCCACTATTTCGGCAATCGAAGCCCCATCGGCCGTCACATTGGAATGGGCGGCGATCCGGGCACGAAGACCGATATCGAGATCGTCGGCGTGGTCCGCGATACACGCTACCAAACCATGCGTCAGGACCCGCCGCCCCAGATCTTCCATCCATATCTTCAAAACGACTGGGCTCAGCAGATGACGGCCTACGTTCGCACCGGATTGAGCTCGGCGCAAATGTTTCCGATACTACGGTCGGCGGTGCAAAAACTTGACCCCAACATTCCGGTATACGACATGAAGACTGAAGGAAAGCAGCTCGACGATGTGTTATCTGTCGAGCGTCTTACTGCAACCCTTTCAACCGCATTCGGAGTTCTCTCCTCGCTGCTTGCGGCCATTGGACTCTACGGCGTGATGGCGTTCCTGGTTGCGCGACGCACTCGCGAGATTGGCGTTCGAATGGCGTTGGGAGCCGTAACCCGCGATGTTGTTTGGCTTGTGATGCGCGAAGTGTTACTACTTGCCGGTATCGGCGTTGCCATTGGACTGCCCGCGGCGCTTATGGTCTCACGTCTGCTTCAGAGCCAGCTTTATGGAATGTCGCCGTCCGATCCCACTACCATCGGCTTGGCTCTGCTTGGCATTGTTGGGATTGCAGCGCTATCGGGCTATTTGCCTGCGCGCCGGGCCGCGCGCATCGACCCCACGTCTGCCTTACGATACGAATAGTTCGTGGCAGTTTACATGCTAAAATCCTGCGGCTGATGCGAGCCGGCCGTCTCCGGACATCAAGCAGGAGAACGCGAGAATGATGATTGGCGCGATGAGCGGATTGTAAACAGCGTGCGGGCTAGCCGGCAAAACTCGCGTGCGACCGGACTGTTATCATCTCGCCGGAACGCCAGTTCGATGCAGGTTGTGCCATGACCCGATAGCGGCCGGCACGCGACGCTTTCGCCGGCAATCTTCCGTATGCACTCTGGCGCTATCGTCACACCTAATCCGGCTGCGACCAGACTCACGATCGTCACCCAATGGGGCGCTTCCTGAACAATGTTTGCGTGAAAACCGTGTTCTTCGCATAGCTTCATAGTTCGTTCCCACGCTGTCCGCCCGGCAGAGATTGGAAAGAATACGAAGGGTTCCGTTCTCAACTGCGGTATGCGGATAACTCTCTGCCGCGCCAACCTGTGATTGACGGGTACTACCGCGATGAGCTTTTCTTCGAGCAACGGTTCCACGCACAGATCAGCTATGGCCCCGCCATCCCGCAGAAATCCCACATCGACGGAGCCATCGCGAATCGCCTCGATTAAGCTACTCGTATAGAACTCGCGAAGACGCAGTTCGACATCCGGATAGAGTCTCCGGTATTCACCCAGAATGGCTGGCAGTTTGGTCAGCATTCCCGAACCGATGAATCCCACTCTCAGCGAACCGGTCTCCCCGCGCCCGACGCGGCGCACAAACTCGAGGTCCTCTTCGACGCGATGCAGCGTGCGCCTCGCTCGTTCGAGCATGGCGTCTCCCGCGGCCGTCAGTTTCACGGCCCGCGATGTCCGTGCAAATAGTCTGTGCCCTACCATCTCTTCAAACCGGCGGATTTGCTGCGATAGCGGCGGTTGCGAGATATGCAGCTTTTTCGCCGCGCGTCCAAAATGCAACTCCTCCGCCACAGCGGCAAAGTACCTGAAATGCCGCAGCTCAACTTCGTCATTCATATCCAGAAGATCTTGCCCCTTACTAATAAGATATTGGACATATGGATAGGCTGAAGCCAAAATGAGATCGAGGTACCGGCATGCAAGGAGCGGCAAGTTTAGAAAACGTATCGCGCGAGAGCTCGTCAGAACTGGCGGATGTCGACATCAGGCGTGCCACGGCACAAGAACCCAATGACGCTTTGGCCTTGATCGAAGAGTATTACGAAGCTGTCAACGTGGTTGCACGTGACGATCGAGACGCATTGCTGGGACATCTCTCCGACCCGAAGAGCGGAGTCTGGATCGCCTACTGTGGCGGGGTTGCGGCGGGCTGCATCCTCTATCGGCCTTTGCCGCAGCTAAGCGCACAGCCGTTTGGTGGCGTTGTGCGCGATTCAAGCATTGGTTCGGCGGGCGAGATCAAGCGCCTATATGTAAGACCTGATTACCGCGGCCGCGGCATCGCGTCTCTTCTTCTTCACGCGCTCGAGCAATTTGCAATAAGCCGCGGCATCTCATGGCTCTACTTGGATACCAAAGACGACCTTCACCAGGCGATTGCCTTCTACAAGCGCCATGAATACATGCGTTGTGGCCGATATAACGGCAATCCTCAGGCCACGATTTTCATGCGTAAAGCCTTGTCCTCTCCCATCGTCGTGCGCGATTTCCAGGCAGGCGATGAAGAAGCATTTCGAACGCTAAACGAGGCCTGGATTGCAAGATACTTTTATCTCGAAGATAAAGACCGCGAGACGCTGCGGGAGCCGCACAGGTACATTCTTTCCCCCGGCGGCGAAATCCTCATGGCGATCCGAAACGGCGAACGCGTTGGCTGCTGCGCGCTACTTGCTCTGCCAGATGGCAGCTTTGAAGTTGCGAAGATGGCCGTCGCTGAGAGCGAACAAGGCCGAGGCATTGGCCGCAAGTTGCTGGAACACGTTATCGATTATGCCAAGGCGCGCTCGATCCACCGGCTGTACCTCGAAACCAACAGCTCCCTAGCGAACGCTATCCATCTTTATGAGTCCGTTGGATTCCGACGCCTCCCGCAGGAGCGAATCCACAAATCTCCGTATGAACGCGCCGACGTTTATATGGAGATGATTCTCGGCTGACCGAGAACGGAGGGTGGGCTTCAGCCCGCGCGGGGCTTGAGCCCCGCTTGAACGGGGCAAGACTCGGCCACAGTCTTCGGTAGATCACCTTGTGGTATAAACGGAAGCGACCCGTTATGCCACGTAAAACACAAGAAGAAGGGCGAGGCGATTTTCTTCAGGGAACGCTGGACATGCTGATCCTGAAAACTGTGCTGGCAGCCCCGGCACATGGCCACACCATCGCTCATGTCATCGAGAGAAGTTCGGATGAAGTGCTGCAGGTGGAGCACGGCTCGCTCTATCCGGCTCTGCACCGCCTCGAGGATCAGGGACTGATTGCTTCGTTTTGGGGCACGTCTGAAAACAATCGAAAAGCAAAGTATTACCGGATCACGCCTGCGGGCAAGCGATTCCTGCATCAGGAGCAGAGCCGCTGGGAGACACTCGTGGGCGCGATCCGGCGTGTATTAGGGCCGCTCACGGAACCAGAATAGGTATGCCATGTCCTGGAGGCGTTTTTTCCAGCGTAGGCAGCGCGATGAGGATTTCGCGGGCGAAGTGGACGCGTATCTCGCGCATGAGACCGACGACAATATCGCCCGCGGTATGGACCCGGCGGAAGCGCGCGTGGCCGCACTGCGAAAGCTGGGCAATCGAACGCTGATTCGGGAGGAGATCCATAACATGAACTCGCTTGGCTTAATTGATAGCGTTTGGCAGGACGTGCGGTACGGAGCAAGGATGCTGCGGGCGAATCCGGCGTTCACCACTGTTGCCGTGCTTTCCCTCGCGCTCGGCATCGGCGCGAATACGGCGATTTTTCAGCTGCTCGATGCGGTCCGTCTGCGTACTTTGCCTGTGAAGAACCCGCATGAGCTGGCGGAAATAAAAATTGTAGGCGGCAACGGCGGTATGGGCAACAACGAGGAATACGGTGAACTGACGCGGCCGATGTGGGAAGAAATCCGCCGCGACCATCCGGCCTTTTCGAGCGTCTTCGCGTGGAGTAAGGAGGATTTCGCCGTTGGAGAAGGCGCCAATTTCCAGCGGGCGAGCGGAATCGTGGTCAGCGGCGAGTTCTTCCGCGTGCTGGGAATTCCGCCATGGCGCGGCCGGCTGCTGCTTGCCGATGACGAGCACGCCTGTCCGGAATCGACCGCTGTAATCAGCTACGCCTACTGGCAAAGCAAACTGGGCGGCACACAAATCGGACCCGATACAAAGCTCCTGATTAATGGTCAGTTGAAGCAAATCACCGGCGTGACGCCGCCGTCGTTCGCGGGCCTGGCCGTGGGCGAAGGCTTCGATATTGCTCTTCCGTTTTGTATGCCGAAGGAGTTGAGCCGCAATCAGTTCGAGCTGACGGCGATGGGGCGCTTGCGGCCGGGGTGGACCGTCAAGAGCGCGTCCGCTCAATTGGCGGCGCAGAGCCCGGGTATTATGGCCGCGACAGAAATTCAAGGTTACAACTCGCGCACAGTAGAAACGTATCGGACATTTAAGCTGGGCGCGTATCCGGCTTCGGCGGGAGTGAGCGAACTTCGAGAGACTTACGATTCATCGCTGTGGCTGCTGCTGGGGATCACGGGCTTGGTGCTGTTGATCGCCTGCGCGAATCTGGCAAATTTGATGCTGGCGCGGACCAGCGCGAGAGAGCGTGAAATCGCAGTTCGTCTTGCCGTGGGCGCTGCCCGCATTCGCTTGTTGCGGCAGTTGCTAGTCGAAAGCTTTTTGTTGTCGGCAATTGGCGCGGGCATGGGACTGGGCCTTGCTCAGTTGTTGAGCCGTGTTCTGGTGTGGTCGCTGTCGACGGAAGACAACACGGTTGCCCTTGCGACAGGAACCGATTGGCGCGTTCTGCTGTTTGCCGCAGGCGCGGCGGCATTCACTTGCATTGTCTTCGGCGTTGGGCCAGCACTGAGGGCTTCGGGGACCGATCCAGCTACGGCGATGAAAACCGGTAGCCGAGGCATGAGCGCGAGCCGCGAGCGGTTCTCCATGCAACGCCTGATGATCGTGACGCAGGTCTCAGTTTCGCTAATGCTGCTGGTTGGCGCGCTGCTGTTTGTCCGGAGTTTCTACAACTTGATAACGGTCAATCCTGGCATGCGCAAGGGCGGGATTACGGTGGCTTATTTCGGATTTCAAAAGTCGAACATCGCGCGAGAACGCCTCGAGGAATTCAAGCGCGAATTACTCGAGGACGTGCGCTTGGTTCCCGGCGTGCTCAACGCCGCGATTACGACGCATGTGCCGCTGGTTGGCGGAAGCTGGGGTCACGGCATCACGATTGGCCGCACGGAAGGAGATTCGAGATTCACGTGGGTCAGTCCCGGTTACTTCCAAACGATGGGCATTCCGGTGCTCGTCGGCCGTGGCTTCACCGGGAACGATACCAGCGCATCGCAGCGGGTGGCCCTTGTAAACGAGATGTTCGTTCGCCGATTCTTAAACGGAGCGAATCCCATCGGACAGAGCGTGCGCACGCATCCCGAGCCCGGTTATCCCTCGACCATTTACGAAATCGTAGGTGTGATTCCGGACACAAAGTACAATAGCCTGCGCGGCGAAACACCCACCATGGTTTTCGCGCCAGAGTCGCAGTTCCCGAATCAACAGCCGTGGACCGCCCTCGTGATCCATTCGAACCTACCGCCGGCGGTAGTGATCGATTCGGTAAAACACCGCATCGCAGAAAAACACCCAGAGATCTACGGAACGTATCGAGTCCTCGAAACGCAGATCCAAGATCAACTTGTTCCTGAGCGAATGATGGCGATGCTGTCGGGATTCTTCGGCTTGTTGGCCGCCGTGCTGGCGATGGCCGGGCTCTACGGCGTTATCGCCTATCTCGTGGCTCGTCGGCGGAACGAGATCGGAATTCGCTTAGCTTTGGGCGCGCGTGCCGGCCAAGTGATCGGCATGGTGATGCGGGAGGCCGCGTTGCTGCTAATTATCGGTGTCGCGATCGGCACGGTGCTGTCGCTCGCTGCTGGCCGCGAGGCGAACTCGCTCCTATTCGGGTTGAAATCGTATGACCCGGTTACGCTCGCATGCGCAATCGGCCTGCTCGCGGTGATCGGCGCTGTGGCGAGCTTGCTTCCCGCGCACCGCGCCTCAAAACTCGATCCGATGGATGCACTGCGCTCTGAATAAGCGCGAAGATTGACCCATGAAGTCGCGTCAGCTCATCGAGAGTTTTTGGCAGGATTTGCGCTACGGCCTGCGCACGTTACGTGCGAATCCTGGATTTACGGCCGTCGCTGTGCTATCGCTGGCGCTCGGTATCGGCGCTAATACTGCGATTTTCACTATCCTCAACGCTCTCGTGCTGCGTGAGCTGCCTGTATGGCGACCCGAGCGCCTGGTCGAGATCACGGGCGTTTATCGAAACGGTTCGAAAGTGCCGTTCTCGTTTCCCATGTTCCAGGAAATCGAGCGGCGGCAGCGCAGTTTCTCGAGCATCTTCGGATGGAGTTTCGGTTTGAGCTTGAATGTCGAGCTGAACGGCACACTGCTCCTTACAGACGTGAACTCGGTGACCGGCAACTATTACTCCGAATTACGTGCAACGCCGCTCATAGGAAGGCTCATCGAGGCGCGCGACATTCGCGGGACTCAGGCGGACCCCGTGGCCGTAGTCAGCTACGGTTTCTGGAACGATCGCTTGGGCCACGATTCGACGGCTGTTGGTAAAACACTGCGGATCGATGGCCACTTGTTCACGATTGTCGGCGTGACGCGAAAGTGGTTTACGGGCATGACGCCTGGCTCTCCACCTGACGTGACGATTCCGGTCGGCGTTGCTGGCATGGGCGATTTAACCAGCCGTTCCTTATTGTGGCTATTCGTCACTGGCCGACTCCGCGACGCAACAACGATCGAGCAGGCCCGCGGACAGCTTTCGTCGTTCTGGTATGACGCGCTTCTCGCTACGACTCCCACGCAAATTCCGGGACGCCGGCGTGATTCGTACCTGTCAATGAAGCTCGATGTGGAATCAGCCGCAACCGGCGTCAATCGCGATCTTCGCTCTCGGTTTTTGAAGCCTTTGTATTTGCTGCTGGGCATTGGCGGGCTCATTCTGATGGTGGTGTGTGTCAGCGTAACGAATCTGATGCTCGCGCGCGCTGCGGCACGCAGCCATGAAATGGCCACGCGTGTGGCTTTGGGTGCAAGTCCGTGGCAGATCGGCCGCCAATTGCTGCTCGAAAGTGCCCTGTTATCTGGAGCGGGAACATTACTGGCCCTCACGTTTTCCTGGTGGGCCAGCCGATACCTAACTGCGTTGATGACGGCGGGGAGGCTCAATCCCGTTGTCTTGGACTTGAGAGCCGATTGGCGGGTTTTCTCGTTCACGGCAACTGCGGCGATGCTCACCACGATTCTGACGGGACTCGCTCCGGCCTGGCATGCCACCCGTCAAGGCGTGGTTCCCGTGCTGCGCCGAAGCGATCGCACGTTAAGCGCCGGAACAGGGACGATGGGTAAGGCGTTCATTGTTTCGCAAGTTGCGCTGTCGCTGGTATTGCTCTATGGCGCGGCCCTGTTCCTCGGCACTCTCGAACGCTTGCGGTCGTTCGATCCGGGATTCCGCAAATCGGGCGTCCTCGAAGTGAGCCTCAATCAAAGGCCCGGTGGCCTCAAGAACGTGGATGTGGGCGCTTACCGCAGGCAACTGATGGAAGCAATCGGGGGCCTGCCAGGAGTATTCTCTGTAGCTTCCTGCAACTTGCCGGTGCCGGCGCCCGGCGGCGGCTGGAAAGATACGGTCTCGCTTGTCGCGCCAGGATCGGAGCCGGCTCGCAACGTTTTGACGACGCTGGTTTACGTTTCGCCCGGTTTCTTGAAAACCCTGGGTATCCCGCTGCTCTCCGGCCGCGATTTCGACTGGAGCGACAATAGCCAGCATCCGCCTGTCGCGATTGTGGACCGCACTTTAGCGCGCAGGCTCACGCATTCGAGAGACGTGACGGACGAGCGGGTGCGCTTCGGCGTGCAGCCGGAAATGCAAAACCTGACCGTAGTCGGGATCGCGAAGAGCGCCCGCATTGTGGATCTCCACGACGCGAGCGTACCGGTAATCTATGTCCCTTCCTCGCAGCAGGCGAGATCGGCAGCCGGAGAGCTGTTTGTGCGTGCGAATAATCCAGCGGCATTGGCAACGGCGGTGGCCAATACCGTGAAGTCTCTCGGCCACGAATATACGATTAGCGCGAAAACGATCGGAGGTGCGACCAAGCAATCGCTAGTTCAAGAGCGCGCGACAGCGATGCTCTCGACCTTCTACGCGGCAGTGGCGTTATCGCTCGCCGCGTTCGGCCTTTTCGGCCTGATGTCGCACACAGTGACGCGGCGGACCCGTGAAATCGGAATTCGAATGGCTTTGGGGTCCGAAAGCGGCCATATTGTGGGGCTTGTGCTGCGCGAGACAGTCTTTTTGACGTTGGCAGGCGTTCTCATAGGCTTGCCATGCGCGCTTCTAGCCGCGCAGTTTGTGAAACACATGCTTTTCGGCCTCTCTTTCGACGATCCGCTGACATTGACGGCAGTTTCAGCGACGCTGCTTCTTGCGGGCGTAATTGCCGGTTATCTTCCAGCCCGGCGCGCCATCAACGTAGACCCGATTGTCGCGCTGAGGTACGAGTGATGCGCTGGAGAGACGTTTTTTCGAACGAAAGCGTCGTAACCGCGATTTCGTCCAAGAACTCGAAGCGTATCTCGCTCACGAAATTGATAACAACATCGCGCACGGCATGGATGCCCGGCGGGCGCGTAATGCGGCGCTGTGCAAGCTCGGCAATCGGACACTGCTACAAGAGGAAATCCACAAAATGAACTCGCTTGGCTTTATCGAAAGCATTTGGCAGGATTTGAAATACGGCACACGGATGCTGCGCGGGAACCCTGGGTTCACCGCAGTCGCCGTAATCTCTCTCGCCCTCGGCATTGGCGCGAATGCGGCGCTCTTTCAGTTGATCGACGCGGTGCTGCTCCGGAGCTTGCCGGTGAAGGCGCCGGAACAACTCGTACGGATCGGCCTCCCGCCGCATTCCAATCGCAACGGGAATTTTTGGGATCAGCCAAACGACATTACCGAGCCGCAATGGGAATTTATTCGCGCCAATCACCAGCCGTTCGAAGACGTGTTTGCGTGGGGACGCTCGCAGTTCAATATTTCGGAATCGGGCGCCGCGCGGTTTGTGCATGGAATCTATGTCAGCGGCGATTTCTTTCGCACGCTGGGCGTACAGACGTCGATCGGAAGAACCATCGGCCCCGACGACGATCGTCCGGGATGCGGCGCTTCCGCGGCCGTCGTGAGCTACGGCTTCGCGCAGCGCGAATGGGGAGGCGAGCGCTCCGCTCTCGGCAGAACGATCAGCGTCAATGGTCGCCGCTTTCCGGTTATTGGCGTAACGCCGCCCGAGTTCGCTGGAATCGATGCCGGCGAACCGTTCGATGTTGCCGTTCCTATCTGCTCGGAGCAAACGATTGATCAGAGTAATCCGGACCGGAAAAAATTCTGGTGGCTGGGCGTGTTTGGGCGGCTGAAACCGGGGGTGTCGCTTAAAGGGGCCAACGCCTTCGTTCGCTCCATTTCTCCACAACTGTATCGCTCGACGGTGAGCCCGCACTACCGTCCCGACACCGCGAAGGATTATCTGAAACTGCGGCTCGAAGCCACTCCTGGCGGCACAGGATTTTCGAACTTGCGCTTGTCTGTTGAAACGCCCTTGCTTCTTCTGTTCTCTCTTGCCGGGTTAGTACTCGTGATTGCCTGCGCGAACCTCGCAAACCTGCTGCTGGCGCGCGCCACCATCCGCGAACACGAAATTGCGGTGCGTCTCGCGGTGGGCGCCTCGCGCTGGCGCGTGATTCAGCAATTGCTTTCTGAAAGCCTTCTCATTGCGGCAATCGGCAGCATAACGGGTGCGATTCTCGCTCTCGCGCTTAGCCGTTATCTGGTCGTGTCGTTCAGTACGACGCAACAACCTTATTCGCTCGGTTTGGGATTGGACATTCGGTTCATTGGCTTCCTGGCGGGCGTCACGCTGTTGACTTGCATGCTGTTCGGTCTTGCCCCCGCAATCCGAGCGACGCGCCGCCAACCGGGAGCGTCGCTAAAACAGGCAGGCCGCATCACGACGCCTGGACGCGAGCGTTTCGGACTGCAGCGCATCCTCGTCGTCGCGCAGATTTCTCTGTCTCTGATTCTTTTGGTCGGATCGCTGCTCTTTGTCAGAAGCTTCCAAACGTTGATGACGCTTGATCCGGGCTTCCGGTCGAACGGAATGCTGACGGCGTCAATCGACTTCCCTTCCGAGGTGGTTCCTGAGGGCCGCAGGCTTGCCCTGGACGCCGAAATCCTAAGACGATTACGGGCGATACCCGGCGTGGATTCCGTTGCCGCAGTGACTCAACCGCCTATAACCGGCGGCTATTCAAATAACGCCATTCATATCGATGGTGACAAAGTCGAGCAGCGTGTTGCCGATTTCAACTGGACGAGCGGAGGCTATTTTCAGACGATGGGAATTCCGCTTCTCGCCGGTAGAGATTTCACGCTCCACGACGATAACGCTGCACCGCCTATAGTCATTGTCGACACCACATTCGTGTCGAAATTCTTGGGCGGCGCCAACCCGATCGGCAAAACACTTTACGTGCCGCCGGAGCCGGGCCAGCCGATTAAGCGGTACACAATCATTGGGCTAGTGGGACGCAGCAAATACCAAGACCTGCAAAGCGATTTTCAGCCCATTGTGTATCAGCCCATCCGCCAGCGTGACGACCAATTCGGCGGTATATGGTTTGTCGTGCATTCGAAGCTGCC
>JBAUZG010000303.1:0-46207 GCA_049585195.1 Bryobacteraceae bacterium | reverse complement strand
CTACGGACGGCTATTCGCTCAAGCTACCTCGCCGATGCCACCTCCACTCTCGCCTTCCGGCACTCCAGGCGCCTCTCCCGCGAATCGAATTTATGCTTCTCCGCGCACTTTCATGCTTTCCCCAAAGCCTGAATCCGATTCAAATCCCATAGCCGCGCATTGCCAAAGTTGACCGCGTCCGCCGCAAACGCGGGCGCCTTCCTCAAACGGCTCTATCCGCAGTGATCCGGCGATGAACCCACATTGCTTCTCGGCCTCGTCGCGCCGGATCACTCCAGATAAAGTCCTAACGTTTATAGGTACCTATTTCGCGTTGCACCCGGGGATCGCGAGGACTCGACCGGCTGGATACGTCCCCTTCTCAGGCTCTGCGAAAGCTTTCAGATGATTACTTGCTGATCACCAGGATCTGGAACGAGCCTGGGATCATCGGCGGCCGAGGGCCTCGCATCCAAGCAGGGACGTTCGACGGTGGAGTCGCGCTCACAGGCTGAGCCGGTGCGGCCGGGACTGGACCATACTCGGCAGTGATCGAGAAGATATGACCGGTCTGTGTATCGAGTGTCAGGGTTTTCGCCCGGGCGGGAGTGGGAACGGTCTGCTCGACAGAGAAACTCGAAGGCGATTGCTCCTTGATTATCGTAAGCGTGCCATCGCCCTGCGAACTGAGGGTTTCCATCGTGTCTGGGTTGAAGACGACGCCGTCGCATCCATTGCCGATCGGCAAATCAGTGATGATGTGCCCGTCGGCGGCGGACAGAATCACCATGTTCTTGTTCTCACGGCACGCGGCGAACAGGATACCGTTCTTTGTGTCGAGTGCAAGGCCGGCGCATTCTCCGCCCTTACTCGAAACGTCGTATTTTCCGATCATCTTCATGAGGTTCGCGTCGATGACCGCGATAGCGGCCTTGTCTTCGATATCGACATAAATCCTCCCATGACCGTCAGTCGCTGCCTGCTCGGGTGCCCCGCCGATGTTGATTGTGCCGAGGATCGAGCCGTCCGTATCGTCGAGGATGGTGATATTGGGCTCGGCGTGGCTCAGGATGTAGAAGTGGTGATTGTAAGGGTGGTTGAGGTAGCCGTCCGGATGTCCCTGCACGTCGACTTTCTTGAGGACGGCAAACGTCTTTGCGTCGAACATTGTAACGGGATTTGAGGTAGCGAAGCCGTGCCCGGTAGCTGTGTCAACAGCAGCGCCGTGGGCGCTGGTATCCGGAATGTCACCCACCTGGGCCAGCGTGTCGAGCTTGAATACGCCGATGTGCCCGACGGGGCCAGACCGAGCCACATATAAATTGCGGCCGTCCGGGTCAGCGGTTACATAGTCAAATCCGCCATCTCCTCCGACTAGTTGAATCTTCACAACCTTGTAAGCGCCGGTATCCTGTGCGGCGAGAAGAGCCGAAAAGAAAAGGCTAGCGGCAAGTGTTGCAGCCGATAGTGCGTTGCGGGCCATAATGTTTTCCAGTTTAGCCATTTCGCAACCCGTCCTGCGGCTACCAATAAGAAAGTGTCAGCCCGATGGGGAAAGCTACGGAAGCACCACACCTAAATTCAGCAATTGTTGCCCTGTCGGAAGTGCGTTAATCGTCTGTGATCGCCGATTTCGGCTAGCTTTTGAGACGCCGACTCTGGGCAAACTAGATAACCGTAAACTGTAGAATCAAGTGCCGAATCTAACTGGGTCGGACGCACTCGAGGAGAAATTTCTCAAATGGCGAAGCCAGGAGCCCACGGGCATTCCGAGAAGGTTCTGCTCTACGACAAGCTAATTGCGACGAATCCAGCAGTGGAACGCAAAGGGGCCACGGTTCCAAACACGGTAATCAACGGCCATATGTTAAGCTACCTGAGCAAGGACGGCAAGATGGCGCTCCGGCTTCCTCCAGCGGATCTCGAAGCGTTTCTCAAGAAATACAACGCCAAACTGTGCACCTCGTACGGCGTGGTGCAGAAAGAATACGTCGAGGTGCCGGATTCCCTCCTCGCGAAGACAACGGAGCTGAAGAAGTATTTCGATATCAGCTATCGATATGTGTGCAGCCTCAAGCCGAAAGCGCCGGCAAGAAAGAAGACGTCGGGGAAGGGTTAGCATTCGGCAGTTTGCGAGATTCTTTACACAAAACGCCCCCCTCAGTTGATGGCGGCCCGAATGATTCCCGAGTGGTCGCCAAGGGACGGGAAATCCGTCCCTTGAACCCGCGGTAAACCTATGGTTCGAGGCCGAGCTTGTCGTTCACCGCGAACCGCAGCTTCTGTTTGCGGCCTTCGGTGATTGCGCCGGCTAAGGTCCAGCCGTCAATCGCTTCTTTGACCCGAACGGGGACTGGAACTGTTCGGATATGACCGGCCTTTCCGTGTAGATCTGCAATGACCCAGTGGTCCTCGCGAAGCTGAACGGATCGCATCGTTAACGCGAGCAACTCACCACGCCTAAGACCGCAGCCGACGAGCAAGGCCAACATTGCATAGTTTCGTTTGCTTCGGAGGACCCTCCGGCAGCTTTCAGCAGCAAGCTTCTAGCTTGATCGGCTGTCAGCCAGTTGCCCAACCGTACGCCGATCCGGCGAACGCCTTTGACGCGACGGATGCCCGCACCAAGCTCTGGGCTGAGCAGTCCCGAGTCGGCGGCCTCATAGGCAACCCGTCGGACCGCTGCCAGGCGGAGATTGATTGTGGTCGGTGCCAATAGTCGTTGCTCCAGGTAGATTCGGTATCTCAGTACGACTGCTCGATTGAGTGCAAGCCGCGGTTCAGAACAATACCAATCGACAAATTCAGTGATGGCATGCTCGTACGTTCGCTGCCCGCTTTTCGAAGTGAGGCTGTTGATGACTGCGGACTTCGTCTGTTCGAGATCCGGAAGCGCAAGAACTCGTTTAGGCGATTTCTTCTTGCGTCGTCGGGGCTTAGGCATTCTGGGCGGCCTTCTGCGCCGCTGTAGGTCAGAATGCTCAAAAAGCACGGAGTTCTATCTTCGCGGTTACACGCCAGGGTCTATCCCTTGGCAAGCAGGAAGGTTCCGCCACAAGGGTCAGCCGTGGAGTCTTACACCTGGAGTCCGTCCCATGACCATTGTGGGATGCTGAGGCCGTTAGGCACATCATCAGCGGACTGGTGATAGCGGGACGTCGTTGTCGTAGTTGCCCAAGCAAAGTAATCGTGCAGCACTTGTCGCAGCACATCATTGTCGGCTAGTCCGACATCGGCCAGAGCCTGGTCGACGCAGGCAATCGCGCGGCGGTCCATTTCGTCGTGCTCCCCGTTGCCGCTGTGCATCTTGACGACGGCGGTCTCGTCACCATAGGAGTCGGAATACGTGCTGGGGCGATTGTGGGATGGACACGAAGGCTGGATCTCGGGTTGCTCTCGGGGAACGCTCGCAGATACTGCTTCGGCGCGAGAATCGGAAGCCCAAGCTGTTGGGCTGCATGCATCGGGAAGTACGGTCTCCGTAGAGGTTCGCGCGCCAGTAGAACGAGGTCAGCGTCCTGATCCCGGATGATCGCATCCGCCTGTTCGGCGGGCGAACCGGCATCTTGCCGTCGAGATTAAATCCTACCCGCAAGTGATCGACTCGGACACCGCCCGGAACCGGCTCACCGTCCGAACCGAGGACGGCCGCACTCTCACCTACGATCCCAAACACGCTTCCGGCATTTCGATTTATGAGAGCAAAGTGCAATCGCTCGCCGTGGGCGATCGCGTCCAGTTTACGGCCAACTCAACGAATCTCGGTGTCAGCGCGCTCGATATCGCCACAATCACAAAGCTGGACGCGAATGGCAACATTCAAGTTGAGCTCAACAAGGGCCGGAAAGTCCGCTGGAACCTGAGCGATCACCGGCATATCGACTACGCCTATGCCATGACCAGCTTTTCGGCGCAAGGCACAACTGTCGATCGCGTGCTGCTCCATATCGATACCTCCAATTACTGCTTGAGCGGATTGATCGACAAGACGCTCGCCTACGTCGGGGCTTCACGCGCGCAGCACGATATTCAGATCTTTGCCGATGACGCGAGCTGCCTCGCGCGCTCGCTCAGTCGTGAAAAGGAACGGGCCAAGGCGCGCTCACCGGAGCAGATTCGCGAGTATCTGAAGGTTCGAAAAGAAATGTCCTGCGGAAGGATGGCAATAAATTCAATAACGTTGGTCGATTGACGGTCGACAATTCTCAATGCCGTTCGATCAGCCACGCATTTGTCGCGACAGTAGTACTCCAGAACGCGATTCGCCGTCCATTAGGAGCGGGCACTGCCCAACCCTGGATATCTCCTAACGAACGGAAACGTCCATCTGCATAAACGTACAGCATCCGGTTTCCAACAGCCGTTTTAACGGATACAAACCAACCATGCCCGCTGGCGGCCCATACCAAACCGTTCAAATCGTTTGGAACGGGTAAGGCTACTTCGTGCTCCGGCGGTTCGTTACGACGTGCCGCCAAACTAATCACCCGGATCCGCGCATCGCGCGTATCGTGATCTGGAAGCGCTATCTGCGTGCCGTCAGGTGAAATGTCCCAATCTCCGAGCCATCCAGGAGTCCATTTCGTTCGCGCTAACTCTCGGCCTTTGCCCCGGATGGGATCGAGCTGGTAATAAACGTAGTATTGGCCTCGGAGGGTAGTCCTAAGCACACATCGCGTGCCCGGGTTTAAAGCGCAGCGGAATTCATCCAGCGCACCTCCGATCGGGACCTCCTCCGGCGTACCTCCCTCTATTGGTACTCGCATTAATCTAAAATCTTTGAGGCTACCTTCATCGTCGCGGGCGGCGTACAACAGCCAATGGCGATCCGGTCCCATTTGGGCCAGCATCTCGGTAAGCGGCGTCGCGACCATTATCTTCGGTGTGCGCTCGTCCCAATTCTGTTTGAAAAGATCAAAGCGGCCGTTACGATTCGATTCAAAAATCACGGCGCGGCTGTCCGGCGTCCAAGCGTGCGGGAAATTGGTTCGGTCGTCCATGGTCAGGCGCCGGATATGGTTGATGAGCGGCGGTGAATCTTTGAAATCGCCAATGAACACAGCGCCGCGATCGGAGCCTCTGAGGACCATTAGGTCTTTCCCACCGGCGGTGGCGCTCAACCCGTACATCCGAATTGGACCCGGGCCCGGCGGATTGGCGATTTTGTGCGGAGCATCCAGAAACCTGCCCGTCGCGAGGTCCGTTTTCACCTCCCATATCTGATCGGCATAACTCGAATCGGGCCCGTTCGATTGCAGAAAGAGCATGCGGCCGTCCGGCAGAGCGGAGGCGGAACTCATCTGGACGTCCAGCAGTTTGCTAACAAACTTTGCGGTCGCGGACTCAACGGATTCGGCGGATTCGGACGCCATGCTGCCGTTGCCTGCCGGATGACTGCGCTGGAAATTTATCCTTCGCCCGTCCGACGACCAGAACACCATTGGAAACGTGTCACCGGAAGGACCGGCGACGACGCGCCGCGCTTCTTCACCGTTTACTCCGATCAACCAGATCTCTGTCAGATCCTGCGTGACAAACGCAATCTGTCTCCCGTCCGGGGAGGGCGAGGCCGCTCGGGCGTTTAAGCGGATCAGACGTGGAGGTGCTCCATCCAGCGAGATCAACCAGATACTCGGGAGCAGGGTGGTTGCCGAGAACCCGCTGGTCGCCAGTTTGGTGCCATCGGCGAACCAAGTCAGTTTGTCCACAACATAATCGCTGGGTGAGGATAATGCTTTGGTTTCAACGCTCTTAAGATTCCGGACGAAAATTCCATTCACGTTTGCATACGCCGCACGTTTCCCATCGCGAGATATGGCCGCTGCGGTTGCCCGGTCTTGCAGCGCGAGCGTCGTGACTTGGCGGAATGTAGCGGTCTCGGCTCCGTTTCGAGCTTGTTTCGAGCGCCACACGGCGAATGAAGCCGCCAACACCGCTGCCACGAGCCCCCATTTCCAAATCCCGGTAAAAAAACTTTGGAATACCCTTCCCGGCGTTTGCAGTTCTTTGAGCGTTCGCGCAACTTCCTGGGCGCTGGGGCGTGCTGCTGGGTTCTTGGCCAACATGGCTCGAATCAGCAAGTCCAGGCGTGCCGGTAACGAGGGATTCACAGAGGAAGGCGGCAAGGGCTCCGTTTTGACAATCGCCTCGGCGGTATCCAGCGGTGACATCGCTGGAAAGGCGTGTCGTTCCGCGGCTAGCTCATAGAGCACCAGGCCGAAGGAGAAAACATCGCTGGCGGGCGTCAAAACCTCGCCGCGAGCCTGTTCGGGAGACATGTAGCGCAACGTGCCGAGCGCAGGGATTTCGCCCGAAGCGACGGCTTCCGTTGTCATCTTTCTTGCCAGACCGAAGTCAACCAGCTTCACGTAACGATCGCGGCGCAAAAGTATGTTTTCCGGCTTGATATCGCCGTGGATGATGCCGCCGGCATGAGCCGCCGCAAGCGCTTCGGCGATCTGAACTCCAATCGTGAGCACCTCAGAGATAAGGGCTGGTTTCCCACACAAGTCGCGGAGCGGTGCGCCGTCTACCAGTTCCATGACGATGGCAAACCTGGATTCCGATTGCACTACTTCGTGAATGGTTACGATTCCGGGATGGGTCAGTGCGGAAGCGGCCTTCGCTTCACGGTTGATTTGATCGGGGTTCAGTCCCGCGAGCGCTTCAGTGGACAGGAATTTGAGCGCGACAGGCCGGTCAAGGTCGGTGTCATGGGCCGACCAAACTTCGCCGATGCCGCCGCGCCCTATGAGCTCCACTGTCACATAGCGGCCAAAGCGTTGGCCGGGGAGGATGCCAGATGTGCGGGATTCACCGGTCAATGAGGGGAACAGCGGCTCCCCTAGAAAATCGGTTACGGCTTCATCATGTTTCAGCAGCTCTTCCACTGCTTTCCGAAAGAGAGTGTCTTCTCCGCAAGCGGCATTCAGCAGCAGTACCCGTTCACCGCCCGACCTCTCACGGGCAGCATGAAAGACCTCGAAGATCCGATCCCACTCTTCCGCGGCCATGGAGTTTGTCAGCCGAATGCTTCAGGCCGCACTTGCCCTCGTAACCAGGCCTTAGCTGCGGCCCAGTCGCGTTTTACGGTGATAGGAGAAATTTTCAAAACCTCGGCGGTCTCCTCAACTGACAGCCCGCCAAAATAGCGCAACTCGACGACCTGCCGGTGTCGAGGATTGATCTCGTCCAGGCGATCGAGTGCGACATTCAGAGCGATCAGCTCATCCGCTTGCTCATAGGAAAGCCCTGGAAATTCGTCTTCCTGTGCGACAGCAGGTCTATCGCCCCCCCGTTTCAGAGCTTGCTTGCGGCGCGCGTGGTCGATGAGAATTCGCTTCATCACCAGCACGCTTACGCCGATGAAGTGTGCGCGATTTTGCCAATCTCTGGCGTGGTCACTTACTAGCCGCAAATACGCCTCATTCACAAGCGCTGTAGGCTGAAGCGTATGTCCGGGCCGCTCGCCTCGCAATTGCTGTCTGGCTAAACTGCGCAATTCGTCGATAAGCAACGGAATTAATTTATCTTTGGCGCTGGAGTCGCCGGCCCTGAACTGTTGCAGAAGCACGGTTACTTCTCCGCGTGTGTGTGCTTCCATCATCGGTTTCAGTCGCTACCCAGAGAGGATAACACCGAAAAAATAGCTGCAAATGATCCCTTCGAGCGCCCGTTTTCGCCTTAAACGCTCACGCTCCCGAATTCGGAGAACTGAGCCGGGTCGGCACGATCCTACAACTCAGATGGATGCACTTTATCAATCGAAGGAACTTTCTTTCAGAAGACGATCGTGATAAATGATCCGATTTTTGCAGCGGTTTGCGCCTTACTACACGAGAACCGTTCAATGAGACGCAAATACCTTTCACCAGGCAGTTTCTTTGCTATCGCGTGCTTTTTTGTTCTGGCAACGCGCGCATACCCGCAGTCAACTCAAAATACGGAAGAGCCCCTAAAAGCAGTGGTCCGAGTCCAGCTCGATGTAGCAAGCGGCGATATCACTGTAGGGGCGACGACGTACCCCGGCGGCAACCCGGGAATGCACCTCCTAGCTTTGAAGCGGCTGCCGGACTCGAGTCACCTCGACAAACCGGATCTCGTCGACAATGGGACGTTCACTGACGCAACTTCCGCCAATGCATTCCTGGAGAGCGTTTTGGGTTCCAATCCCGACGCTCTTCTCATCCTGAATGCGGTCGGAAACTACGACTTCGGCCTAAATCAGATCGCCGCAAATCTCGAGAAGTTCGGCTCCGCCAGCGATATAGAAGGGGTCTCGACCGCCATACCGTTTGTTTTCGTCGGAAATGGCGGACTCAATGTCAAGGGAGCGCATCAGAGCGGCTATAGCAATCAAAACATGTCGGGGTACCTGGCGAAGGATTCGAGCGGCAATTACACGTTCATCCAAACCGACTACGTCAAATACGATCTCATTGTCGACGGAAGCGGCGCCGGCCAGGACGGAACTATCAACATTGGCGCAAAGAGCTACACAGTAGCTGGTTCCGACAAGCCAGCGGCTTGTACCGACTCAAATGGCTTTCACGTAGTAGTCGTTGATCGCGAAGTGCCCGGAACTTTGCTTTCAAATGGGTCTTATTGCACGGCGCAAGCCAACAGCGCGATCACTCGCCTTATCACCGATCTTTCGAACCTAGTTGGCAGCGAATCGAACCTGGTATTCATCGCCAGCTTTGGCCACCCGATACCATCCAACTGGAATTTCGGCACCGACGGTGATGCGCGCATTTCCCCGCTGGCCAGCCTGATCGCGGAGTTGGGTGGCTACTGGGAAACGATGGTGTATCTCACGCCTAATGACACCTTCTCGCTGGTCGGAGCAACGGCGCCCCCCGCGGGTACGCCAGGAGCGTGGAAGCGAGGCCGGGAATCCAGTTCCGTGTATCCGGGCCATCCGACCGGCGAGATGCATGGCGTCCTGGCGCGCGGCCTCCGCGGAAACTGGTACAGTCCCTTGAACGCCGATTACAGCGGCGTGGCGAATCTCGGGCTGTATGAAGTAATGGCCCTTCCGCCAACCAACTTTCCCCACCCCGCGAATGCGGCCGAAGTGACCGCGTTCCAACAGATCGCAGGCGCGCTCTGCGATCCCAACAATCCCAGCGATCCCAACTGTCAGAACTTTAACCCGAGAAACGACTACCCTGACACGGATATCGACATCAACAACTATTACAGTGCACTGCTGAGCATGACTGACCCAAACGGGGGAGGCGCATGTCCTCAAGGCTCGACACAAACGACGCCCTTCTGTATCGTCCGGCAACAGCTCCTCACGGAATTCACATATGTTGGCGATATTCGCGACTTGAATCAAAATCTGGGGACCGTTTGGGCCACGTCCGGAACCACCACGATTCTCAACATGTTGAGCGTCTATAAAACCATTGAAGCCAGTATCCAGGCGCCTCCTTCGAGTCCGGCGCCAAGCCTGGTAGATCCACTCGTCAACTTTTTCCTGGGTCTGGGAAGTCTGCTGCCGGATGTGGGTACTCTGTTCGGGGTTGCGGACACTGCTTTCAACCTGGGAACAAGCTTGAGTACCGATCCGAGCGGCAACCCGACCAGCACACTAACTACGACCGTTGCCCAATTGCAGCAACAGGCTGCAGATAACTTCACTGCGCAGGGGGGGACGCTCGGAACCCAATTTAATTTCATTTATCAGAATTGGGGGAGAATTAGCGCCCTCGGAACGGATCTCGCGGGAGCCTCGGCGGGCTCTGCCTGGTTTTGGGATGGCGACACGACCACGAGCCAAGTCCTGAGTGCGATGAACCCTGCGATCCAGGAATCCTACTATCGGAACATGATGGCGGCTACATACGCGATAGGATCCTATGTACCCTTCTGTTACTTGTGTCCCGGTCCGGTCAATTGGGGGTACACCCCACTATGGGAGCAGCCCCAGAGTTATACCGTTGACGATCCCGATTGCCCCGGTTGTGGAGTTAAGGCGCAACCTTTCAATTTCCCCTGGTATGTCCCGTATACATTCCCAAGCGATAAGACGAATCCCTATTCGGCTCTCGGCAACGCAACCAACACGATCCTGGCTGACGGTGGCTGGTTGGGAATCAGTCAATTAAGCACACCCGCCGATAGTGGCCCCAACGGACTTTACCAGCCTCCCGCGTCCACTATCCTCGGTTACCTTTTTACTCCCGTTTCCCTAAACAGCTCGGGCACTTTGGCCGGCTTGGGCGTGTACCTGCCTGAATTTTTTGAAGGTTGGCCATTCCCGCGCGTCACTTGCGGACAATCCGACGATGGCTCTGGCGATCCCGGACCGGGCTGTAACTGGGCTTCAGCGACAGCAGTTAAATAGCAGACCAGAGCATTTTGAACTCAGATTTCACAGTTAATTCGCAGTTAACCTGACCTAAGAAGGAGGGATCAGATGTCTGAACACGACGAGGGCAAAATTGCGCTTGAGGAGCATTTCTATTTGCCATCCTTTGAAGCGTATGGTGCGGACGGCTCGGCACTCGATGGGGCCGACAAGGCGCACAATTACGATCCGCAGTATTTCGCTTCTGTCCAGAAGGGGCTAGGCGACGTAAGACTGCGGCTTGAGGACATGGATCGCTGCGGTATTGAACGCATGGTCCTGTCACTGACGCAGCCAGGTATTCAGGGCATACCGGATCGCGCAATTGCGGTCGATACCGCAAAGCGAATGAACGACGAGTTGGCGGACATTCTGGCGGCACATCCGAACCGATTCGTGGGCTTCGCTGCTGTGGCGCTCCAGGACGTGCGCGCCGCTGGCGACGAGCTGGAGCGCGCCATCTCGCAGCTTGGTTTCAAGGGGGCGTTGATCAACGGCTATTCGAACATTGGCGGCATGGACACCGCCCAATACCTCGACGAGCCGCCAGTATGGGATTTTTGGGCCCGCGTGGAGGCACTTGGTGTGCCAATCTACTTGCACCCCCGCAGCCCGTTACCCAGTCAGCGACGCGTGTACGAGGGCTATCCCGTCTTGGCGGACTCACCCTGGGGTTTTGGTGCAGAAACGGCCGTGCATACGCTTCGTCTGATCTTGAGTGGGTTGTTCGACCGCTTTCCCCGACTGAGGATCATTCTCGGCCACATGGGTGAGGGGCTCCCCTTCCTTTTGCCGCGTGTTGAGCATCGGCTACGCCATGCCAGTCCGGAGGTGCGGGGGCGGCAGCTCAAGCCAGTCACTTTCTACCTGCGCGAGAATTTTTATCTGACCACCGCTGGTGCCTTCCGGACTCAGGCGCTCATCGATACGCTCCTCGAGATAGGGTCGGATCGGGTTCTGTTTTCGGTCGACTCCCCTTACGAAACGGCGCAAGAACAGTCAGACTGGTTTGACAGCCTGCCGATCAGCGAGACGGATCGCCGGAAGATCGGTCGGGTGAATGCCCTCCAGCTGTTGGGGCTCAGCTCTCCGGATGCAGTGATGATGGCGATCTCTGGCCGGCGGTAGTAGGGTTGGCCTCTTAACGGGGGAAAGCACAATTACTGCGATAGCCTGATAGGCTAATCGATCGCCAGGGCGGCTATGTGTGAGCGCCGAATACGCCGCCGTGGGCCCGTGAAGCCCCCCAATCGTGCCAAAGAAGGCCGCCCATTGGCCCCTATCCAAGATGGACAAGCCGATTCATATCGCAATCACCCTGCGCGTTCGGAAAACGCACGTTGCGGAATTCCAGAGCGCTCTCGCAGATTTTGCGAGTCGGTCTTTGGCTGAGCGCGGGGCGAGGGGGGTGCAATGCCTGTATCCGCCACCTGGCTCCGCATCGACCGAGTATGGCATCATGCGAAGTTTTGCCAGCGCCGCTGACCGCGATGCCTTTTATCGGACGGCTCTTTTTAAGGATTGGCTAGCCCGCATCGAGCCGATGGTTGAAGGCGAGTCCACCCGGCGGCAATTGCATGGGCTCGAAGCTTGGTTTCGCGATCGTAAGGAGCCCATGCCGCCACGTTTGAAAATGGCCTTGCTGACCTGGATCGCGGTCTGGCTCGCTAGCATGCTTATGCGGACTATTCTTGCGCCGGTGCTAAGATCGAACGTTCCTCAAGGCCTCGAGGCGGGACTCGTTGCAGCCGGCGTCGTCGTCATTCTCACTTGGGTCGCCATGCCTATCCTTGTCAAGATAGCGCACCCTTGGCTTCACCCCAAAAGCAAAAGCTCGCAACACCTATAAAACCCGCCGCCCCGCGCAGCAAAACCCGCAAAGGGCATTTTCTCGCTGATTGCGTTACTGCTTGCAGCCATCGGGGCTGTATGGAGTTATGAGTTACAACGTGGGGCGCCGCAGAGGTGAAATCGGCATTCGCATCGCGCTGGAGGCACAGGTGCACGCTCTCCGATGGATGGTGCTACGCGAGTCGCTCCTCCTGCTCGTCATCGGAGTCGGTGTGGGGCTCTCGCTTACAGTGGCGTCTAAACACCTCATAAGCCATCAGCTTTTTGGTGTGAGCTCTTTAGATCCGATAACCTATGCAGTTGCTCTTGTAGTTGTTTCGGCAATGACGTTGTTCGCCTCTTGGGTGCCAGCACGGGATGGCGGCAAAGTCGATCCGATGGTAGCTCTTCGCGCTGACTGGTACATCGTCCAAATAGTTCTTTATAATATAAGGAATTTCGAGTATGCTGGGGTGTGCCGCGTAGCGCCCCTTCGATTGTTCTCGATCCTGCGACTCGATCAACGCTGAACGGTTGGGCTCAAGCCGCGTCGACTCCGCAAGCACTGGCCCTGCGCAGTCGCATTATCTTGGAAGCGGCTGCTGGTCGATCAAATCAGCAGATCGCGTCAGAGCTGAAGATTCCGGAAGTTACCGTCGGCAAGTGGCGCCGCTCCTTTGCCCTGCAGGCATTGGAGGGATTGCACGATGCGCCGCGCTCAGGCCGACCGCCCTTGCATGATGCCGAGGTGTGGCGGAAGGTGCAGACCTTGGCCTGTCAGCAGCCCCAGTCTCAAGGACGTTGGACAGTCCGTACCTTGGCGCGGGAGGTGGGCTTGCCCCACAGCACCGTGCAGGCGATTCTGAACGCGTCGGAGCTGCAACTCCACCGGATCCGAACCTTCACTTTCAGCCCCGATCCCGAGTCGAAGCCAAGCTGTTGGACATTGTCGGCCTGTATTTGAATCCGCCGGAGAATGCGCTGGTTCTGTGTGTAGATGAGAAACCCGGCATTCAGGCGCTCGATCGAACGCAGCCGCTGTTGCCGCTACGCGCGAAAAAGCCGCAAAGTTGGACGAATGAGTATGTCCGGCACGGAACCCAAACCCTGATCGCTGCTTTGGAAATTGCTACCGGCAAGGTGGTGGCTCACATTCGTAACCGGCGCACCTCCGTCAACTTTCTGCGGTTCATGAATGATGTCGTGCGAACCCATCCGAATCGCGACCTGCACGTGATAATCGATAACCTGAACATTCATAAGAATGAAGCTGCCCGCCGTTGGCTGAATCGTCATCCACAGGTGCGGTTTCATTACACCCCTACTCATGCCTCCTGGCTGAATCTCATCGAATGCTTCTTCAGTATTCTTAGTAAGCAAGGGCTGGCCCACAGCGTCCAACGATCTAAACAGGATCTCAAAGAACTCCTTCGCCGATTCCTTGCCAACTACAACGAGACCTGTAATCCGTTCACCTGGACCAAAGGGCCAGAGCAACTTCAGCGCCTCATCGAAACCACCAAGGAATATCAGGCTGTCCATCCCAGAAAGTCCCGACGGCGCAGAGCCAAACCGAAGAAAAGCGATTCTATAAAGGACTAACGGGACGATGTACTAGGAAGCAATTCTCAAGCACCGAGCCTTCGGTCTTTGGAGTTCATTAGCGAGGAACTTCGGTATCCGAAAGCACAGACCCATCTCGCTGATTCGTCCGCGTTAGTCGCGAAGGGTAGATCTATCACTCGTTACCTTTCAGGTCGTCGTATTACGGACTACGCTTCATTGTGGCTCTGGATTTGGAAACGGCCTCTGGAACGGCGGCCTTTGCTAACGATATGGGCCAAGGGGATGCCAGACCCCGCCAAATCCTCTCGGCGATCCAGTTTTTCTCTCCTCCTGTGGTCCGTTCGATGCCTTGGAACAAAAGATCAAGGCGACGAGCCGCACTAGGTGAGCCTCCGGCTGCACTATAAAAAAAAGTCGAGGTGCTGATGTGTTGTCGCCGGTTCAAAACAACAGCATACGTTCCGAAGCTTGTCCGAACTACAGACGCGCCAGTTTTCCACATTTCCACAGGGCCCGAGCCGCCTACTACTGGAATCTCTACATGTACATACAGGAGTAAATAATAAGGAAATCGCCCCCAAAGTCCCGCCCGAACGCCCCCAAAGTCCCGTTTGCCGCCTTCGGAAGCGCCCCTAAAGTCCCGTGTGTTACTGGCCGGGACTTGCGGCGCCTAACCCGAAGCTCACAGTTTTTTCAATTTCCACGGTGCGCACCAAGCAGGTTTTTGCCCTTTGCGGGCCTCTTAATTAGTAGGAGGGCAATTTTCGGCTATGGAAGATGACGACTCGAAGGACGTTTTGACGATTGAGGAAATCGCGAAGCGCCTTCGATGCTCGAAGACTCATGTTTGCAATTTGCTTAGAGGAAAAGTTGAAGGAGTGCCGACGCTCACCCATGTGGCAATGGGCCGGCGCAAGGTGGTTCGACACGAATGGCTGACCGAATGGATGGAGTCCAGCAAGAGGCGATGTTAATATCACTCGCATCAGGATTGGTCGCCACAGACGCAGGAAAGAGGAAACACATGCGTCGAAAGCGATTCCAACGAGGAAACATAACGCCTCGAAAACGTAACGGAAAAAACTACTGGCTTGCACAGTGGAGAGAGGATGGTATACACAGAACGAAAGAATTGGGGCTCTGCTCGAAAATTACCAGATTGAATGCGGAAGCGATGCTGCAGGAGATCTTGAAACCGATTAATGAAGGCATCGAGCGAAGGGAGTCGGCGAAGTTCACGTTTGAGCAATTCGTCGAAACGGCTTACCTGCCCGTCTTTGAACGGAAATGGAAGTCTTCTACAGCGGATACGGAGACTCCTCGAATTCGATTCCACCTCGTTCGAGGTCTGGGCGACAAGTTGATGCGGAATATCACCCGCGAAGACATGCAGCAGCTTCTGGACGAGACAGCCAAGAATTGTGGCCGGAGCGTGGTAGACCACCTGCGATTCCGGCTGCGGTCAATCTTTGAATTAGCGCTAAGCGAGGGCGCAGTTGATCGCAACCCGGCAACAACTTTGTTCACGCCGAGACAATTCAAAGCAGGTCGCGTACGAAAGGTGCTAACCCCGGACCAATCGCAAACTATGCTGCGAGTGTTCGACCTTCGGGAACGAGTCATCGCTCGATTGGCTACATGGGAAGGCATGCGGCCGGGCGAAATACTGGCTCTCCAGCTCGGCGACGTAGATGGGGACTGTGTTTGGGTTCGAAGGCGACTTTACAGGGCCAATCTGGACGTTCCCAAGAACGAGCGTTCTGCAAGGCAGGTTGCTCTCACGAACAGAACCAAGTTGCTTCTGCAGGCCTGGCTCGAAGCGTCGTTCCTGACGCGAGATGCGGCCTGGCTGTTCCCGTCTGAAAAGGGAACACCACTGAGGCGGGACAACGTTTGGAACCGCCAGATGCTTCCGCGGCTGGAACCCATCGGGTTAGGATGGGCAACCTTCCAAGTGATGCGGAGAAGCTTTGCCACGTGGGCAAAGAAGGCCGGTGTTAACGCCCACACGCGGTCCGCACAGATGGGCAATACGGTGGACGTGAACGAAAATGAATACGCGGTCGCGAGCTTCGAACAGAAGTTGGCAGCCGTTCGGCTTTTGGAAACAGCCGTTTTCAACGACGGCGCAGAGAGCGTTCAGTGAGGCTCTTTGAAATGAGGCTAGCGAGGGAATCCAGGGTTTGGTAGGAGGGTGCTGGAACACCCTCCCACTGGGCTCCGCGAGGTGATCGGGAGCTTAAAGAACTAATCGAACTAAACCTGAGAACATGAAAACTTCCCAAGTTATTGAAAACATGGAGCGGGAGACGGGGATCGAACCCGCGACGTCCAGCTTGGGAAGCTGGCATTCTACCGCTGAATTACTCCCGCGCTCTGTCAAATCAGCTATTTAGCTGAATCCAGTAGACTTCCTAAACCGTTATCAGTCTAATCCGTCCCTGCTGACTATCCAATACTACCTGTTTGTACAGCAACACAGACAGCATACCAGTCTGAGAATCGCGCCTTCCGCCACTCGGCTACCGTCCATTCATGCTGTCCATTTGCTCTCCGAGGCTCGTTCCTGGCACAATAGCGACCTGAGCCCGCACGCTGTCGAGAGTCGCCTTGGAAGAGGAGGCTATTTTATAGCCTTGCCGCGCGGAATTGGCCGAAGCTTCATACTGCTGGCGCGCTGCATTCGCCTGAGCTTCTGCCGTTTCTTGTTTCGTCCGCGCTTTTTTCGTAGGCGCTCTTTGAAACGTCTCCCGTCGCGATCAAATTCGCGTATCGCTGCGCGTCCGCTGCCGCCAAAAACCAATTCGAACGTCGGATTGACCACTCGCGCACGAATGCTCTGATAGCTTTCCTGTGCTGGTACTGAACGTCCTCTACGGGCCCCATTCCCAGCGCGTGGATCTCTCGGTGCGCAAGAAGAAAGTAAGGACCTGGGCGCCGCTAGTAAATTGGGTCCAGGCGGGAAAGCGACAACAAGTAAGCAACTACAGAAGAAGGACGAATTTACGCACGGAGGCACTCCTCAATCACCATCGGAATCCATTCTTTCAACCAATCGCGGAAGCGGGTCAATTCGGATGATTGGGCGGAGCCGGGTGGAATGGCGAAGTGCTCCAAGTGCCATCCGCGCGAGCTGGCGGCTTGCTTGATGCCGATGGTGGCAGGTAATCTGTCGATCCGTTCCAAAAACTCCTGGACGTATGTATCCAGCTTGCGCGCTCGTTCCGGATTATGGGTCTGAACAGCACGGTCAACACCGAGGAGAAGTTCAGGCAGGGCGGCGGAAATTCCAGAGACGATGCCATCGGTTCCGTGTTCCAGTTGCTGGCGCAAGTAGATCTTTTCGCTGCCCGCGAGCAGTTGAAATTTACATTCGCCACGCAGATGTGCAAGATGTTGAAACAGCTCCCAGTCGGCGCTTGAATCTTTAATGCCGGCAAAAAGCCCGCTCGTGAGCAAGCGTTCCAAAAGTGGAGGAGAAATGGGATTGGTGTACTGTGGCAGGTTGTACAAATAAACAGGAATACGCCCGTCCACGGCTCGAGCAAGCCGGAAGAAGAACTCCTCGAGGTCACTGTCCTCGTACTTGTAAAAATAAGGCGGCATAACAAGGACACCCGCGGCTCCCTTGTTGATCGCGTCATCGGCGAGGGCGACCGCGCCGTCAAGAGTCGAGTGCGAAACATTCACCAATACGGGAACGCGACTGCGCTTCATAGCGAGGTTTAAGGTGTGCATGCGGTCGTCTACATCGAAATGGACGAACTCGCCGGTAGATCCAAACAAGACGAGGCCATTAACGCCCGCCCGAGAAACGATGTCAAGGTAGTCGAGGAAAGCTGCGTCATCGGGTTCTGCCAAGCTTTGGCGGCGAGGAGTAGCGAGCGCGGCATAGACTCCGTGGGCCAGTTGTCTTGAGTGTGTCGATTCCATAGCGGATTACTGCTCGGAACAGAGTTGCTCGAGCCGAGACGAGAGAATTGCGTCTAAAATTCTACACGCTGTTACGGAATCTCGGTTTCTCGTTCCGCTTCCTCCGCCGCATCGGAGCCGGAGGCCAGGGCTTCTGCGAGGACCCGCTTTGCTTTCAAGACGTCCTCGCGCGTAACAAGTACTTCGAATGGGACGCTCGGAATCTGGCCGAAGCCGTTTACGATGGCGCGAATGCCGGCTGACGACAACAGGCTTTGTATTCCGATCGCCTCCATTTCGGCGGACGGGCCCATGCCGGCCCAGATAGGCTGCGGATCGAAGTCGTGGGAGTCAGGAAGAGTATCCACCGGTCCAGGCATGACTTCAGCATACGCCGTGAGAGGAAGGCCGGGGGTGATAGAAACACAGCGGCTACTCCGCCCAGGCGCCGATACGGGTCCGGCGCCGGCACACCGGAGTGTCCGCCACCACGCCTAACGGATGATTTCGACGGCGACCTTAGTGGGAATAATGCCGGCCTCGAAGCCCAGATCGAGGAGCTTTTGCGCGGCCTTGGGGATAACTTCGCCGCCATCGATCGTGTAGTGATTCACATACATGCCGACGAACTGCTCGGCAAGCGGTGCTTCCAGGTCGCGAGCGAACTGCATGGCGTAGTTGAGGGCTTCTTCCGTATGGTCGAGAGCGTATTGGATGCTTTCCTTCATCAAACGGCAGCATTCCGTTTGAAGCTCGGGCGCGAGGTCGCGGCGCAGAGCGTTGCCCCCGAGGGGAAGCGGCAGACCGTATTCTTGCTTGAACCACCGGCCCAGGTCGATTACATTATGAAGGCCACCCCGGCCGTAGGTGAGCTGTCCTTCGTGAATGACGAGGCCGCCATCCACCTGATGTTCCGCAACTGCTTCAATAATTTGATCGAAGGGAACGACCACATACTCGAAATCGGGCTG
Source organism: Bryobacteraceae bacterium (assembly GCA_049585195.1). Lineage (GTDB taxonomy): Bacteria > Acidobacteriota > Terriglobia > Bryobacterales > Bryobacteraceae > KBS-96. The sequence goes on along the minus strand of JBAUZG010000303.1, from coordinate 27,592 downwards.
GAACAGTCTGAGGGCGAGATACGCAGTTGTCATCGTGCCGGGGATGGCTATTTTTTTGCCTTTCAGGTCGTCAGCCGGCAGCGGACGGGCGCTCACCACCATGGGTCCGTATCCATCTCCGACACTCGATCCGCTTGCCATTAAGAAATAGCGGTCGGCGATGTATGGGTATGCGTGGTACGAGATAGCGGTCAATTCGTAGACACCTTGAGTCGCTTTGCGGTTGAGCGATTCAATGTCTTCGAGCACATGGCGAAAACTAACGGTCTGCGAACGGATTTTCTTGGTTGCCAGGGCATAGAACATGTAGGCATCGTCTGAATCCGGGCTGTGCGCGCACACAATCTCTGTGGGAGAGCTCATAGATGGCGAGTGAGCAATGTCAGTGTAGCAGAGCAACGGCCGCCGTCCGGCTAGGAGCCGAGCAGCTCTTGAAGCCTGGGTTGAAGCGCGGAAATGGATCTTTCCAAGGCTACGAGGCATTGTTCGCAGCGGCTTCCGTCACAAGCGGCTGCTGCAACTTCGAGGGCCTGCGCCCAGTGTCTGGCCTGTGCCGCATGCAGGCTGCCTAACGACCCTTTGAGCGAGTGAGCGAGGCGCGAAGCGCGATTGAATTCGCCTGAGGAAATGGCCTGCCGGAGGTCTTGAAGTTGTCCCGACGATTCTTCAAAAAAGATTTTGACGATCTCGCTCATCAGGTCGGGATCGTCACCCATCTGCTGGCGGAAGGCGAGCAAATCGAACATCGTTAATTGGACGGCGATTTGGTCCTGATCAAGCGCGGCGAGCTGCTGGAAGCGTTTAATTTCGCGAGCAAGTCCCGCCGGGGGCAGAGAGGGCGGCAGAGTTCCATCGCACACTCCCTGTTGGCATTCGCCGTAGACGAGGACGATGGTTGATGGGGATAACCGTTTGGCTAGAGGTGAGAGCTGGCCGGCTATTTCCGATGGGTTCCGAACGGTAGAGACGAGAACCACTTCGAACTGGCGGAGCGAAAGCGCTTCCTTCGCATCGGCGAGGCTCGCGGCATGAAACGCTTCAAGCTCCGCCGGTGAAAGGACCGAGGAAATGGCGGCTGCTCGAGGTTGGTCTTCTTCAACGAGAAGAAGTCTGGAAGAACTCATATGGCGCTCTCAATCTTGTCGAGCGCGGGCCAGAAGAATCTCCCGCAAACACGGCGCTAGTAAATTGTTGTATCATTATTGCTTGACCGGGGGTGAGTCTTCCCTAGTACCTCGACCCACGTCGCATTTGCACAATCTGTCGCTGGCGCCCTCCAGAAATTTCCTGGCTGGTTAGGTCGGTTGTTGTTCCCCGACGATTGTAGAATCTGCGAAACTCCGCTCAAAAACTTCTCGAGAATTCCGATCTGTGAATCTTGCCTGAAGTCGCCACGCCCGCTTGCGGCGGATCACGCCTGCCGCGTGTGCCAGACTCCATTTACGGACGCATTTCCGCTGGATGAACACGACCTCTGTATGGTCTGCCGGGGGAGGCAGGTCAATTTCGATGTGGCCTACTCCTTCGGCAGTTATGAAGGTACCCTCCGTGATCTGATCCGACTTTTTAAATACTCGAAGATTGAGACCTTGTCTAAGCCGCTTAGCCGGTTGCTGCTCGAAGCGCTGCCCCGAGACCAAAGTTTCGATTTAGTAACAGCCATGCCGATGCATTGGTACCGGCGATGGCAGCGGGGTTTCAACCAGGCTGAACTGCTGGCCAAGCCGGTAGCGCGCAAATTGGGCTTGAAGTCCGCTCCGCTGCTCCGGAGAGTTCGCTTAGGTAAGCGGCAGGCAGGGCTAGGCGCAACCGAGCGCCGCGACAATTTAAAGGGCGCTTTCCGGCTTGCGCGAAACGCACGCGTGGAAGGCAAACGCATCCTGTTGATCGACGACGTGTTGACCACGGGAACTACGCTGGCCGCCGCAACCGCCGTGCTGAAAGAAGCAGGCGCGAAGCGAGTCTCCGTCCTCACAGTGGCGCGGGTCATGCGTCGAAGCGGGTTGCCGTTGCCGGACAAATCCGGTTCAGATGCGCCTCAGAATTCCAGTTTCGATATCAACGAGGAGAAGTGGACGCGGAGAGTGGAGTATGGCCACGATCGAACGACTACATAAGCCTGTTCTGGTTCTTAACGCAAGCTATGAGCCGATCAATATTTGCGCGGCACGGCGAGCGTTGGTTCTGATTTTGAAGGGCGTGGCGTCGGCAGAAGAATTGGCTCCGTCGCAAGTGCATTCCGCGCGTCAAGTGATGCGGGTGCCCTCGGTCATCCGCCTTCTCGAGTACCGGCGGATCCCTCACCAGACCCGGGCCCTATCGAGGAAGAACATTCTGATGCGCGACCGTTATACCTGCCAGTACTGCCAGCGCACGCTCCCTTCCGGCGAGATGACGCTGGACCATGTGATTCCGCGCTCGCGCCGGGGTGAAACGGCTTGGGAGAACCTCGTCGCCTGCTGCCATCCCTGCAATAACAGAAAGGGTAATCGCACTCCGGAGGAAGCAGGGATGAAACTGATGCGGCTGCCACGGCCGTTCAGTTTGCATACAAGCCGGCACCTGATGCGGTTACTGGGCCGGGGCGAAGATCAGTGGCGCAAATACCTTTTCTTTTCCGAAGAGGTTTAACCACATACTTGTAAGGTGAACGCGCGGCTGGAGGTGTCGGCATGCTGCAGGATCTGCGTTATGGATGGCGGCAGTTAAGAAAGTCTCCGGTCTTTACGTTCACAGCGCTTCTGTCGCTCGGTCTAGGAATCGGAGCGGCGGTCACCATGTTCAGCGCGTTTCGCGCTGTTTTCCTGCGCTCGGTACCGTATCGAAATCCGGATAGGATCGTTGAAATCTCGAAGATCGGCCGCGATGGCTATACGCCGGCGGAGACCATTGCCGATCTCGAATTCTTTCGCCGCTACGCAACGTCGCTTCAATCGGCAGCCGGTTATGGCTACTTCGAAACAGCAACGCTTTCCGGTATTGCTGATCCCGTGGATTTATGGGTCAGGAGTGTGTCTCGAGAGCTTTTTCCTCTACTCGGCGCGCGGGCATTCCTCGGCAGAACCTTCGCTGCGTCGGACTTCCGAAGCGATGCGCCCGAAGCTGTCGTGCTGGCTTACGATACCTGGCAGAAGTACTTCCAGAGCAACGCGGAAATCATCGGACGAACAATCTTCTTAAACGAGGGGAGCTATGTAGTTCGCGGAGTGATGCCCAAGGAGTTTTACTTTCCAAAAGCCGGAATAGCAGCATGGCTTCCCGACCGGACTCCTGTAGCTGACCCGTCAACCACCTATACGGCGATTGTGGCGCGTTTACGCCCGGGCGTATCGCTCAGCCAAGCCAGCGCCGAACTAAACCAGCTCACTCCTGCTCTATTGAATGCCTACCCGGCTTCCAAACGCAATTTCAAATTAGCGCTCGATCAGATAGCCACGCGAGATGTCGAGGATTACCGCGCCGCGTTTCTTCTGCTCGAGGGAGCCACGGGTTTCCTTGTCTTGCTCTCCTGTCTAAACGTGGCTAGTCTACTGCTCGGAAGAGCGGCGGCCCGCAAAAACGAGTTTAGGATTCGGGGCGCATTAGGCGCTCGCCGAGCGCATCTGATCGCCCAGGTCTTGACGGAAAGCCTTCTGCTTGGGGGTATGAGTGGAGCTTTAGGAATTGTTCTCGCATATGTCGGCAATCGTGTCTTAGTCCATCTTCTTCCGCCTTATCTTGAAATTCCCCGATTAGAAGACGCGCATCTGGATCTTGTCGTTTTGTGTTTCGCTGTTCTGCTCACAGGTGCAGTAGCAATTGTTTTCGGCCTGGCACCGGCCGTCGCGCTCTCGGCGACGCCTCTCAGCGCGGCAGATCGCCAGAGCCGATCAACCGGCCCACAGTCGTGGACACACAATGCTTTGCTAATCGGCGAGAGTGCAGTTTCCCTGATGTTGTTCGCTGGCTCAGTTCTTATGGTCCGCGGCTTTATCCGTCTAGCGAATGTGGACCCAGGCTTTCACACTGCGCATATTCTTACCGCGATGGTACCGCCAGGTCACGCTAAACGCCTTACTCGTGCATTGTCGGCTCAACGATATACCGAGATTCTTCGCATGGCACAAAACGTTCCCGGCGTCGAGCAGGCGGCGCTGACGAGCTTTCTTCCTCTAGGCCGCATCGCAGTCCAGATACGGCTCTATTCGCCGATCTCCCCCAATCCCCTCCAAAACGACTTTCACGCGGTAAGCGCCGATTACTTTTCTGTGATGGGAATCCCGCTTATGCAGGGGCGCCTTTTCAGCGAAGTTGACCCGAACCGCGACAAAGGCGCGGTGGTGATTAACCAGGCCATGGCCGACAAGTATTGGCCTCACCAAAGTGCCCTCGGTCAACATCTGGGCAGCAGACCGGCTCCCGCGCCGCCGGATCTAACGGTGATCGGGATCGTCGGCAACACCGAGCATCGTTCTTTGAGTGAAGAACCGCGCTCTGAATTTTATGAATCCTATCAGCAATACTTGGGCCCGGCAGTTGGAGCAACGCTTGTTATTAGGACGGTTGGCGATCCGAGTTCAGTAGCGTCAGCGCTCCGGCAAACCATCCATCGTTTCGATCCAGAACAGGTGGTTGAAAACGAAAGAACGATGGAGGCGACGGTGGAGCAATCCATTGCCGCGCCGCGGTTTTACACCGTTTTACTCGGCATCTTCGCGCTACTGGCTCTGCTGCTCACCCTTGTAGGAGTATATGGCGTGGCGTCCTATGGAATTAGCCTCCGTACCCGCGAATTTGGTATTCGCATGGCATTGGGAGCGGAACGCCATCAGCTGATTGGAATGCTCGTCCGGCAAGGTCTAATGAAAGCGCTGGCCGGTGTGAGTGCGGGAGCAGTCGGCGCGTGGGCCCTGGCGCGGTTCATGTCGGGTCTGGTCTACGGCATTCCAGTGAGAGACCCGATTTCCTTGAGCATTGCTGCAATGTCCCTTGTTGCCGGAGTGCTGCTCGCCTATTACCTGCCAGCCAGCCGAAGCACAAAAATCGATCCCGCTAGAGTTCTTCGCCACGAGTAAGCACGCCACTCGGCGTCTGGTAGTGCGCTAAATCTGTGTTGCTGGTCTTGGTGGCGGCCTCGACAGTGCGGGCCGCCAGGAGATCATTCGTTTCCTGCCTTCCAGGTCGTCCTAGAACAGTTCATACTGATCACCGAATAGCTCTTTGAAGTACTTCTCGTACTGGTCCTGTGTTTTAGAGATTCTCGCAATGCCCAACAGTTGGCCTAGATGAGTGCGCAGTGCCTTGACGCCGATTTCTGATAGAAACTGGTGGAGCTTCTTCCAGCGTGAATTACTATTCTCGCGTTGCTCTTTTGTCAATTCAAGGATCTTGCCGTTACTCCTAGCCAAAGGACGATAAACCTGATCGACCGTTAGGTGCTTGAACTTCCACGGTCTATTCCGCTCAGGCCTCGGAAGACTATAGAGGCGGTACCATTCGACATACAGCTGATCCGGGAATTCCTTCTCGTAGTCGCGGGCCTCTTGTTGTACGAACAACTTGAAGGCCGCGATAGTCTCTTCTCTTGTGGCGTCGTATCCAGCAAGAGCGTAAACAAGTCCCTTGATACCCGCCTTTGCCGAAGCATTGAGGATGATGTGGGCCTGTCTTGCTACGTTTACTTGATGCGGTAAGAGCTTTTTTTCGCCTTCCGCTTTGGTCACCGCCTTGCAAAGATCAATGAGGATCGTGACGTCGTATCCATGGACCTGTGTGAGAGTCTCAGGCCCGCCGACTTGCGCTTGAAAAATAACGGGTTGTTCTAATTTTTCACGAAGCTCAGGCCCGACGAAATTCGAAATGGCCTTACCTGCCACGAAACGCGGTAATCTGCTCCCGCTTTTGCCGAGACCTAATGCTTCTCCCATGCCACGCTGACTGATCACGGCAGTTCTTGCCTCGTCATTCAGGACGTAGCAATCAACATCAATACCAAAGTCTTCTTTAAAGTTTCCCTTATGCGTAGCCCTAGGCAGCGGAGCTTTTCCTGCTTTCTCCCATCTCGCTTGAATCGCCGCGCGTGCGATCTCGCGACGTCGGTCCGCAGAAAGTTTGACTGCTCTTGCTGTGCCGCCCTTTGAGGCACCCAGCTTAGACAGTTCCTTTGCCGCTTCGGAGGTTAGGTTGAAAGGTTCATCTGCCATGTCAATATCGTATACTTGCACGAGAAAGAAGTCAACAAAAAGATTGCGTTCCTTCCCGGGCAAGTATAAAATATATCCATAAAGCAAAAAGCCCTGATCGGTGGTGGAACACCGATCAGGGCTGAAATCACCACAGCCAAAGCCGCAGTGACCTGCAACCCCATTATCGGCTTCCCGGCTGTGGATCTCAAGGATATTCACAGTGACCTGCCACAACTGCCGGATCGAATGCAAACGCCACGGACATGATCGCAAAGGCCATCAACGGTTTCAGTGCCGTCAGTGCGCCAAGACGTTCTTAAAGCCGCACGAGGATCATCTCGACGGCATGTATTTGCCGTTAGAAAAGGCCGAGTTGGTGTTGCGTTTGTTGCTCGAAGGTAACAGTGTTTCGAGCGTTGAGAGAATTACCGACGTTCATCACACAACGATCCTCAAGCTCCTCGTTCTCGCTGGCGAGAAGTGCGAACGCATCATGGCCGAGAAGGTCCGTAGTATCAAAGTGCGTGACGTGGAATGCGATGAGGTTTGGTCTTTTATTGGCAAGAAAGAGCGGCGAGTCCGGCCCGAGGACGATCAAAATCTGGGTGACTGCTATTGCTTCGTCGCGATTGAGCGCCACACCAAGCTTGTGCTGAATATTGCAATGGGCAAGCGAGACCAGGCCACTACGGATGTGTTCATTGAAGGGCTTCGCCACGCGACCAGCGGAGAGTTTCAAATCACTACAGACGGCTTTGCGCCTTATCGTAGGGCGATTCCGAACACCCTGGAAGACCGCGCAGACTTTGCCATGCTTATCAAGGTTTACCGCGCATCTGTCGAAGGCGAAGCGCGGTACAGCCCTGCCGAAGTAGCATCCGTGGAGGAGGTCCCAGTTATGGGCCGTCCAGATCCGGCCCGCATCTGTACTTCAATCGTTGAACGGAGCAATCTTAGCCTTCGCATGGGTATTCGCCGTTTCACGCGGTTGACAAATGGCTTCAGCAAGAAATGGGAGAATCATTGGGCAGCGGTTGCGCTATGGTTCACGTTTTACAACTTCTGCCGAGTTCATAAGTCATTGCGTGTTACGCCAGCGATGGCGGCTGGTATTACAAATCGGGTGTGGGGGGTGGGGGAACTTCTGACGGCGTAGGAACCACGTCGCAGTTCCATATACCGATACCGCCCAGGTATACAGCGTAAATTGTACCCACAACGGTGATGATCGATCCTCTTGGAAACGGGAGAAATTTCGTCAATGCCCAAAATGGAAGCGTGATAGTTATGTAAGCTCCATCGGCCTTTAAATGCACAAATGAAAAAAGTGAATTAATTCCGTGGGCGCGGGCAACGTCGTCGATTACTCCCGTTATTTTTATCCTCTTGCCGATGTAAGGCTTCACCAATGTGTGGGCATGAACTTCGGTACGGTTGTCGAACAACTTAACCAATTCTCCTGGACGCACAGTAGTAATGCTTCTCCCTGCAGCGATCCATTCTCTTCGCCAGGCTAAAAAAGCAGCCAAGATCAACGTCAACCCGATAATTAACCAGTTAACGCTCCGCTGGAGCGGCTTCCCGCCACCCAGATTCCATAGTGCGGCTATGGCGATGATGCTCCCTCCTGTCAAAAGCACCTTCCATTCCCGCCACAGCGCAACGATGAAGGACCAGAAGTCCTGGAGCACCCGTGAATACTATCAGTTTGTAGAGCAATACACATTTAGCGCACTACCCGGCGTCTAGCAAATGACATCGGGGCTAGACTTAAGGTTAGGATGAAACGGCACGTTTGTACCCACGCCGATCAGATTCATGATGTCCCACCTCGGACTCCTCAAGGTTGCGAGGAGTGTCTGAAGATGGGCGACGCATGGGTCCATTTGCGGCTCTGTCTCGAGTGCGGCCACGTAGGCTGCTGCGATTCCTCGAAAAACAAGCATGCGACAAAGCATTTCCAGCACACCCATCACCCGGTCATGAAGTCGCTCGAGCCCGGCGAGAACTGGGGCTGGTGCTATGTCGACCAGGTCGAGCTGGATTTTGCTTAGACGTCGGCTAGTGGTGCTCGGCTTGAAATCGAAAGGAATACCCAAATCCGATGAAGTGGCCGGGCGCTGCGGAAGAAAGGCCAAAGCCTGCGTGAAAATCCAGTTGCTGCTGAGGCGCAACCTTATACGCCGTGCCGACATGCACGAGATGTTGTGGACCACCCCGCTGCGGGAAATCGCCCGCGTATTCGATGAAAGCATCCCAGGGTTTTGTTAACTGGCGGTCTAACAGGAAAGTGGTTTGACCAGTGAGATCTCGCTGTGCGCCTTCGGTCGGCCAATACAGCGAGAACATGCCGGCGGCTGTCCAGTCACCCGTTATTGGACGCGACCAAGGCAGTTGTAGTTGGGGGTCATAGCCATGGCTCGATATCGAGTTTGCGCCCGTGGGAAAGCTGAGAGCGGCAACCAGGGAAATATCAAATCCGGTGGCCGAAGCGGCTAGCTGCTGCTTTAGACCCGCCGCGATATCGCCTAGGCCGGAACCGAATCCGAGCCCCGCATTGAAGTTTTGGTAATAGTCTGGAGCCGTGAACCGCAATTCCGTGTTGGTTGCAATTCCGAAGCGCACTAATGTTTCAGGGAAATCGAAACTGCGCTGCCCTTGGTTGCCAGTCTCGAGAAAGCCGTTTTCAAACTGCAGAGCGCCGCTTGGGACGACGACGCTCGAGTCGGTAAAGGCCGGCCGGTCCGTTGCGATGGGGCCTTGGCTGCTGGCGCTGCCCGGTTGATCTTGACCTCGCAGCAAAGCCGTTACCGAAAGCATCGAGACGCAGAGAGCTATGCATTGGGTTTTCATGTGTGGCCGCTTAGCCGCTCGGAAGCGAGCGCCTTCAGTGGCCCTCGGATTCGAGAAACCGCTCGGCTTCGATAGCGGCCATGCAGCCTGCGCCTGCTGCGGTGACGGCTTGACGGTAGGTGCGGTCCTGGACGTCGCCCGCGTGAAACACACCTCTTATGTTCGTCTTTGCGCCGCCGCGCGAAATGATATAGCCGTCTTCGTCTAGATCCAACTGCCCCACGAAGGGGAGAGTGTTGGGGACGTGCCCGATCGCAACGAAGAGTCCATCAACGGCTCGGTCGAAAACGTGATTCGTGATCAGGTTGCGCAGTTTAACCCCGGTTACGTGTCCTTTTTCGACATCGTAAACATCTTCGACCACGGTGTCCGTAACGAACTCTATTTTCGGATTACGGCGCGCCCGTTCGAGCATGATCTTCGTTGCGCGAAAGGCATCGCGGCGGTGTACGAGCGCGACGCGGCGCCCGAAGCGTGTGAGGAAATTGGCTTCCTCCATCGCCGAGTCTCCTCCGCCGACCACCATGATTTCCTTTTCACGGAAAAAGAAGCCGTCGCATGTAGCGCAAGAACTCACTCCGTGACCGATGAGCTTCTGCTCGTTGGGCAGGTTCAGCCAGCGGGCAGAGGCTCCCGTTGCAACAATCAACGTACGAGTCTGAACTACTTCGCCATCTTCGAGGATTAAGGTGAACGGCCGCTCCTGAAGCCGGGCTTCGGCGACGCGGCCGTGCTTGAATTCGGCGCCAAACCGCTGCGCCTGCTGCCTCATATTCTCAATGAGTTGCGGGCCTTGTATGCCTTCTGCAAATCCGGGGAAGTTTTCGACTTCAGTTGTAACGGAGAGCTGGCCGCCGGGCTCGTGTCCTTCGATCACGAGCGGCTGCAGATTTGCTCTGGCCGAATAAATGGCGGCCGTATTGCCGGCGCAGCCGGAGCCGAGAATCACTGCGTTTCGCATTTGAGGAATGTGCGACCGGGTGGGAAGCGCCCCATCCCAATTGGCCATGCTAACAAACGGTTGCACCAGGCGGGAGGCGACGAACCCGATCTTTTGTTATCATTTGATGATTCTAATGAAAGAAAAGACTCGCAACCTCGAATGCAACCCAAGCCGCCGCGTAAGCGAGGACCAGCATGTAGCTGAACTGAAAGACCGGCCACTTCCAACTTCCGGTTTCGCGGCGAACGACTGCAATGGTCGAGAAGCACTGGAGGGCGAAAGCAAAGAACACAAGGAGTGCGACGGCCCCGGCGGGGCTCAAATCGCCGTGAAGCGCGGCTTCTAGACCCTTTGTGTTCCCCTCGGTCTCGATTCCGTAGATAGTCCCGAGTGTTCCCACAATAACTTCGCGCGCGGCAAGAGACGTGATGAGGCCGATGCCGATTTTCCAATTGAAGCCCAGGGGCTTGATGGCAGGCTCGACTGTCCTGCCGATCATGCCGGCGAAGCTGTTTTCGATAGGCGGCATTTTGCCGTGAGTGAGCGGGAGGTGAGCAAGGATCCACAAGACGATAGCGACCGCCAGGATGACGGTTCCGGCGCGGCGCAGGAACACTCGGGCGCGATCATAGAGGCGCAGGCCGAGCGACCGAAATGTGGGCCAGCGATAGGGCGGCATTTCGAGAATGAAGACCGACCTTTGGCTCTTGAGGACGGTGGACTTCAACAAGCGCGCGATGACTACAGCCGTGACGAATCCTAAAACATACAGCAGCAGCATCGTAGCGGCAGGCAAGGAGAGCATCCCTTTCAGGATGGGAATGTTCGGCACAAACGCGGCAATCACGAGCGTATAAACCGGCAGGCGCGCCGAGCACGTCATCAGAGGCGCGATCATTATGGTGGCCATGCGATCGCGCTTATTTTCGATGACACGCGTGGCCATAATTGCCGGCACCGCGCACGCATAGGCGGATAGCAGCGGTATGAACGATTTCCCTTGTAGGCCAACTTTGGCCATCGTGCGATCGGCAATGAGGGCGGCCCGCGCGAGATAGCCCGAGTCTTCGAGAACGCCGATGAACAGGAACAGCAGCAGAATTTGCGGAAGGAATACGAGAACGGAACCGACACCGCTCCAAATGCCATCGATGAGGAGGGACCGGAACAATCCGTCGGGCAGCATGTGGCCCACTAACTGGCCTGAGGAGGTAATGAGGGCCTGCGTGCCGTCCATGATCGGACGCGCCCACGTAAATATGCTTTGGAACACCGCAACGACTACAGCGGCAAATACGATAGGACCCCAAATTGGATGGAGGAAAACGGAGTCGAGGCGGCGTGTCCAGAGGGGCGGAGCAGGCGCCCTGTAGGAAGCGCGATCGCCGAGCGCCGATGCCCACTGCCTGCATTTCGGGACGTCATTTAAGACAGGCAGCTCGATTCGAGCGGGCTTTGCCGCCGCGAGATTTGCAGCCGTACCAGAAAGAAATTGCTGAATGCGCTCGATTCCCTGCCCTTTCGAGGCGCTGATGAGCGCCACGGGCGCGCCGAGATCCTGCGCTAGTCGAGCAACGTCAATGTCGCCGCCACGAACCGCGAGGTCGTCCGCCATGTTGAGCAGGACGAGAGTGGGCAATCCGAGGTCTAGAACCGGAGCGGCGAGCAAGAGATGCCTGCCGAGATTGGTGGCATCGAGGATGAGGATCACCGCATCGGGGCGTGCGAACCCTGGCCGGAGCCCCTTCAATATGTCATGCGCAATTTGTTCGTCTTCGGATCGAGGGTGAAGACTGTAGACGCCTGGAAGGTCGATAAGGAAGACTTCGTGGCGGTCTTTCAGTTTCGCTTTACCCATGTGGTGCTCGACCGTCACACCGGGAAAGTTGGCCACTTTCTGGCGCAACCCGGTCAGGCGGTTGAACAGCGTGGATTTTCCGGAATTTGGTGGGCCTATAATCGCGACGATCAGCGAGCGGTCGATAGCCCCAAGTGGGACTGGAACGGTCGGATTAGGGAGTACGCTGGTGCGTGGGCCACTGTGACAGTCGCTCATGGCAATGAGGAAGCGGTCCCTATTCGGAGATGCAGTTTACGGGCTGTGTCGTGGCGGAGAGCGACTTCCGATCCGTCAACCTGGAAGACAGTTGCTCCTCCGCCAGGGGCGGTACGAGAAGGCACAACGGTGTTTCCGGGCAGGAAACCAAGTTCCATTAACCTTCGCGCGATATCTTCTGGCAGGTCAATACGATCGAGGACGCCTTCTTCACCGGAGCGCAAATCGGCAACCGTAGCGGGCGCAGTAGATACAGCCCGGTTACGGTGGCTCCTCTTGAAAATCATTTGCAGCTCAATTTTTAGAGTATCAGACTAGGGTTTAGGCGTGTCAAGGCAAGGTCCACAGGAAAAAACATTGGGAGACCTGAACTCATTACCGTTGGCAATTCTACCGTTGACTTATTTAAGTCGCGTATGCGAAGATTCAACGCATGGAGTCGCAAACCCTTCGCACCAGCATCGATCTGCCGCGTGAGCTTCACCGAAGGCTACATGAGGCAGCCGCGCGGAAGGGCTGCTCGGCCCGTCAGCTCATTCTCGAAAGCATTGAGCATGCTGTGTCGAGTTCTACGCCCAAACGCCGGAAGAGACGCCTCAGCCTGGAGACGCCAATCGTTCCTTCGACGGGAAAACCATTCGATCTGACCAACGAACAGATCTATGCGCTCATTGAGCTTCCCTGATGTGAACGTCTGGCTGGCTTTACTGTTAGGGGATCACGTTCATCGCGCGGCGGCAACTGAGTGGTGGCGGCGAGACGAGTCTGAAGTGATCGGCTTTACGCGATTGACCCAGCTGGGGGTGCTTCGGCTGTTGACTACCGCGGCAGCGATGAACGGTAGACCGTTAACCATGCCGGCTGCATGGGATGCCTACGACCAGCTGTTTGCAGACGATCGCGTTGCGTTCGTCGAAGAGCCGGAAGAAGTCGAACCGGTGTTCCGGAAGCATGCATCCGAGGCTAGAGCTTCCGCTAAGCTCTGGGCGGATGCGTGGCTACTTGCCCTGGCTGAGCGCAGTGACGCGAACGTTGTAACGTTCGATCGCGGACTTGCCTCCCGATCGGGGCGTTGTTTGCTTCTGAGTTGAGCCGGCCCCGGGAAAGGCTACCGCGGATGCGGTCTTGCGCAGTTGAGGGCACGTTTGGTAGCCTAAAGTCTTGTAACACCGAGCCCTGAGCTGGGTGTTGGTGTGTCTTATGGCGAAAGTTTGTGAGATCTGTGGCCGCGGGCCGCAATTCGGAAATCGTGTCAGCCACGCTCATAATGTGACGAAGCGGCGCTGGAATTTGAACCTTCACACAGTACATGCAGTGGTAAAGGGCGCTGGAAAGCGCGTACGTGTGTGTACGTCGTGCATTCGCAATGGGAAGGTCCAGAAGGCGCCACTTAGAACGTCGTCATAAGCTTTACCCCCGCCGTGGCAAGATGCAATAGATGCGTCTCGTCACGTTTGAAAAAGAAGGGCGGCCGGTTGCAGGAGTGGCGCGGCCGGACTCCACTGTTGTAGATATCACTCCTCTCGGCATCATCAGTACGCTCGACTTGATCGCGGCCGGGCCCGAATTGGCGGCGAAGGCCGGCTCCTTTTCCGCGGCGGATCGGGTGCCCATATCATCCGTGCGGCTGCTGGCGCCCATCCCGCGACCGCGTAAATTAATCTGTGTGGGGCTGAACTATCGCGATCACGCGGAAGAAACGCACTCGGAAATCCCTAGCGTTCCCACCATCTTCAACAAATTCGCCACCGCCGTCATTGGCCCCGGTGACAAGATCGTGTTGCCGAAAGTCTCGAAATCGCCCGATTACGAAGCGGAATTTGCGTTCGTTATCGGCCGCGGCGGGCGGCACATTCGCGCCGAAGACTGGCGCGATCACATCTTCGGCTACACGATTGTCAACGATGTGAGCGCGCGCGATTATCAGCGCGCGACGACACAGTGGCTAATGGGTAAGACGTTTGATACGTTTGCGCCTATGGGTCCGTGGATTACGACAGCCGACGAAATTGAAGACCCTCACGCCCTCGACATCTCGATGACCATCAATGGCAAAGTACTGCAGAACTCAAACACGCGGAACCTGATTTTCAAGATTCCGGATCTGGTGAGCTTCCTTTCGAGCGTATTTACGCTCGAACCCGGCGATATTGTCTCAACCGGAACGCCTGCGGGAGTGGGTATGGCGCGAAAGCCGCCTCGCTTTCTGCGGCCGGGAGATGATGTGGTGGTGAAAATCGCCGGGATTGGAGAACTGCGGAACTCTGTGATTGCGGAGTAGGTGATCTATTCAAAAGGTCTTCCTACAGTGTTTCACTTAAACTGTGACATAATTCTCCTTTAGCTAGATCACCTTCTGGAGCGTTTGCGATGTCGTGGAGCCGGTTTTTCCGCCGCAGATTCTGGGACAAGGAACGGGCGCGCGAACTCGAAGCTTATCTCGAAACCGAAGCAGACGAAAACATCGCTCGCGGGATGAAGCCGCATGAGGCACGCTACGCTGCGCGCCGGAAGCTCGGAAACCAGACTCAAATTCGCGAGGAGATCTATCGAATGAATAGCATTGCATTCATTGAGAGCCTGTGGCAGGACTTTCGCTATGGCTTGCGGATGCTTGCCAAGAACCGCGGTTTCACGTTGGTCGTTGTGTTGTCGCTCGCGCTCGGCATTGGAGCCAATACTGCGATTTTCAGCTTGATGAACGCAGCGCTGCTGAAGATGCTGCCGGTCAAAAATCCCGAGCAGCTCGTGCAGTTCAAGACCCTGGACTACTGGTTCCCTTATCCGATGTTCAAAGAGATTCGCGAACGGAATCAGGTCTTCGCGGGTGTATTGGCTTTTGCCAGTATCCGCAACATCGATTTTGAGGTGAATGGGCAAGGTGGGATCGCTAATGGACAGGTTGTTTCCGGCAACTATTTTCCCGTTCTCGGCGTGCACACCGTCCTCGGACGCACCATCACGTCCGAAGACGACAAAGTCGCCGGCGGAAGCCCCGTTGCCGTGATCAGCTACGACTACTGGCAAAGGCGATTTGGGCTCGATCCGTCCGTGGCCGGGAAAAAAGTAGTTTTGAATAACTCGCCGTTCACGATTGTTGGAGTAACAGCGCCGGAATTCTTCGGCCTGGAACCGGGAGAGCGCATCGATGTTTCGGTGCCGATTACGATGATTGACCAAGTGAGGCCTGGATACGCTGCGAAGGGCACTCCGTACTATGTTCTAACCTCTCCTGTCCGCAATTGGCTGCGGATCATGGCGCGTCTCAGGCCCGGAGTGACGCGTGAACGCGCCCGTGCGAACCTGGAGCCGATATTCCGGCAAGTCGTGCGCGAATCCCTTGAAGGCCTAAGTGGACTGCCTTTCGATTCGCCAGCCATCCGGCGGGTAATTCTTCAAGCCAGACTCCAGTTAAGCTCGGGCGGACAAGGCCTCGCTGCGTTACGCCAAAAGTTTTCAAAGCCGTTGTTCATTCTGATGGCCGCGGTTGGGCTGCTGCTGCTCATCACTTGCGCCAACGTAGCGAATTTGCTACTGGCGCGAGCGAACGCTCGTTCGAAAGAGATCGCGGTCAGGCTCACGGTAGGTGCCGGAAGACTGCGCCTGATGCGCCAGTTAATTGCAGAGAGTACCCTGCTCGCCGTCGCAGGCGGCGCACTAGGGTTGTTGCTTGCCTTCTGGGCCAGCCGTTCGCTATTGATCCTGATGTCGCATTCGTCGAGTCCGCTGTCGCTCAGTGTGCGCCCTGATGGAACCGTCCTGGGGTTCACCTTGCTCGTTTCCTTGCTTACCGCGATCTTGGCCGGCATTGTTCCCGCGTGGCGCGCGGCGCGAACTAATTTGGCACCGTCGCTCGTCGAAAGTACGCGCAGCGCAGGGAAAGGCGGCGGGCGCTCCCGGCTTGCCAGAAGCCTGGTTGTTTTGCAAGTGGCGCTGTCGCTCGTGCTGCTAATCGGAGCGGGACTTCTCGCGCGCAGCTTAGAGAACCTGAAAGACTTCTATCCCGGCTTCAACAAAGAGAACGTCCTACTCCTCGCGCTCAACCCTGGCATGCTTGACTACACGGGAACTCGAACGAACACGCTTTACCAAACTCTGCTCGAACGGATTGCGGCTTTGCCTGGTGTGCGTGCGGCGAGCTTTTCGATGGATACACCGTTATCCGGCGGTTCCAATGGTACTCAGGTGAAGGTGGAGGGCTACAAGCCCCAGTCGGGCAAAGAACTAACGCCCACTGGGTTGAATCTCGTCGGACCCACGTACTTCACCACGATCGAAGCTCCAATTCTCTTGGGTCGCGATTTTACTGCCGCCGACCAAGCCCCCGCACCGAAGGTGGCAATCGTCAACGAAGCCTTTGCGCGCGATTACTTCGGCAGCGCGAACCCGCTTGGGAGACGAATCAGCACGCCAGGATGGGTGGGCGATCCTAGCTGGTTTGAAATCGTCGGAGTGGTGAAAGATGCGAAGCAGCAAGACCTCCGCGAACCTGCAAGCCCAACCGCGTACATGCCGGTTTCTCAGTCTGGGGTGCCGTCTGGCGTTACGTTTGAGGTCCGCACTGCGAAGAATCCCACAGCAATATCGGCGGCCGTGCTCCACGCCATTGCGCAAATCGACAGCCGCCTGCCGGTATTCAACGTCAGAACGCTGAGCGAACAAGTGAACGATTCGCTCATTCAGGAACGCCTGATCGCGTCGCTGTCGAGCTTGTTTGGCGCGCTGGCCTTGATTCTCGCTGCTGTCGGTCTGTACGGTCTGATGACCTACGCGGTGAACCGTCGAACGAATGAACTGGGCATCCGCATGGCGTTAGGCGCGCAACGCGGTGAGATCGCCCGCATGGTACTTCGCGAGTCGCTGCTGCTGGTAGTTATCGGCCTGGTAGTCGGAATCCCAGTTTCCCTCATCGCCTCGCGACTGATCTCCAGCGAGCTATACGGGTTGAAGCCCTTCGATCCCATCACCCTGGCGGCCGCCGGGCTAACTCTGATGGCGATTGCTGCTCTCGCAGGGTATCTACCCGCGCGCCGCGCCTCGCGAGTGGACCCGATGGTAGCGCTGCGGTACGAATAGACGCCCCCGATTACCAGTACAAATCTGCTTGATACCGTTTAGAACCTCCATGCCCTTTCGTACCGCCACTGCGGAATTCCAAAACGATTTGTCCTTATAAGCGCATGAGATGCTCGGCGTTGCCATGTGCAATCCGTTCCCGATCCGAGGCGCTAACGGGCAGTTGCTCAAGAAACATTCGCGCATGAGCCATGGATGAGTAGGGGTAGTCTGCCGAGAACATAATCCGATCCACACCAACTTGAAGCAATAAGTCGAGAAATGTCGCTGTGAAGTTAAAGCCGCTGAATGTGTAATGAATGTTCTCCCGCAGGTAGGAGCTGATCGGGCGGCTGAGTTTTGTCATGATCATGGGCATGACATCAAGCCGTGGCAACATGAACGGCAACGTCTCACCCATGTGGCCAACGATAAACTGTAGTCTCGGAAACCGGTCGAATGTTCCTCCGAGGATGATCCGAATGACGTGAAGCGCTGTTTCGATGTGCCACCCCCACCCCGGGCCGGCGAGCATTTCGGTCACTTTGTGCGCAAAGCCAGCGTAGGATGTCTCGATGACGGGATTCGGCGGAGGGGTCGGATGCAGATAAATCGGTACTTGGAGTGCTTCGGCGCACTCGAAAATCGGCCAAAAAAACTTGTCGTCGAGATATCGGCCCTGGACGTGACCATTGATCATCGCACCCTTGAAGGAATAATCCTTTATGGTTCGCTCTAGTTCGGCGGCGGCAGCGGGAGGATCCGCTGTCGGCAGGCTGGCAAACCCATACAACCGCCTCGGATGCTTCATCACCGCATTGGCAAGGAAATCGTTGGTTTCGCGAGCAAACATTACCGCTTCAGCGGGGTCCATCTGTTCTGTGCCGGGCGAAGTGAGGGACAATAGCTGCACGTCGACGTTAGCTTGGTCCATTTCGGAGATTCGGCCATCATCAACGTCGCAAAGTTGCCTCAAAAGCTGCGCAGCCGGGCCACCGAAATCCAAGGCCTGTTGTTTCAGTGCCCTACCCGGACCATCCAAGAACCCAGGGGTCGCAAAATGCTCTTCGATAGTTATCGTACGCACCAGTCCGTCTCTACTTGACTCTCACACAAGGTTACGTCGATCCCGTTAGGGGATGGAGTAGACGGGACGAGTGGGTCCGCCAGGTTCCGAAGTCAAAGTCGAAATCGTGCCGCCCGTCTCGCATGTCCCGGGTTGCCGCGTGAATCAACGAGACTGAATTCGGTGTCGCCGACTCCATTGCTCGGCTGAAAAGGGGACGTGGGACGATGATTTGCGCGGAGATAACACACATGTCTTCTGCCGACTCAAGCTCATTTGATCAGCAAGCGACTCTTATGGAATCGGGCGAAAGAGCGGGGCTGGCGCCTCAAGCCGGTCGGCCTCGTCCAAGCCCCAACTTGGCGGCCATGTTGCCAAATCGGCAAGAAACTCCACCCTTCGCAGCGAATCAGCAGTTCAAGAGATTCACGAACTGACACATCGTCGTCGACAACGAATACTACTGACGTAGGGTGCGCCATTGAAAGCACCTTGAGTTCACGCGCCGCAGCATACAATTCCACGATTTTATCGTTCCCGGCGAAACACTTCAATTCGGGGTCATCACCGAACGCAGGGCCTCCAGAAGAGCCGTGTCGCTAAACGGTCTGGTCAAGCAAGCTGCCGCGCCCAACTCGACTACTCGCGCCCGAACCGCGTCATCCCGCATCGCTGTGATGAAGAACGGATTCGTCGTCGTCCACCACAGACACAAGCGAACGTTCATCGGGCATGAATTCCACCTCTGCCCCTGGTGAGACCCGTGTTACCGCAATCGCCGACCACGACCCCCATGCCTAAGCTGATTAGAGCAGAGACCTGGACACAAGTCGATTAGACCAAAGTATCGTTTCCTGGTTGCGGCGACTCCCGTCGTAGACCTTCTTTGAATCGCGGTAGTCGTCCAAATCCTCAAAGAGTTGCTGCCAATGCAGCGTACGCGCCAGTGCCTGTGAACGCGGGCTCAAGCGGTACTGACCGGCGCCGTTGCGACCGTCGAGTTTTGATACCAAGTTTGCGCATCTTGTAAATCAAGGTAGTGCGCGGCAGACCGAGCCGCTCGGCCGCCCCATCGCGGCCGCCGATCATCCAACCGCTCCGTTCCAGGACTTCGAGGATATGAACGCGGGACGCCTCGGCGAAAGTCTGTGCCGCGGTGGCTGTGGGCTGTTTCGTCATATGACGCAACTCCGTCAATGTGGGACGCAGCACCGGCCCCGGTGAAAGGACGACGGCGCGTTCGATGAAGTTCTGCAGCTCCCGAATGTTGCCCGGCCAATCGTGGACCTTAAGGCATTCCATCACTTCGTCGGGAATCGTGTCGATCGGTTTGTTGAGGCGGGCTGTGTATTTTCGAACGAAGTGCTCGACTAATCGAGGAATGTCATCTCGGCGGTCGCGCAGGGGAGGAAGAAAGATCGGGATGACATTGAGGCGATAGTACAAATCGGCGCGGAATTGGCGCGCTGACACCAATTGAGCGAGATCCTGGTTGGTCGCTGCCACAACGCGCACGTTAACGCGTATTGTCCGCCCGCAACCCAGTCGCTCGAACTCCTGTTCCTGCAGAGCGCGCAAAAGCTTCGGCTGCAACTCCAGCGGAAGGTCGCCGATCTCGTCAAGGAACAACGTCCCGTTATCCGCTTGCTGGAACCGACCCATGGTTTGCGCGACTGCGCCGGTGAAGGCTCCTCGTTCGTGGCCGAACAGTTCGCTCTCTAGCAGCGCGCTTGGAATCGCGGCACAGTTCAATTTTACAAACGGTCCGCGGCTCCGCAGACTCTGATCGTGAATGGCTCGGGCGATGACTTCCTTGCCCGTGCCGGTTTCGCCCTGGATCAGCGTGACCGAATCGCTTTTCGCGATGATGCCAACCTGATTCAAGACATTTACAAACACGGGGCTATGACCCACGATGTCATCTTCGACTCGGTGGGCAGTGACAGTCCGTTCAAGCATGGTGTTTTACCTCCATTTCGTCTTCTGTGCCCGCGGTTTGGGCAGTGTCGGCATCCACTTTCACCTTCATGGCAACTCCTCGATACTTTCGCGTTGCTTATGCGGTTCCTGTATCCGATTAGGCCAGAGATTCTTGAACCGAACAATTAGACGAACGTATCGGAGATACTTTGGTGTTACTCGGCGCTGTATTCAACCGTACGGCCAGTCGGGCCGCAGAGGCGATCGTAATTGTCCTCCAGAGACACGAGGTCAGTTCATCAGGCAACGGCATCGACTCAACTCCTCAAGCCAATCTTCTGCCGCGCGCCCTGCTCGCTCCGTGCCAAACGAATCCGTCACGGCTGAAACCCAGTCGCGTATAGAACCACGATCCCCATCAAACAGGAAAGCCTACGCTGTATGTTCATCTGCTTCTCCTTTGGTGAACGAGCAAAAGCATTATGCCGCTCGTGGAGTGCACACAGGATGCCAATCAAGGGTCACGCCGCGATTTGACGTCTTAGCCACCAAAATGAAATGGTCAGGCGGAACGACGGACGCAAGGAGGAGGTTTCCCGGCTTTCGATATGTCGGTGAGCCGTCTCCACTGTCGGCCTCGCTAGTGATTCCGCGACATCGTTCAATACTTTGTCCGCATGCACGGCACAGCTTGTGAAGAAAAGCTTGCGCTTGAGCGATCGCGACGTTTGGAGACCTGCATGCATGGAATGGTGAGGCGGGAGAAGTCCGCTGATCGAGAAAGACAGAAAGGGAACCTGAAGTCATGGGAAGGGCAGCAGCAGTAATCGACAAAACGCAGAGGTCTGATTTGAGTCTCGACGATAAGAGAAGGCGAGAAATGGACGCTGTCTTATCTCGTTACTTACCTTCATTTCATCGGCAAGCGTATCGGCACTTGGGGAATGCTGCCGATGCCGAGGACGCAGTCCAGGACGCGTTGTTGTCCGCCTACAAGCACCTTGGACAATTCAGAGGCCAGGCGCGGATGTCGACATGGTTGGCGAGAATCATAACTAATTCAGCGCATATGCAATTGCGCAGGCGACCACGCGGAACGCACATTCCGTTAGACGAGCAAACTCGAGAACACGGAAGTTACCCATTGTCGGAGCGCCTGCCAGACCGTAGGCCAAACCCGGAAGAGGCGTTTCGCAGGTTGGAACACGTAGAGCATATCGCGCAGTTGGCACGACAGCTATCCCCAAACCTGCGTAGAGCATTTCAACTTCGAGATCTGGATGGCCTAACCATCCAAGAAATGACGGACATTTTGAAGGCGCCAGAGGGCACGGTGAAGACTCACATTGCACGGGCACGCGCCAAACTTAGCATCTCTTACAGAGGCCGCAAACCGGCCACACAACTCTCGCCAAAGAAGGCAATAGCATAACGATGAAAACAGTATCCGACCTACTGCTCGAAACCCGCGGGGCAGCTGGCGCCGAACGGGTCTACGGAGTTTCAGGCGATTCCCTATTCCAGACTCAGAACCTTGGCCGTTCGAAAAGCGCCGTGCTCTCTTGCCGCTTCCGCGGCGCCCACACGAGTCCCGGAATCGACAGTCGCCCAGTATGGGACTTCCGCCATCGTGCGAAGCGTCCGTGAACCGCGCGTATTCGGTCTGGAATATCAGGCGCCGCGCTACCTATTGCAGGTTCTCCTTGCCCCCGCCCGGGCGCAAGACCGACCTTACCAGTTAGAGCCCCGCCGTGTCACGCATAGTCACCGAAAGCTCACGGAATTTTCTACGGCCTGGGCGACAGCGATCGACGCTTCAATACGCTCGTACACAAGCTTGGTAATCCCTTTGTAAACTAGAGTTCGTAACATGAGGGAACGTCAGGTCTTTCTATGCGAAAAATTCCATCCGTAACGCTTTTATCCCTTCTACAGTGGGGAATTCTCCTGGCGCAGACCTCCGCCGGCGTTGGCGCCATCAGTGGCGTTGTCATCGATCCCACCGGCGCCACGGTTGAGGGCGCCACAGTAACGATTGACAACGAGTCGCTGGCTATTCATCGTGAGCTGAAAACCACGGGCGGAGGCGTATTTAATGCACCTGCTTTGACGCCTCATGACGGTTACTCGGTCACCATCAGCGCACCGGGGTTTGCCAAGTTCGAAAACCGTGACGTCACCGTTCATGTCGGCGAGAACGTAAGTATTCCAGCTAAGCTTACCGTGCAAGCCTCCACGACCACGGTCAATGTATCGGTCCAGGGCCCCGTAGTGGATCAGGTCAAGACCGACGTCTCTCAGAATATCGACGAAAATCAGATCAACAACTTGCCTATCAATGGCCGTCGAGTCGATCAGTTCGTTCTCCTGACGCCAGGCGTCGTTCCTGATGGTACTTTCGGCGATCTAAGCTTTCGCGGCGTCCCAGGCGGCAACGCCTTCCTGGTAGACGGCAACGACACCACCGATCAGTATTACAACGAAAATGCTGGCCGAACGCGGATCGCAACTCAAATTTCCCAGGATGCGGTTCAGGAGTTTCAGGTACTGACCAACGCCTATTCCGCCGAATACGGTCACGCCATGGGCGGCGTAGTGAATACAGTGACACGCAGCGGAACCAATCAATACCACGGCTCAGGCTTTTGGTTCTTCCGCAATCGGACGCTCAACGCGCGCGACCCTTTCGCAGCCATCAATCCGCCGGAGGTTCGCAACCAGTTCGGAGGCGACCTCAGCGGCCCGATCGTGAAGAACAAGGTCTTCTTCTTTTTTAATACTGAAGAGCAACTGCGCGACTTCCCTCTGGTCTCCAGCATCATTAACCCGTCGGTTATTTCGGGCAGCGGAGCGAACGCGACTTGGGTTGGTTGCGGCGCTCCTCAATATGCTCCCCACCAGGCTACACCTCAACAATGCGCCGCAATCAACGCGCTATTGCCCTCATTTTTCGATACTCTGCCGCGAACTGCGGATCAACAGACTGCCTTCGGCAAAATCGACTGGCGTCCGAACGAGAGGAATGCCTTCAGCTTCGATTTGAATTATGTGCACTTTTTTTCCCCAAACGGGATTCAAACCGGAGCGGTTGTCACAAGCGGTGGGGCTTTTAACAGCAACGGCAACGACGACGTCAACGTTCGCAACGCCCGCGCCGCCTGGACCTACACTCCTAACGGCACCATGGTGAACGAAGCGCGCTTCGGGTGGTTCAAAGATCGCCAGGCGGATTCGATCAACAATTCGCTCATCAATCCGAACATCGGGACTATTTCGCTGAGCGTGGCTGGTCAGTCCATTGGCTTCGCAAATTATCTTCCGCGAATCGACCCAAGCGAAAACCGATATGAGTTTGCCGACAATTTGAGCTATACAGCAGGAAGACACAACTTCAAATTCGGCGTCGATTTTATGAGTACAGAGGACTACTACAACGAGCTGAATAACGGAAATGGTTCTTACTCGTTCGCGAGCGCGAACGCCTTTGCTCTTGATTACAGCCACGGAGGAACCGACTACTCCAGTTTCAGCCAGACGTTTGGGAATCCGATCATTGATACGACGCTGCCGGAGATCGATGTGTACGCGCAAGACCAGTACCGCATCCGCCCGAATCTTACCCTTTATTACGGACTTCGTTACGAGAAGAACTTTCTGCCTCAACCGCCCTCTCGATATGTGAACCAATTGTTTCCCCAGACGGGCAAGATTGCACAAGACAATTTGGACTTCGCGCCACGCATCGGATTCGCCTGGAGCATGAATCAGGACCGGACTGTAGTTCGCTCCGGATACGGTATTTATTACTCGCGATACGACACGGCTATGATTCAAACACTCTGGAGCGCGAACAATAATTATACGCAGTCATATACAATCCAGCCGAGTTCACCGCCTGCTGGCATTACGCTTCCGAGCTTCCCTGGGTTATTAAGCAGCTCGAGCGGATTGCAAGCATCCGGCGCTGCCAACATCCAATTTGCGGCGCCAAACCTTCGCACGCCATATACACAACAGGCGGATTTTGGCATTCAGCAACAGCTCTCGTCTAATATGAGCATGACGGTCAGCTATCTGTGGTCTCGCGGCGCTCAGTTCATGTCGGTCCGCGACGTAAATCAGCCGGTTGTGCCGCCCACAAGTGTTACTTACTCTATCCTGAGCGCGCAGAATGGCCCGGTGGTGGGCTCTTACACAACGCCAGTGTACCTTAGCGTTGACCGCTTAAACACTTCCTTCAACCACATTTACGAAGTCGACAACGGCGGCAACAGTTACTACAATGCCCTCTCGGTTCAGATAGAGCGCCGCCTCGCGCAAGGTCTCCAGGCCAGTCTCGCCTATACCTGGTCTCATGCTATCGATACGAACCTTGGCGGGGTCAGTAGCAATGAGTTTTACAGTTCGCCCAGCGCAACGCTTTACAACGGCAACTATTCAGGAATAAAGGGTACATCCAGCCTCGATCAGCGGCAACGTCTGGTGATTAATTGGGTTTGGAATCCCACGTTCTCGCATGGCTCGAGCCTCTGGGCGCGTTACGGCGCTAATGGCTGGCAATTGGCCACGATCACCACCATTGCAACTCCATTGCCGCTTACGGAAACAATTACGGTTCTGTCGAATTACCCGGGACTCGAAAACAACGGTTACCTAACCGGATTCAACGGAACGAACGCTGTTCCGTGGCTCGGAGTTAGTACCTTGCGTCTACCGAATGACACGACGCGAGTAGACGTCCGGCTTTCAAAGATTCTCTCATTTAGTGACCGTTTCAAAACTACGCTCGCTTTTGAGGTCTTCAATCTGAGCAATACCGTGACTTACACGGGCGCTAACACCACTGGCTACGACGCCGCGTGGACAGGAAATTCGACCAAAGGGCACGGCGTCATCTATCCGGTCGCTGGTCTGGGCATCGGCAACGCATCCGGCGGATTCCCTGATGGCACAAATGCAAGAAGAGCGCAGGCCAGCCTTCGGCTTGATTTCTAATTCCACCGCTGTGGATGGATGAGCACTCTGGAACCGCCGGCGCGTGAGCGTCCGTGCCCAGCCCCTTCCTGCATCCCGGCTCTCCTGACACCGTTCAGCCTGCCTCTTCCTCTTCTTTGCTCGGCATCACCGCATTTCCAACGATATCTCAGAGCCCAGCGCCACCTCACCAAATTGACATTCGGCTCCGGCGAAGACGCTTAGCTTTCGCACGTCGGGCACGGTAATAAGTCTCCTACCCTCGAGGTGAATTAATCCGCTAGTGTCCAGATGGCTGAGGGACCGGGAGACTACCTCGCGCGTAGAGCCGAGCCGGATTGCAATTTCGCCCCTAGTCCACGTAAGTTCAAACGTATACCCATTCCCTAACCGCGCTCCTCTCTCTTGGGCTACGGTTAGGAGATATCGAGCGACTCGTTGCTCCACGTTTTGCAGCGCCAGTGTTTCGATCAGCTCAGCGTATTGCCGGACCTTGCGCGCAAGGGCGCTGGCTAGATTCCACAACAGTTCCGGGTGCTCACGGCAAAGCGTGCAGACGTAGCGTTTTTCAATGCAAAGGACCTCTGTCCTTGCGTCGGCAACCATCGTGCTGAAGAACTTGCCTTCATCGAAAACCGGAACTGCCGCGAGAATCGCGCCAGCCCTCTCGGTCGATAGCACCTGCTCGCGACCGTCCGCATTTTGCCGGGTAGATCGAAGCTCACCGCTGGCGACCACGTACAACCCTAAGGCTCTCTCGTGTTCGGAAAACAGAACTTGACCGCGCTCCAAATGTCTGACAAACGCGAACCCGGCAATCTTCTTCAAGAGATCGTCCGTCAAACTTCCGAGGACGTCCGTTCCCCGAAGCACTGCGATCTTGTCAACACTCGTCCGTAGTGCACAAGATGGCATGGGGCACGGAAATAATAGCACTACCCGCGAGGTTTTGGGAGTCGCAATATACACGGGTGTCGCAATACACGCGGTCGGTTTGAAACCGAAAAAAATGCATTCCTTACATTTCCGTGTAACCAACCTCTGAGAACTTGCGGGGGCGCGACGCAGGGCGGAGCGGGCGCAAACGATCTTAGGAGGCGAGCTGCAGTTCCCCTTGTTTGTGCGCGGAAGCATCTGCCGGGAGGCATAGGACAGTCGCTCGAACGCCTTCACATAAGTCCTGTACGAGTACTTGGGTGCCGTCAGGAAGCATCAACGCAGCGCGATAGGAATAGTCTCGACCGGAAATCTGGCGAAAGACGACTTCTTCAGATGCTCCAATCTCGAGAGCTTGTTGCACGTTTCGAGGCACATTGGTGAGCAGCAAATGGGCTCCCGGTTGAACGCAAACCCTGGTTATATTCATGGATATTGGAAACAGCCAACCCAGTAGTTCTTCCCAAGCACCATATTCTTTCTGCTTTAGCTGCTCAAGATCATCCACGGACACGAATCCTAAACTGCCCATATCGAACCGCTGAACGACAAGCTCCTCGCCTTGCCGCGCGGAGCGGTTCCGCGCTGAACGGAGCGAGCACACATACATACAGCTGCACCCCTCTATAAGTAAGACGTGTTTATGAGCGCCGAATGTCCAAGCGGCGCCTAATTCTCCCCCTACTGCAAGTGGATGTAACTAGGTAAAATTGCGCGGTAATATTGCCTGACAAATTCGGGCGCGAAAGCCCGCATTGGAACCCCTTCGCCCGTATTAGTGCTGGCTGCGGGCGTGAGGAGTGCTTGTAGTCCATGCGTTATTACCCACACCCATGGTCGCTCTCGATGTTTGTCTAAGCCCGTGCGTTTTGTCACGGACTCGGGCACGTAGAAAATCGAGAGCTACGGTCACGTGTAACAATTCGTGACTAAAGGCACAGAAAAGCGATCTCGGCCCGGCTCAATCTTGAGGGAGAACTTGCTGGTCAACTAGCTCTTAGAAATAGACGGATAAGATGGCCAGCCCGAGCAAGGCTCACTTCTGATGGCCCAGTTCTTTTCAAGAAGCGCCAACACGTTCGCAAGGTTCACAGTTCTTGGAATTGTCTCCCTTCTTGTGCTGGTCTGCTGGCTTGGATATCTGATCGTGCGATCGCCGTACGAGATGATGCAGGACGTTCCACGGGAACAGCCTGTCCCTTTCAGTCATGAACATCACGTGGGCGGGTTAGGCCTTGATTGCCGCTACTGCCACACAACAGTCGAGAATTCTTCGTTTGCGAATATTCCGGCGACAAAGATTTGCATGAACTGCCATTCGCAGATGTGGGCGACCAGCCCGATGCTCGAGCCAGTGCGCGAGAGCTACCGGACCGGCAAGTCGATTGAGTGGACTCGGGTACATGACCTGCCTGAGTTCGTCTACTTCGATCACAGTATCCACGTGCATCACGGCATCGGTTGCTCAACGTGCCATGGGCGCGTGGACAAGATGCCATTGATGTGGCAGGCGGCGCCGCTGACCATGGAGTGGTGCCTGAACTGTCACCGCCATCCTGAGCGGTACGTGAGGCCGCAAAATCAGGTGTTTTCGATGGCGTACACGCCGCCTCCCGACCAGATCG
>JBAUZG010000302.1:0-9501 GCA_049585195.1 Bryobacteraceae bacterium | reverse complement strand
GATGGTTGCCAGGTTCGCGCTCGACTGGCGGAACTGATCGCGAATCAATTGGACATCCAAGTTGAAACGTCCAGCCACTTCCTCGATCAACGCGTTGCGTTCCACCTTGTCGTGCACTCGCTGAAGTACCGGCCATATCGACTGAAGCGCGGCGGCGCGCCCCTCGGCGGACTCGCTATCGAATCGCTCCTTGGCCCGGTCAATCAACCAATGAAAGTAGGATGGCGCCTGTTGCGTGAGCTGCAGATACTGCTCTGGTCCATTTTTCTGAATGAATTCGTCCGGATCGGTATCGGCGGGAAACATCAATACCTTCACCCGGAGCCCTTCGCTTAGCAGCAGGTGAATGGATCGCTCGGCACCGCGCGCGCCTCCGGCATCCGGATCGAAATTCACAATAACTTGGCCGGCGCCGGCGTCCATTTGGGCGATATGGCGCTTGATGAGACGGACTTGTTCGTTGGTGAGCGAAGTGCCACAGCTTGCAACAACATTGGCAATGCCCGCTTGCCAAACGCCAATCACATCCATGTAGCCTTCGACCAGGATCATACGGTCCGTTTTGCGCGCCTGCGCCTTGGCACGGTGGATGTTATACAGAACGTGCGATTTCTGGTAGATTTCCGTCCCCTCTGAGTTGATGTACTTAGGCTTGTCTTCATCGGATAGAGCGCGGCCCCCGAATCCGATCACCTTGCCGAATTCGTTATGAATTGGGAACATCAACCTGTTCCGGAACCTGTCGTAAAAACCGGAACCGTCCTGACGCCGGCTGACAAGCCCCGACTTGCCGAGCAAATCGACGTCGAATTTTCGTAGCTGCTGCACGAGTTGCTGTCCCCGCGCATCGGCCAGCCCCAACCGGAATTCGCGAATCGTGTCGGCGCTTAAGCCTCGCTCGACGAGGTAGCGGCGGGCCTCGGCTCCGGCGGGCGAATGCAAGTTCTCTTCGAATGCGCACGCGGCAATCTCCTGCATCTCGAAAAGCGCGTCCCGCAACCGGGTCTTTGGATCGCGGTCTTGTTTCCGTTCGGGAAGAGGAATGCCATAGCGTTCCGACAGGAGCTTGAGGGCATCCCAGAACTCGACGCCCTCAATCTCCATGACGAAGTTAATCAAGTCACCTTTCGCATCGCAGCCAAAGCATTTATAGAATTGGCGGACGGTGTGCACATTGAACGACGGCGTTTTCTCGCTATGGAATGGACACAGACCCACCAGGCTTGCGCTGGCCCCGTTTCGCTTCAGCCGCACATAGTGGCCGACCACGTCGGCAATATCGAGGCGAGATTTCAGGTGCTCGACAAAATCCATGCAGCGATCGTATGGGGGAGGAAACTTTAGCGTATCAGCAATGTAAAATGTTGACGGGAGGCCACCGGATGTCGACGCAACCAATCCCAACTCAACCTGCGCCAGAATACAGGGACGATAGCCGTTTCGAGCGCATCGATGGCCGCTGGGTGGAACGGTCAGTGCCGACAAAAAAACACGCGAAGGTTCAAGGCAATTTGTTCCTGCTTCTTCGCCAGCAAGTTAAACCTCTGGGCGGACAAGCTCTACCAGAGTGGTCGGTTGCGCAACCCGAAACCGCCGAGCGGTCCGATCGAAACTATATGACACCGGATGTTGTTGCGGTGCTGCCTCCGATTCAGGAGGCTCCGAACGGCTATTTGCTTCCACCCGCTCTGCTCGTGGTCGAAGTTGTATTGCCTGAGCAATCTGGACTCATCACAAAGGCTCAGCGCTATCACGACTGGGGCATTGAGCATGTTTGGATCGTCGATCCCAATACGCGGGAGTGCATCGAGTATCACGGCGGGAATCAATTCACAATCGCCCGTGACGAGTTACACGCAGGCGATCTGAAGGTCCGAATCGCCGATATTTTCGCCGAACTCGAATAGCGCCCGGCTTCTATAGTACCGGGCCGATGCGCCACGGCACAAATTCGTGGTGGCCGAGTAGTTCAGCGCGGGTGCGCTCGCCCGAAGCCACTCGCAGCAACTTTTGAAATATCTCGAGGCCAATCTCTTCGACAGTTGCTTCGCCATCCGCGATACGGCCGGCGTTGATATCCATGTTGTCCGTCATGCGGCGGTACGTGTTTGAATTGCTTGAGATCTTCAGAACCGGTATCGTCGGGAATCCGATGGCGCTCCCGCGGCCTGTGGTGAAAGCAATCAGGTTGACTCCGCCGGCCGCTAGGCCTGTGAGCGAGACCGGGTCGTGCCCAGGCGTGTTCATGAAGACGAAGCCTTTCGACTGAATCCGCTCCGCGTACCCGACCACGTCTTCGAGCGTCGAAGTGCCCGCTTTCGCTACCGCGCCGAGCGATTTCTCGAGAATGTTGGTCAGCCCGCCAGCCTTATTACCCGGCGATGGATTGTCGTCGAAGCTGCCTCCGAATTGGCGTAAATAGGCTTTGTAGCCTGCGACGCAATCCAAGAGCTTTTTGGCGATTTGTTCATTCCGGGCGCGGCGGAATAGCAGGTGTTCGGCGCCAAAGATTTCGGTTGTTTCCGCAAGCACCACCGTAGCTCCTTGCTCTACAAGTAAATCGCTGCAATATCCTAGAGCGGGGTTAGCAGTAATTCCCGAAAACGAATCGGAGCCGCCGCAATTCAAGCCAAGTGTGATTGCCGATGCCGGTAATTGGGTTCGCTTTTGCGCGGCAGCCATGTCGATCAGCCGCTTGATCTGTTCACGCGCAGCTTCGACAGCCGCTCGCGTGCCGCCGGACTCCTGAAGCGTCAAGCCGACCAGCCCCTCGGGTGGGACGTAGCCATTCCCTTCCCGCCCAAGGTAATGGTCAATCTGGTTGACTTCGCATCCCAGCCCAAGAATTACGGCCGCAGATACGTTCGGATGAGCCAGCACGCCTTCGAGCGTTCGCTGCAACTGCTGCGTATCGGGCCCAATCGCCATTCCGCAGCCTTCACCGTGCGGAAACGCCGCAATGCCATCTATATTCTCCGGTAGCTTCCAATCGGCGAAGCTAGAGGAAATCAGCTCTGAGGTATGTGCCGCGCAATTGCTCGCGGCAACAACGGCTATGTAATTGCGCGTTCCAACGCGGCCATCTTGGCGTAAGTAGCCGAGAAACGATTCGGTTGATTTACGCGGTTCCCACGTGCCTCGATCCTGAACTTTCGTGTCGTGGTGGTCGAGCTCGGCGAATGCCAGGTTGTGCGTATGGACGTGATCGCCAGGCATAATGGCTTCCTTCGCAAAGCCGATGATCTCGCCGTAACGGTAGATGGGACTGCCGGCCGCGATCCCGCGCGTGGCAATCTTATGCCCTGCCGGTATCGGCTGCCGGACCGTAAAAATCGAGTTGCCTGTTTCTATTGGCTGATCGGGGCTGAGCGCAACCCGCGCAATGGCAACATTATCGGTCGCGTGGAGGGTGATGGTCGAGTTCGTGGCACTCGCGGCGGCGGCTATGTCGTAGAGCATTTTTACGTCCAGGTAGAGAAAGATCCCTCCAACCTTACGATATCGCTAAACAAAACTCGTAGTTTCCCGCGAACAGAATTCCGTTGTGACGGCTTCGCCACAGTTCGTTCATTCGGTTGTAACAATGGCCGGGATAAAGTGTCATTGAGCAATTGTTACAGGCTGGTGAGGGCCTATATGAAAAAAATCGTACTAATCGAAGACGATGCCGATCTCTTCGCTCTCCTGAAATATAACCTTGAAAAAGAAGGATTTAGCATGGTTGGGGCACAAACCGGTAAGGGTGCAATTGACCTGTGCCGGCGCGAGCGTCCTGACCTCATTCTTCTCGACATCATGCTGCCCGACTCAGACGGCCTCGATATCTGTAAGGGAATTCGAATGCACCCGGAGCTGGCTCATGTCCCAGTCATTTTCCTCACCGCCCGCGCATCGGAAACTGATCGCATCGTGGGGCTCGAGCTGGGCGCGAACGATTACATCGTCAAGCCCTTCTTCATCCGCGAGCTGATTGCGCGAATCAAGATTCAGTTCCGGGGGCAGCAGACCGCTTCGCGGTTACTAAAGGCGGGGAAATTGGAGCTGGATCGCAGCAGCTGCCGCGTGCGGCTGGACAATCAGCCGCTATCGCTGACGGCGACCGAGTTCCGGCTTCTGGAATTCCTGATGAGCCGGCCGGGGGTTGTCTTTAGCCGGGAACAACTGCTCGACGCCGTCTGGGGGCACGATAGGGCCGTTACGGATAGAACTGTCGATGTATACATTCTCCGGCTGCGTCAGAAGATTGAACTGGATTCAACGAGCCCGGCGATGATTCGTTCACTTCGGGGATTCGGTTACAGTTTCAATGAGAATGTGGCGCAGGAAAATGGCGACCGCATCACGGCTGTGGCGGGCTAATTCTCGTTGCAAACAGCCAAATCCACTCCTCTGAAAAACACGCGGAAGACCGCTCCCTCGCGGTCGCGGCTCGGTTCCGGGCTTGCGGTCTTTCATCAGCTTTGGTGGCCCGCAGGGCCATGGGGATCTCCCTCGCGGTCGTGGTTCTGAACGGCGCGCGTGAGCAAGCGGATAAGTGTTCGAACCCGGTGTCAGGCACAATAGGACTTTAGGAGGTCCAGCGCGGGTTGGCATCGAAAGCAAGTATTGGCGTTATCGGCGGAAGCGGGCTGTATGAGATGCCGGGCTTTGAGGGCCAGGAAGAGGTGATGCTTGAAACCCCTTTCGGCAGCCCTTCCGATCCTTTGGTAATTGGCACGCTCGAAGGAAAGCGGGTTGCGTTTCTTGCCCGTCATGGCAACGGCCATCGCATTCAGCCTTCCGACCTGAACTTCCGGGCCAACATCTACGCGATGAAAGTGGTGGGCGTGGAGCGCATTCTTTCCGTCAGCGCGGTGGGATCGCTAAAGGAAGAGCACAAGCCGCTCGAGTTCTTGATTCCCGACCAGTTTTTCGACCGCACGCGCGGCCGTGTCTCGACGTTTTTTGGCAACGGGATTGTCGCGCATATCACCTTCGCCGACCCGGTGTGTCCGCAACTTAGCAGCGTGGCTGCCGAGGCATGCAAGGCAGTGAGCGTGGCGGCAAAAAAGGGCGGAACATATCTGTGTATGGAGGGACCGGCATTCTCGACACGCGCGGAATCGAATGTTTACCGGCAATGGGGCATGGACATAATCGGTATGACCAATTTGCAGGAGGCGAAGCTCGCCCGCGAGGCAGAAATTTGCTACGTGACACTCGCGATGGTGACCGATTATGACTGTTGGCACGAATCCCACGAGGCCGTGACGGTTGAACAAGTGGTTGGCAACCTGATGAAGAACGCGGAAAACGCCCGCCGGATCGTACGTGAAGCCGTGAAAAATATGCCGGCGGAGCGGACATGCTCCTGCGGCAGCGCGTTAAAGAATGCCATCTTCACACGAAAAGAATGTATTTCCGAAGAAGCAAGAAGCAGGCTCGGTGTCCTCATCGCCAAGTACGTCTGAGCGGTGCGTGACGTCGTTTTCAGAGTCAGAGCTTGACGATCTGATTCGCCGCGCACTTGATGCGGACTCGAGCGTAGCCCTGCCGGCAAGCCGCGCGTTCTTCCGCGACGTAATTGAACAGAATTGCGATCTCTTCGAACCGGCGGCGGCACAGAGTTACGCGGAACTGTTTGCCTCTGTTGTGGCGAGGGTGCTTCCGGGCTACGACGCGGGCACTCTGATTGAAAGATACCAGCGTGTTCGAAGAGTACGCCGTTACCAGGGCAAACCCGAACGGGTGTGCGTGTTGTCACGGGTGACGCTGGGCGCTGATGTGGCTGTGACTAGCGTGCTGCTCGATGCGGCAAAGCTGCGTTTTCCGGAAGCGGAGATTTGCCTGATTGGACCCAATAAGAATCTGGAGCTATTCGCGGGAGATCCGGGAATCGCTCAGTTGCCGATGCAATACGGCCGCTCGAGCTGCTTGCGCGACCGCGTGCTCGCGTCCGAATCTGTGCGCGAGTTGGTCAATAAGAAAGGCACGCTCATCATCGATCCCGATTCACGATTAACCCAGCTCGGCCTCATTCCTGTATGCGATGAAGAAAATTACCTGTTTTTCGAAAGCCGCGCGTATGGCGCCGAAAGCAGTCTCCCTTTATCTACGCTAGCGGCACGATGGGCAGAAGCGACCTTTGGAATGCCTAATGCCCGGCCCTATCTCCGTCCGGTGTTGAAACCCACAACAGCAGCCATCACCGTCAGCCTGGGCGTGGGCGAAAACGACGAAAAGCGGATCGGCGACGAGTTGGAGCTCCGGGCCATTTCGAAGCTGGTTTCGCTTGGGGCTAGGATGCTCATCGACGAAGGAGCGGGCGGAGAAGAATCGGCACGCGTTCGCGGGCTGGTGGGAGCACTCGGTTGTCCTGAAAATCTGCGGCTGCACCGCGGCAGTTTTGCCTCTTTCGCGAGCCACATCATGCAAAGCCGGCTTTATTTCGGCTACGATTCAGCAGGCCAGCATGTTGCCGCGATTAGCGGAGTTCCGTTGGTCGTTGTATTCGCCGGTTATGCGTGCGAACGGACATTTGAGCGCTGGCGGCCCACAGGTCCAGGACCGATTCACCTGGTCAAGGCGCGAGCGGGCAATTCCGCGCGCGTGATGGAAGAAACTCTTGCCGCGCTTACTTCGGCGGCGGCGGAGGCAGGCCTTTCATGACCGGATCTTCGCCGGCATCAGCAGGTTTCGAGTTTGCGTCAGGCTGTAAGTCCTCCTTCGAGAACTGTATTACCGCGTCGGCATTAAACTTCTGGTACAGCTTGAACGTTTCGTCGTTCTTGGTGTGGACATTGTTTGGACCGACCATGGTGACAAAGGCGCTCAGGGGAAGAATATGGGTGTTGTCCCCGATCTTCTGATCGCCGTAATTGAGAATCCAGTTCGATTCTCGAATCGGAAATCCAGCCGGAACATCTACGGCCTCGATTGTAATGCGCCTGATAACGCCTGTATCCTCGTCCGCGTAGATGAGTCCCTTATATGCCGTGATTGTGCGTTCGGCGCCATTATCGTAATCCAACATGAAATCGGAATGAGCGCTGTCGATGGAATAGTTGAAAACCGCGACCACGTTCGGGCCTAGCCTGGCCCATTTTTCCCAACCAAATTGCGTCTGGCTTTTCTCGGCGAATAGGCTTTTCATCAGGCTTCCAAACTCGCCGCTCGATCGTGCGCCACCTAGTTTTTCCATGTCGGTATCGGCCATTTTGCCGTTCACCAGATAGACCTTATACTTCTCCTGGCCATCGTTATAGCTGACCTTTGCCGCGATTTTGTCTTCGAAGCGATAGTTCTGGCCGCCGTCGAAGCTCTTATACCGCGCAGTTACTTGAACGCAGAGGTAATTGGGGAGATTCTGCGTATAGGTGTTGGCATAGTTCCGCATTGCGTCCAGAATCTTTTTCTGCGCGGCGGAATCGGGCGTGGGCGGCTGTTTGAATTCGGGCGTCATGGACGAGCTGAGGTCGTTTGCCGAACCCGAGCTCTTGATATTTGCCGTCTCATCGCGAAGCTCCTCGAGAGCTTTGATTGTTTTGGGTCCTGCTCCCTGCGCTTCGAGGCTCTCAACCGTTTTTTGATCGAGCTTATCGGTTAATTTGATGCCCTTCAACTCGCGGGCAATCTTACCGTCGTCGTATTTCAGAGCCAGAGAAGAACGGACAAAATCGACGAGCTGGCTACTATTCAATGTTTCTCCGGCAAAAAGCGCCGCGCTGAATAGACAGAGGATGGGAAGCAATCGAAACGTGAAACGCATGGAACACTCACCGCGCTTACTTGGGTGGCGGCGGAGGCAAGCCCTTCATCACAGGGTCTTCAGTAGGCTCGGCTGGTTTGGAATTTGTGTCGGGAATCACATCCTTTGAGAACGTGATGTTCGACTCGGTTCCGAACTTCTGATACAGAGTGAACGTCTCGTCGTTCTTTACATGTACATTGCGCGGACCGGCCATTGTGACGTAGGCGCGTAGCGGAAGAATATACGTGTTGTCTCCGATCTTTTGGTCGCCGTAGTCGAGAATCGTGTCCGCTTGTCTAATCGGGAAATCGGCCGGTATATCGACGGCCTGGAATTTGATCCGCCTGATAACGCCCGTGTACGGATCGGCGTAGATGAGGCCCCTGTACGCGGTGTAGATGCGCTGAGCGCCGTTTTCATAATCCAACATGAAATCGGAATGACCGCTGTCGATGAAGTAGTTAAAAATTGCTACCACGTTAGACCCGAGCCGCGCCCAGTGGTCCCAGCCAATCTCAGCCTGGCTCTTTTTGGCGAACAAGCTCTTCATCAGGCTTCCGAATTCGCCGCTCGATCTTGCACCGCCGATTTTGTTCAGATCGGTATCGACCATCTGGTTATTCACAAGATAGACCTTGTAGGTCTCCTGACCGC
The DNA here is from genome assembly GCA_049585195.1 of Bryobacteraceae bacterium. GTDB lineage: Bacteria > Acidobacteriota > Terriglobia > Bryobacterales > Bryobacteraceae > KBS-96. The sequence goes on along the minus strand of JBAUZG010000302.1, from coordinate 1,118 downwards.
CGTTATAGCTGAGCTTCGCCATCACTTTGTCGTCGAACCGGTAGTTTTGGCCGCCATCGAAGCTTACGTAGCGCTTAATCACCTCGACGCACAGGTAATTGGGAAGATTCTCCGTGTAGGTATTCGCATAATTCGCCATCGCGTCCAGGATTTTTTTCTGATCGATGGAACTGGGCGGAGGCGGCTGTTTCACTTCATTCGTCATGGAAGCGCTCAAACCGCTGGACGGGGCTGTGCCGGATTGGCCGTTGGCAGGCGGGTTCGAGCTTTTCATATTCGCGGTCTGATCGCAGAGATCCTCGAGAGCTTTGATAGTTTTGGGCCCGGCTCCCTGTGCTTCGAGGCTCTCAACGGTTTTTCGATCGAGTTTATCGGTTAGCGTGACCTTTTTGACGTAGTCGGCGATCTTGCCGTCGTTATACTTGAGCGCCAGGGAAGAACGGACGAAATCGAGAAGCTGGCTGCTGTTAATCGTCTGTCCGGCGAAGAGCGCCGCGCTCAACAGACAGAGAATGGGAAACAATCCAAATCGCATGTGCCCTGATGTTTATATTCTGACGTTTAGGATACGCCGTATGTTGCGTGGGAAAGCCGCGACATTCCGGAAAGCGCTGCAACTGGATGAACTGGCTGGAGTTGCCGCAGCCGAGGCGGTGCTGTAATGAATAGGTACACGCGAAGGTGAGAAGCATGGACACATTCGATGCCGTGGTCGTTGGCTCCGGGGCCACTGGAGGCTGGGCCGCCAAGAAACTGACCGAAGGCGGAATGCGCGTGGCTTTGCTCGAGGCCGGCAAGAACATTACACCGAGGGATTTCACCGAACACAAGAATCCATGGGATGTGGCGTATCTCAATCTTTCGAAAGAGGTTTTGAAAGATCGCCCCATACAGAGCCTCTGCCCGGCCTGCAACGAGTACAACTACCGGTGGTTCGTTAACGATTTCGAAAATCCGTATGTACAGTCTAGCGATAAGCCGTTTCGCTGGATTCGCCAGCGGGTGTTGGGCGGCCGCAGCTTGAGCTGGGGACGTCAGTGTTATCGCTTTAGCTCGCTCGATTTGAAGGCTGCTTCGCACGACGGATATGGCGACGATTGGCCCATTACCTACGAGGA
>JBAUZG010000301.1:0-5935 GCA_049585195.1 Bryobacteraceae bacterium | reverse complement strand
GGCGGCGCTTCGCCGCAGCACTGTCCAATTAGGTCGAGAAAGCGCGTGTATTTCTCCGCCGACCACCCCTCGTTAAAGCGCTGCCGGTACGAGGGAATCAAGCAGAAACGCTCCGCGTTGCATGATTTGGAGGCCATCGATCCAGATATCGAAATCGCGGCCCACTACGTCGATGTGCGTTGAGGAATACCAGCCGGCTCCCGTATGTGCTCCGTACGGATTGCCGAAAGCGATATGGATTCCCGGAATCTTTTCGTCCTGCAGAATGTTGCCGATTACGTCGTGCACGGCGATATTCGTACCAATCGCAAATTCACCGACGCGGTCGCTGTTTTCATCCGTGTGGCAGTAGTTCCAGAACTCTTCTTCGAGTTGTTTGTTGCTGGAACGCGCCTGCTTCAACCGGCTGCTCTCGATCTCAATCGTTAGCGGCGTCTCGCGTAGATCGCCATATTTCTCGCAGAGGTAATCGCCCACTACGCCGTCGACAACGAACGTTCCATCCACGCGTTCGGGAGTTGTGAACGTTTCGCCGCCGGGAAGGTTTCCCCATTTGTGAGGACTGATAATGCCGCTGGTTTTTAACCATTTCAAATGCGGAGAAAAGCGGCCCGTGATGTTAGTTCCAGCCGGATTTGTCGCCCTAATTTCTTTCGCCGCGCTCGCCATTTGCCACACCTGAGTGCTGATGCGGTCGACTTCCTCGAAGTCCGCTCTCATCCCTTCGAGCATGATCCGGCGATTGATGTTAACCATGTGCGCGTGCCGCATTTTCCGGCGGTTTACGACATCGGTCATCTGCATTCGCGCGGGCAGTTCGTTCGGTTGCGCACGGACAGCGAACAGGCTGACCTGGCTGGTTTCGAGGTCGTCGAGAACCGGCTGGGGCATGGTGGTCAGAGGCCGCGGCGAAAGCTGCTCGAGAATCCAGGCGCAATAGCGCAGGCCGCGCCGGTCGAGTTCATGCGCCAGGCTCGCACCGATTTCGAAGCAAGCGTCATCGGTGATCAGCGTCACCTTTTCGTCCGGCTGAATTCGCAGACAGCTTTCTATGGCGTTTCGCGCGCCCGGCTGATACTCCGGTCTATCCGGGCTGTGCAGAAGCCCTTGCTTCATATCCTCCATGCTCACCCTCGATAGTCTCTTCGCTCAGGCCGCGTTCTGTCTCGTCGATCATGAAATCCACTACTTTGCGGAGATCGCCTGTCGTCGCGAAAACCTTCAGTTGCCGGTCGGCGCCCGAGCCTTCTTCGAGAATCTTGCCGATGTAGCTCAACTCTTCGGCGCTTCCCAGTTCGCCAACTTCTTCACTGACAAATTCCAGAATTTCGCGGATCAAATCGCGAACCGGCACTTCGCGCTGCTTTCCGAAATCGATCAGCTTGCCATCGAGCCCGTACCGCGCGGCGCGCCATTTGTTCTCCATGATGAGCGCCCGGTTGTAGTGACGGAAGCTCAGATTCTGGCGGTGAAGGCGGTATAGCTTGGCGATAATCGCCTGGCACAACGCCGCGATGGCTATCGTTTCTTCCACGCGCATCGGGATGTCGCAGGTTCGAAATTCAAGCGTCGGGAAATGCGGATGCGGCCGGATATCCCACCAGATCTTCTTGGCGTCGTCGATGCAGTTTGTCTTGATGAGCAGGTTCACGTATTGATCGAACTCCGCCCAACTGCTGTACAGGTCGGGGATGTTCGTTCGGGGGAATTTATCGAACACTTTGCAGCGATACGACCGCAGGCCCGTGTCCATGCCCTGCCAGAATGGAGAATTTGTCGAAAGCGCGAGCAGGTGCGGCAGAAAATATCGCGCGCCGTTCATAATTTGAATGGCCGTTTCCCGGTCTTCCACTCCAATATGAACGTGCAGCCCGAAAATTAGATTGGCACGCGCCACCATTTTCATGTCTTCGACGATGGTGCGGTAGCGCTCATCGGGATAAATTTCCTGCTGGCTCCATTTGGCGAACGGGTGAGTGCCGCCGGCCGCGACGCGCAGGCCGTGATTACGCGCCAGCTTTACGATCTCGCGCCGGATGGAGATAATTTCGCGCTTGGCGTCTTTGATATTTCTGCAAACGCCGGTGCCGATTTCGATCACCGATTGGTGCATTTCGGGCTTCACGCGTTCGGCCAGCAGAGTCTTGCCCTTCTGCACAATCTCTGCATGAATGTGCGACCGGAGATCGCGAGTATCGGGATCGATCGTCTGGTACTCTTCCTCGATTCCGATATCGAGGCTGGGTCGAGATCCGCTCAACGTAGCCGCCATGGAAAACCCCCTCGGCTCTATGAGCCTGCCGCTTCCGATACGGCCTGCCTGGAAAAGAGGAAACTCGACCAAACGTCCGCTTGCGCAGCGCTCGAATGCCGCGTTGCGCGATCGATGGAAAGCTCAGCCACCGCGTCCACGATCCATTGAAAATTGGCGGGGCCAACCGACTCGAGCCCCGCGTCCGGAGCGGGGTTCATAAAATCGATGGCATAGGGAACGCCGTCTTCCACGGCAAATTCAACCGTGTTCAGATCATAGCCCAGCGCGCGGCACAGAGTGATTGAATCGCGCACAATGCGTTCCGCGAGCGCTCGATCCGGCGGCGGATTTCCCGCTACGTATCGGAAGTGGAACGGCTGTCCCGGATCGTATCTCATCACATGAACCTTCTTCTGTCCGATCACATAGCAGCGGAAATATTGATCGAACTTGACTGCGGCCTGCAGAGTCATGCAGAGCCGCCCGCTCTCATCGTAGGCTCTGAAAAACTCTTCAGGCGAATGGACGTGATATACGTTCTTCCAACCGCCGCCATCGTGTGGTTTCAGGAACGCCGGAAAACCAACGTATTCGAAGATACTGTCCCAATTCAGCGGAAATTGAAGGTTGCGCATGGAACGATCGGTGGTGCCCGGCGGGTGTTCCTTATGGGGCAAAAGGACTGTTCGTGGAACGGCGACGCCCAACTTTGCAGCCAACGAATAGTTGAAGAATTTGTCGTCGGCGCTCCACCAGAATGGATTGTTGATGACCTCAGTTCCGGTAAGCACGGCATTCTTTAAATAGGAGCGGTAGAACGGAATGTCGTGCGAGATGCGGTCCACAATCAAGTCGTAACCCGCGGGTTGAGCCATGCGCGTCTCGCCCGTCTTCAGATGTTCCGCGACAACGCCTCGCGGGGCGATTTGGTTGATCCGGTCGACCAGGGCTGGAGGGAACGATTCTTCCATGCCGTAGAGAACGCCAATTTTTGCCATAAAAACTCACACCTCTCGTCACATAAAGAACTTCGCCGCCATTCCATGCCACCAGGGCCAATCGTGTCCAAAACCATCCCAAATATCTAGAACATGCGGGATGCCTTTTGATCCCATGATGCCCGCTAGCCTGACGCTTTGGTCCAGCAGTGGATCGAATTGTCCGGTTGCGAGGACATAGTAGTTGCCGCGGAATTGATCGAGATACCACGTGTTCGTCAGGCCCGGCAAATAGTCTAGCGGCGAGTGAAAATAGGCGTTCTGATCGTAGTGCCCGTTCAGAAAGCGCTTTGGTATGTCGAAGCCGCCCGACATGCTGACCGCATACGTCACAATGCCAGGATGGCGGAGCGCAAAGTTGATGGCATGGTAGCCGCCCAGGCTGCAACCCGTAGTCGCCATCCGAGGCCAGCTTGTGCGATCGCGAACAAACGGCGCGAGCTCCAACTGAAAGTATGCGTCAAACTCATTCTGCCGGTGCATCCTGTCGGCGGGATGAATTGCGCGGTTATAAAACGATTCCCGGTCGATGGTGTCTACCGCGATGACCTGCAATTCGCCGCGCTCGATCTTCGGATAGAGAGTGTGGATCATCCCGCGCTCTTCATATTCCCAGAAACGGCCGCCTGAAGTCGGAAACACGACCACGGGAAAGCCTCTGTCGCCGTAAGCCAGCAGCTCCATGTCACGATAAAGAGAAGGACTGTACCACTTAATGTAGTCCCGGCGCATTGGGCGAATAGACAGCTTTGAGTAGATCCAGTATAAGCATTCGCATCCATGCCCGTTTCGCTTCCCGTTACTTGCAGAGCCGCCGCGATCTCGCGGTCTATCTTCCCCGAGGATACGAATCGTCGCGCGAGCGCTATCCAGTTCTGTACCTTCAGGACGGGCAGAACCTGTTCGATCCCGCGACCGCGTTTGCGGGACAAGACTGGCATGCCGGCGTCACGGCCGACTGGTTGATTGCAGGGGGTGCCATTCGGCCTCTTATTATCGTTGGCATTTACAACGCCGGCGTTCGCCGGATTTCTGAATACACTCCCACGCGCGACCGGCGGCTACGCAAAGGCGGCAAGGCCGAGCGCTATGCTCAAATGCTGGTCCGCGAGATTAAGCCCTTCATCGATCGTGAATATCGCACTCAAAAGGCCGCAAAAGACACGGCCGTTGGCGGCTCGTCGTTAGGCGCCCTCGCCTCGCTCGTTTGCGCTCTCGACTATCCAAGAGTTTTCGGCCACGTAGCGGCCCTGTCTCCCTCAGTCTGGTGGGACGATCGCGCCATCGTTCGCATGGTCGACGAATACCGCGTGCGCGTGCACCCACGCATCTGGCTTGATACGGGAACGAATGAGGGTGATTCACCCCAGCAGATTGTCGAAGACGCGCGTCTCTTGCGCGATGCGCTCATCCGGCGAAAGTGGATCGAGGGAGATGATCTACATTATTGCGAGTTCAACGGAGCCGGCCACAACGAAGCCGCGTGGGCCGATCGCTTTGATGCCGTTTTGCGCTGGATTTTCCCAGCACTCCCGCATTGAAAATTTTTCAGGTAGTCTTGGCTACAGTTAGTTCGACAAGAGCCAGCGCATCGCCCTTAAGCTCGATTGGTTCGCTTACCTGGTGTTCGGTAGCCGCAGGGAGGTCGGACGCTTTCTTCAGTTCTTCAATCTGCGCAAGCGTGGGATAGTTAGGGCTCCCCATCGAGATCCATTTGTCGATCGACGAGCCGTGCTCCGGATCGAGAATGCGGATTTTGTACGAACTTCCGGTCATGTTTTTCAGCTGCAAGCGGAATGACTTAGGCGGCCCAGTCTGGCCCGGATCGGCATAGTTCCAGAGCGCCAGAACAATAGTTCCATCATCGGTTTTGGTCACCAACGCATTCTCCGAGGGGTTTTCCATCCGCCGGCTGCCTAACGCATGGAGCAGCTCGAAGGCGCGAAAAGCGGCTTTCGGGATGCCACGTTCCGCAATCAGGCCAAACCCGCCAAAAAATGGCGTTTTGATGACCCCTTGCTCCTCGAAGACATCTGAAAACGTCCAGTACGACATCATGAGTTGCAATCCATCGCACTCGCGAATATTGTTAGCAAGCCATGGACCCATGAAAGCGCTATCCGTCGTATCCGTCCGGTTCATATAGGTTGCGTTGTATTCAGACCAAATGATGGGTGTCTCCGGAGCGCCAGAAGCTTTCACCTCGTCATAGACTTTGCGGACCGCGCGGCCCACCATGTCCCTCTGGCTGATATCGACATGCCTGCCAAACACATCTTCCGATTTCTCATTCCCATAGATGTGAGACGATACAAAATCGAACGGAACGTGCTTGCTTAAGCAGTGCGCTAGGAAAGGACTTATCCAGGCGGACTGCGCCGTCGCCGGTCCGCCAACGCGAAGACGGGCATCCACCTTTTTCACAGCCGGAGCGGTAATGTCGTAGAAATCGAAATACGTTTGCTGTTTCGGAACCCCATCCCAGAAGTCGATGTTCGGCTCGTTCCACACTTCGAAGTACCAGGTCTCCACCTCGTCTTTTCCATACCGGTCAATTAAGTGACTAAGAAAAGCCGAAACCAGCGCAGCCCATTTCTCTGGATCTTTCGGAGGAGAAGGAAGCGGCTTGTACCAGAAAGGATGAGGCGTAAGGTTGGCAGCGAGCTTCCGGGGCATGAAACTC
>JBAUZG010000300.1:0-6256 GCA_049585195.1 Bryobacteraceae bacterium | reverse complement strand
GGCGAACGCTCAGCGCGCCGTGGCGATGTCGTGGGCCTTCGAAGGCAATTGCAAAAAAACAGCCGAATATGAAGATCTGGTTATCGGCTATTGGAAGACGCAGGAGAAGGTTTCACCGGCGAATGCCTTCTATGAGGAAGGAGAAATGGCGGATGAAGCCGCGCGGGTATGCCTCGATAATGGCGATTTGAATACTGCGTATGAACTCTATAGAAAAGGTCACTCGATAGGAATAAATGAACCGGATATTTCGCCCGCGCGCAAAGACCTTTGGGATTACCGGTGGGAGCACGCTCAGGCACGGATCGCCGCCCGGCGCGGCAATAAGGCCGAGGCAGAGAAGCATGTCGAAGCCGCCGCGGCCGTTCTCGACGATATGAAGCAGAAGGACCCGGAACTATACGACCAGCAAGCGCGCTTTCAGCCGTATTTGACCGGCTATATTGCTTTCTATACCGGCGATTACAAGACCGCCCTCGAAGACCTCCAGAAAGCCGGCCAGAACGACGCGTTCATCCAATGCTTGATCGGGATGACTTATGAAAAGCTCGGCGACAAAGCCAAAGCCATCGAAGTATACCGGAAAGCGGCGGATGCCCGCGCTCATAATCCGCCAACGGCATTTGCGCGGCCTTTCAGCCGAAAGAAGCTGGCGGAAGCCCAAACGAGCACGTGAGCACGCCGCTCTCAATTATTCGGTACGTAGTCCAAAGCCCAAGGCCGGACAGGCCCGGCCACTACACGAACACGCGTTCAAACAGCTGGCGCATGGAATTTCCTGTTGACTTAAGCTCTTCATCCAGAGTACCGGTTCTGGGATATTTCGCCGTCCAGCGATCCACAAGTTCGGTCAGGGTTTCGAGCTCGGAGGGAGACTTAGGCAGCTTTCCGCGAGCGTGTCCGCTCGAAATACGAATGCCGTGGTCGACGGCCCTGTAGAGCTTGGTGGCTCGCTGCAAGAATTCGGCATCCGGCCGCTCTAAGTGCCCCATCTTCTCGACAATATCGATGCGCTCGGGAGTATTAAGAGTCTTAAAAAATAATCCCGCACCCTTTAACCGCAAATACATGAGCGCGAAGTCGGCGTCATAATAGCCGCCCGGCGCGGCCTTTAGAAAATCGCCTCCACCATGTTCGCGCTCGAGACGCAACCGCATTTGCTTGAGGTCCTGCTTCGAACGGCCGCTCTGACCCCAGCGCCGCCAGTCTACTTCCTGCAGCTCGCACAAGAAGGTAGTGGCGCGCTCGATGTCGCCGGCTACGGCGCGGGCTTTCATGTAAGCGATGCCTTCCCAGGCTTCCGAATGATGTGCGAAGTAATCGGTGTATTTCGATTCCGTTTGAACCAGCAGGCCCTCGCGGCCATTGGGACGGAGCCGCGTGTCGATCGACAGTACCGGGCCATCTCCCGTATATGAAGTCAAAATTTCGACCACGTGCTCGGCCACTCGGGTCCAGAACTTCTGGCGTTCGGCTTCGGAGTTGGGAATGATGAACAATAGATCGGCGTCGGACCCCAAGTCGAATTCCCTCATTCCCAGACGGCCGAGCGCAACCACCATCATTTCGTTTTCCGGCTCCGTAAAAGGCCGGGGGGCTGAAGTCTCTCCGCGCGCATGAGCGAGGGCGCGCTCGAGTGCGATTCGGTACGCCCTCGCGATCATAAATTCGGCCAGGGCGGAAGTCCGGTCAAGCGTTTGAAAAACCGGCTCAGGCACGCACATGCTCGCCACTTGAATGCGGAACATCTCGCGCTCGAAGAATCGCCGCAGGGCCGTGATGTCGTTCAGGGGGCTTGCCAATCCTTCGAAAGCGACCCGCCGGTTCGGCTGGCCCGCCACGCCGCTAATTTCGTCCATCAACGTGATATCGCGTTTAAGCTGCTCGGTAAAATACGGGCTCAAGTTTAATACCTGAACGAGGTAAGCGGCAACCATCGGATCGCGGTCCACGTCCGCCAGCTGCTCGGGGCTGTTTTCGAGCGCCTCCCATACTGTTTCTAGCGCGCTGGCCGACCGGAGCGTTGCTCTGCGGCTCAGGTAGTCGGCAAACAATGAAGCCTGCGGCCTGATCTTCGCAATCACGTTCTCGGCATTCTGGGGCGCGGTTCCCGTCGACGTCCCATCAGCCGGGGGCGAGAGTTCATGCGGCTCGTCGAAGACCACGGCATGCAATGGCTCATAACTTAGCGGGCGCTGTGCATGAATAATCCTGGCATAGATCGCCTGCACGTTTTCCAAATGTTGGTTCAAAGCGCGCAACAATTCCGCACCCGGCCGCGTGCCGTCCGCGGGCCGCAACGCTCCGGGCATTCGCATGGCCAGGCGGTCGAGCTCTTGTGGATTCGACGGTAAAGTATGCGTCTGGCGGTCGTCTTCGAATTGCAGGCGGTGCTCGAGATGCCGCAGGAATTCATAGGCATTGTAGAGGCGCGAGTGTTCTGTAGCCGAGATCAGGTCGCGATCGAGCAGCGTCGATAATGCCATGATTGTGCCGCCATGCCGAAGGCTGTCGTCGCGGCCCCCGTGCAGCCGTTGCAGGCATTGCACCAGAAATTCGATATCGCGAATGCCGCCGGGCATGAGTTTCACGTCCGGCTCAAGTCCGGGCAACAGCTTCGACGAAAGTTTTCCGGCCAGTCGCTCGCGCGTGGCAGACATGGTTTCAATAGCCGAAAAATCGGTGGTAGTTGAGTAGATGGAAGGCTCCACCGATTGGAGTAAGTCGCGGCCCACAGAATTCTCGCCCGCAACAGTCCGGGCTTTAATCAACATTTGGAGTTCCCAGTCGCGCGCCCGCTGGCTGTAGTATTGTTTCGCCCCTTCTAGCGATGTGCAGATCTCACCCAGTTTGCCTTCCGGCCGTAGTCGAAGATCGACGCGGTAGCAGAGCCCCTCGGGCGTGTAGGTCGCCAAAAGTTCGGTATACCGGTTGGCGGCCTTTTTATAAAACTCCCGGTTGGTGATGACGCTTGGACCGGCAGTTTCTCCGTTGCCTTTGTAGAGAAACATCAAATCGATGTCCGAGCTGTAATTCAGTTCGCGTCCACCCAATTTGCCGAGCGCGATGACGCTGAAACCCGATCCGCTCTCAGTGTTCACGGCGTCGGAGGGGAGCCCGTAGCGCTTTGCAAGATCGGCTACTATCTCGCTGAGCGCCTCCTGCAGGATCGCGTCGGCAAGGTTCGATAACTCCTCGGTGATGGCAGGCAGCTTGTCCAAACCCAGGGCGTCGCGAAGAACAATCCGTAGCAGCTCGCGCCGCCGGAACGTAGCGAGATCCACCGTCCGAGGAGCTCGGGTGCTGGTTTCGCTGATGAACCGCAATAGCCGCTCGCGGTATTGGCCAGCCGCTATAGCCTTGGTCAGATCCGGCATGTCAAATAGCCAATCCGGATGCTGCAAGATCTCTTCCGATAAAAAGTGGCTACAAGAGAAAATACTGGCAAGCCACTCGAGCCGCTCTTGGCCCAATTCGCGCAATCTGTCGGGCAGGCCAGGGTAGCGGCTGTTGACTTCCGTCAGATAGTGTTCGAGCCGCTCTCTATCGAACGCATTCTCGACTGAATCGCGTAGGAAGGAAGCTGTTTCAGGCGCCAACGAGCCGAACAGCGTTTCTAGATTCGCACTCGACACGGAGCGCGTCGTATCGCGCAGGGAAGGCATATAGTCGCGACGGATTCGTCGTGGAAAACCGCCTAACGGACAACCTCTACACGCTCGATTATACAGACTGCAACATATGTGTGCGGCCCACCGGCCACGAGATCGCCTCCTGTGGCGAAAAGCGTGAATAGAGTTCAGTGCTCGAGGGCTCTCAGAATGCCAGCGAGGACGCGTGTATTTCGGGGGTATAGCCTTGGCGAATACATTGAACGATTGGTTCTGGAGTCAATACTGTAACTTTCGAGCCAGTTATACGGCAATCCTTCTTCGTATATCCCTCGGGTGTCCACAGAAACAGCGACCCTTTCCATAACAGATAGTTCGCGCCGTCGATTTGGACGAAACACCCATCCGGCAGTGAATCCACTAACGCATCATATGTGACTTTCTTCCGCTGGCGGTCAATTCGATGGCGATGTAATTCCGCATCCATTTCATCTGCGAGAAGAGACTGAGAGCAATCAAGTCCACGCCATCGCTTCCAGGCTTCGCGGAAGGCATTGAATCGTTCGCGCCGGCACTCGGCACAAGGTCTATGACCGGCGGCCAATGAAACGGCTTCATCTAAAAAGAAAAGCTCCGTGTAGCGTCCCAAAGACATCACTGAACGTCGCCGCCCCTTGAATTCCAAGAGGCAAGTAATCCAACGCCGGCTCTTAAATGGGCGAACGATCTCTCGCGCTTCATTGTGGAGCGCGCCGCCGCGGTTCCCCATAAAGGTTCCCCGAGCCGGCGAACGAAAAATCTCGCCGCAGGGGTTCACGCGATTCTGCAAAGGCATTTCGGTTTCCCGAAAGTGACAGGATCGCACGTTGCATTGGCGCGGATCTCACGGTGTTTAGAAATTCAAGCGCAACGCAAGCTGCAGTGTGCGTGGATCGGTTGCAGCCGTGTATTGGCCGAAGTTCGAGCTTCCCACTGTCGTCGACACAGTCGTGTACGACAAGTGATTCGGGAAGTTGTAGAGCTCGGCGCGGAAGTTGATGTTGAAGCGCTCGTGAATCGGGAACGTTTTTTGGAGCGAGGCGTCCCAGTTATTCCAGAACGGCAGGAAGATCGCGTATGCGCCAAGATTGCCGAACGTTCCTGCTGCGGGGACGGCAAAGGCGGCCGGATTCAAGTATTGCGTACCGTGCGTTCCTTGGAAGACGCCCGCCACGAGATTGGGACGCTGGCTGCCACTGATGCCAATTCCCGCCTCGTCTGGTTGGATAGTGACGTTCAGCGGCAAGCCTGTCTGAAGGGTTGTTACTCCGGATAACTGCCAGCCGCCCAGAACCTTTTGATACCACGTTTGTCCATTCAACCAAAACGGCAGGGGATAGACGTAGCTCAAGACAAAAATCTGATTCCGGTTGTAGCTTGAAGGGCCCCAGTCACCACGGAGATTGTAACTGTTCTCCGGCTGGTAATTGTAGCCGTTGGCGTCGGTTCGGCCTTTCGACCACGTATAAGCGACGTTCAGCAGACCGCCCTGCTTGAACTGCTTCCGCAACTCGGCTTGGAGCGAGTTGTAAATAAAATTTGCGCCGGTATTGTATTGGTAGATATCGGCGTAGCCGGGATACGGGCGCAAAGCATTAACGTTAATGCCGGGATTGGCCTGAAGGGTGCCCGGCAAAAGCTGGTTAGCATCCTGCTGATACGAGAGATTTGCGGCGCTCGATCCCACATAGCCCACGCTGAGGACGGCGTCGGCGCCTAATTTCTGCTCAATTCCCATGCTCCAGTTCATGGTGCGAGGAACCTTCATGTCCAAATAGTGAGAGTTGTTGATGGTGCTGGGAAAGTTCTGCGCCGATCCGCCCTGCGGGTTTTCCACATTGCCGTAATAGATCTGTGTCTGCTGAACGAAAGGCGGATTGTTAACGGCGCTGAAGATGAAGTTGCCCTCGACCCGCTCGTAGAAGATTCCGTATCCGCCGCGCAACACCGTTGATTGATGCCCTGTCAGGTCATAGGCAAAGCCCACGCGCGGTTGCCAGGTGTTCCAGTCCGTGTTAGCGGTTCCCTTCGGCAGGTTGCGAAACAAGGCGAGAACGGCGGGATTGGTCGTGATTCCCGGTATGCGGGAGATAGCCGTCTGCGGGAACCCGCTGCCTCCCAGCACGAGCCCGTTATAGATATTGCCGCTATTGGCCACGATCGCTCCCGTCTTCGGATTGATCTCGACCGCTTGAGCCGGATTAAAATACTGCGGCAAGAAAGCGCTGGTGTTATTCAAAGCACTGTACTGCGGCTGCATGTAGGCCCATCGCAGTCCAAGATTCAGCGTCAGACGCTCGCTTATCTTCGTATCGTCCTGTACATACGGCTCGACTTGGGAGAAGCGATACCAGCCTTGCTCGATGCTGCTGGCTTCTGTGTAGGAGTAGAAGTTGCCTAACAAGGCATCCGCGACTACATTCCCGGTGGTATTCGTAGGGCCGGCCGGGCGCGAAGTAGTATTAAAAACAAATGTTCCGTTGATGGCGGGAACATTATCCTGATTCTTTCTGCTCCGCATAATCAAGACACCGGTTTTCACGTTGTGATTCCCGGTCATCTTGGCCAGATCGTCTTTCCAGTCGAAGATCCGGTTGTAGTTATTA
>JBAUZG010000299.1:0-24060 GCA_049585195.1 Bryobacteraceae bacterium | reverse complement strand
TCTGCTCCGGGGAACGCGACTTCCCCAAAACATCGCACTCACACTAACACGAACTTCTCATCTGCCCTCTCAAAACCGGACATTTCTACTTTGCACGGAATAGGACATTTCTATTTTGCGTTGACATAGCGCTTTTTTCGGCCCCGCGCAGCTGCTATTTTGAAGGCGTTCGCTACAATGCCACAGAACTGATGAAGCTTCTTGAGGTGATTGTCACGTCTGTGGAGGAAGCCCGCGAGGCGGAAGACGGCGGCGCGAACCGCCTTGAACTAGTCCGCGATTTGGAAGCCGAAGGATTGACGCCACCCCTTCCACTTGTCGAAGAGGTTATAGCGGCGGTTTCCGTTCCCGTACGCGTTATGCTGCGGGAAACAACGTCATTCAGCATCTCGACGGAGAGGGAGAGGCGGAGCTTAACGGAGGCGGCGCGCGCATTCTCGCAACTCCCCGTGAATGGTCTCGTGCTGGGGTTCTTGAAGGGCGGGATTATTGATTCTTGCGCGCTCGATCATCTGCTGTCGGCAACCGATAAGCCAGTTACGTTTCATCGAGCCATCGAGTGCGTGCCCGACCCCATCGTTGCCCTTGAAACGTTGAAAGCTTTTGCCCAGGTAGATCGCGTTTTGTTAAACGGCGGAAACGGATCGTGGGCCGACCGGCGGCGGCGCCTGGAACGTCTGCAAGAAAGCGCCCGCCCGGGCATCCTGGTGGTGGTGGGAGGCGGCCTCAACGAAGAAGGCTTGGAAGTATTGGCCCAATCCATACTTCTTCGCGAATTCCATGCCGGAAGCGCGGTTCGTGACGAGTCGGGACGCGTTCGGAGCGAGCGGGTGCGGAAGCTGCGGCAGCTTCTCGGTACGGAATGAAACCGGTCGATTGGCTGGTTTTGGGGGGCTGGCTCAGTTTCATCGTCGGATACGGCATGTATCGCGGACGCGGAAGCAACACAATCGACCGTTACTTGCTAGCGGGGCGCAGCCTGCCCTGGTACGCCATGGGGCTTTCTATTATGGCGACGCAAGCGAGCGCGATCACGTTTATTTCGACGACGGCGCAATCCTACGTGGATGGCATGCGGTTCGTACAGTTCTACCTGGGCTTGCCGGTAGCTATGGTGATCCTCTGCGCGACGGCCGTTCCCATCTTTCATCGCGCGAGGGTCTATACCGCTTATGAATATCTAGAGCAGCGATTCGACACCAAGACGAGAGTCGCGGTGAGCTTGATCTTTCTGATACAGCGCGGGCTGGCAGCAGGATTGTCACTCTATGCGCCGGCGGTGGTGATGTCGGTGATTCTGCGCTGGCCCGACTACGTCACAACCATCATGATGGGCAGCTTGATCGTGCTGTATACGACGGCTGGCGGCATTAAAGCTGTAGCCTGGGCAGACGTACTACAAATGACGATGATTTTCGCGGCTCTCATCCTCAGCCTGATGATTGCATTCCAGTTAATGCCCAAGGGTGTCAGCGTAACCGATGCCTTGCACCTGGCCGGCATCTCCGGCCGGTTGAATGCCATCGACTTCCGTTGGAATCTGGACAGCCGTTATAACGTATGGAGCGGCCTGATCGGCGGCGCTTTTCTGGCGCTCGCTTATTTTGGATGCGACCAAAGCCAGGTACAGCGCTACTTGACCGGACGGAGCGTCGGACAGAGCCGGCTAAGCCTGCTGCTAAACGCAATCGCGAAGATCCCTATGCAGGCGTTCATCCTGTTCATCGGCGCAATGGTTTTCGTTCTATTCATGTTCGTGAAGCCGCCCGCAATCTTTCATCCCGTCGAGGCACAGCGGGCGCGCCGCGCCGGAGATTGGAGCCAGGTACAGAGCCGCTACAATTTGGCATTCGAGAAACGCCGCGATGCCGCTTTGCGTCTGGTCGAGTCCTTTCACGGCACTGGAAACGGTTCGATAAACGCCGCTCCGCTCGAATCCGCTAATCGCGAGTTCGAGGCGGCTCACAAGCGAGCACTCGCGACGGTCGATGCGGTGGAACACACCAGAGGTTTCAACGACACGAACTATATCTTCCTGTCGTATGTAACCAATTTTCTTCCGGTGGGCGTCGTGGGCCTCCTGATTGCCGTCATCTTCACAGCGGCGATGTCTTCAAGTTCGGGTGAAATCAATTCACTCGCGACCGTAAGCGTCATCGACATTTACCGGCGGTTCATAAAGCGGGACGCGACAGATATGCATTATCTGTGGGCTTCCCGGCTATTCACGATCTTCTGGGGCGTCTACGCGGTCGCATTTGCGAATTCCTCGCGGAGTTTCGGAGCCCTTATTGAAGCAGTAAACCAGGTAGGTTCGTATTTCTACGGAAGCATGCTGGGCGTGTTTGTTCTAGCATTCTTTCTGAAGCGCGTCCACGGCACCGCGGCGTTTTGGGCTGTCATTATCGGACAAGCCGCAATATTCGCCACCAGCCTCCTGACTCGTATTTCCTACCTTTGGTTCAATGTCATCGGTTGTTTTGTGGTGGTGATGGCCGGACTGCTACTGACGGCCATTCTGCCGCGCAAGCCCTCTGTCTCTTCGACTACGCCTGTGAGGTAGGCAGCCAAAATGATTGGCTGACCATGGCTCCATTCACGCGGAGTCTCCCTTGATCTGTTTGAGCTGCATCCGAATAGACCTTGCATTCTGGAGATTGAACAGCATCTGGTCGGCAGCGACCACAAGGTCCTTCACCAATCCTCTGCCGTACTTCACAATCCACTGGCCGAGAATCATGTAGGCGCCCAATTTTTGAAATAAATTCAATGGCGACCGGCCGATCGAGTCGAAATATTCACGTAGAATGTTCCACTCGGGAAAATGAATTTTGCGAGCCTTGCTCGTATCCCACCATTCGAGCGGCGGCATGGCGCCAGGCCGGTTCACCAGCCGGAATCCTTTTCCTTTCACACGTTCCGGCCGGCTCGCCACCGACTGCCCTACGTGTTGCGTGCTGATAAACCAATACTCTGGGATCTCGTAATAACGTCCCATCAGCGCAAGTTGTGCCAATAGCACACGGTCGGCATGAACATAACTGCCTTGAGGGGGTAATTGACGAAGGACGTCGAGGCGAATCACTCCGAAGATGAAATAACACCGGTGATGGCGGAGGATCAGGTCTTGAAACCTGGCCAACGGATCCTTCGAGTCAACCCGGAGCGCTGAATGATCGTAGAACTCGATATGATTGCCGTTTTCATCCACCACGCGAGTGCGCGCATGCGCTAGAACCACGCTCGGATCGCTCTCCAAGACTTCCACGCAGCGGCGTACAAAATCGGGTTCACATCGATCGTCGTTGGCTGCCCATTTGAAGTATTTTCCCTCTGCCAGCTCATACACCCGGCGGCAATTCCAGCCCGCACCCATGTTCTTGTCACTGCGGTAATAACGAATGCGACGATCGCGGCTCGCGTATTCCTTGCAAATCTCGGCAGTACGGTCAGTCGAGGCATTGTCTGAGATGATTAGCTCAAAATCTTCAAACGTCTGATTGAGTAGAGAGTCGAGACATCCCCTAAGGAAGCGCTCTCCGTTATACACGAATAGACCGATGCTCAATTGAGGTCTTGAGTCTGTCAATGTCAATCTCCGAAACCATCAAAATGTAAATTCCCCACACTGCCTTATTGCGCTAGCAATATACCTTCTTCAAGCATCGCAAATACGGTTCTGCCGCGCAGCATCGAACAAGTTAAGTAGCATCGAACACGTTAAGTAGGATTGAACAAGTTAACCGGCTAAAGTTGCGACCAAGTTCTCCCGATCGATCACTGTGAGACTTCGCCGCACGGCGCTCGAATCGATATCGCTGCTGCACCGGCTCGGCATCCTAGTGGTGCTCGTAGCGGTATCCGCGTCCGCTCAGTCTTACCGGTTTCGGGTGTTCGGCACTGAAGAAGGTCTCGGGAATCTTGCTGTTCTTTCGATGGTTCAAGATCGCCACGGATATATATGGGTGGGAACATTAAACGGTCTTTTCCGATATGACGGCGATCGGTTCCACCGTTTTGGCACGACGGAAGGTCTTCCCGACGTAAGTATTGTTTCGCTTGTGGTTACGCCGGATGGCAATCTCTGGATAGGCACGCCGCGAGGGCTCGCCGTTTTTCGCTCCGGGCGGTTTCAATCGCTGCATTTAGGTGAACCTACGGGGGTAAGCTATGCCTCCGGTCTGGCCGTCGAACCGCGCACAGGCGCTCTCTGGTTGGCAACCAACCGGGGTCTGGCCAAACTCGACGCTAGAGACATGCGGCAGAGTTCGCCTCGCCTTCATTTTGCTGAAGGATTTCCGCGAAAGAATTTGAACTGCGTAGGCTTCTCAGCCGACGGGTCAATGTGGTTCGCCGGCTCTGGAGAGCTTTACAACTGGGACGGGAGGCGGCTTTGGACTCCAGGCGGCTCTGATGGCCTTCCAAAGGACGACTGGCAGGCGATTCTAGCCGATGCTAAGGGAAATCTGTGGCTGCGAAGTCTTTCTCACCTGGTGGTTCTAAGACCCGGCACCAGAAGGTTCCTCGCAGCAGATGCAGGTCTACCTGGGGCGGAGATGGGCGCGTTAGGTCTGGATAACGAAGGGCAGATCGTGGTACCGACGGTTCTCGGCGTTGCGCGACCCGCTGACTCGCATTGGATTCTTCTCAGTGAGCGAAATGGTTTGCCGATGAGCTCCGTCTCTACGGTCTTATTCGATCGCGAGGGATCGCCGTGGATCGGCACCAACGGAGCCGGTGTATCGCGCTGGCTGGGCTTTGGTCGTTGGGAGAACTGGACGGCTCCAGCCTGGATTCCCAACGATTCGGTGTGGTCCATGGCCGAAGATGAGCAGGGAGCAGTCTGGATTGGAACTGATACGGGCATTTCGATGTTGCCGCCTCGTCACCATGATGAGCAGGTCGCTGCGCCTAGACGCTTCTCTCTCAAGACGGAGATACGAGTACTAGCGGCCGGACTTCACGACGATCTTTGGGTCGGAACACGCGAAGGCTTGTTCCGCTGTAACAAGCGGTCCGGGACATGCCGGGCGATTCCTCCCCGTAGTGGTCTGCCTTCTCTCGAGATTCGTCATCTTGCACTTGACCGCACGGGCATACTCTGGATTGCAACTGCGGCAGGTTTGTATTCTGCGAAAACGGGCACGCTCCCCTTGAGATTTGAGGAAGTTAAGCTGCCCGGATCCCTTCCAGCGCCATTCCCAAAAGTCGTCCTCGGCCCGAAAGATCAAGTGGTGGCTGCTAGCGAAGCCGGTCTCTGGGTGCGCAGGAGAGGCGCATGGCTTCACATCACATCCCGTGAAGGGTTATTGGACAACGACGTCAATCAGACTGCCATCGACAGTCACGGCGTGATTTGGGCGGCCTACACAAAGAGTCTGGGCGTGTCGCGGTTGGATTGGACAGCGGATCAGAAGCTCGAAGTGAGGCATTGGACTGCGCCTAACGGTCCGCAATCCAATTTTGTTTACGCGTTGGCCACCGACAAACGCGACCGGCTGTGGGTTGGCACGGACACCGGAGTCGACGTCCTTGAAAGGCAAAATTGGCGGCATTACACCACTTCTGACGGCCTCGTCTGGAACGATTTGAATACGGACGCAATCCTCGCGGATTCTGAGGGCGCAGTGTGGTTCGGTACGAGTAAGGGACTGTCCCGTTTCTCGCCGGATGTCGCATCCTCTCCAGACTACCCGCCAACTCCCATAGTCACGAAGATCCTCGTATCGGGCCGTAGCCAGAATGTCGCCGCTCCGGTTCATATTTCATATAAGAGCCGCGAGGTAACGCTATACTTCTCTACTTTGTCCTTCGCCAATGGCGAGACCCGCTTCGCCTATCGCATTTCGGGTCTGAATAACTCCTGGATGCCCGCCGAGGGCCGCGACATTCACTTGATGAATCTTCCGCCAGGCACATACCTGTTGGAACTCACAGCCCGAACCTCGACCGGACTCGCGGCGCGTGAGCCCGCCGGAGTTCTACTCGTAATCGAAACACCTTGGTGGAGTACCTGGCCGTTCCGTCTCTTCTGTCTGGCGGTTCTTCTCGCACTCTGCCGCGCAGTCTGGCTATGGCGCATCCGCGCTCTTCTCTCTCGCGAGCGTAAACTCGAGGAAATTGTTACCAACCGCACCCTCGAGCTATCGGTTGAGAAAGAAGAATTATTGCGCGCAAGAGAAGCTCTGCGGGAAAGACTGGTTCAGGAAGAGACGTTGAAACGTGCGGCGGAACAGGCCAATCGCGCGAAAAGTGAATTCCTCGCAAACATGAGCCATGAGATCCGCACGCCCATGAACGGCATCATCGGCTTGACGGAGCTCGCTCTCGATTCGGACCTCCAGCCGGAGCAGCGCGAATACTTGCAGATGGTCCGAAGCTCGGCTGACGTACTCCTCACGGTTATCAACGACATCCTCGACTTTTCGAAGATTGAAGCCGGCAAACTCGACATCGACCCCATTGAGTTTCAGCTCCGCGCCGGCCTCGAAGATACAGTCGGAACGCTCGCCATCGCCGCGCAGAAAAAGGAACTGGAACTGATATGCGATGTCGCGCCGGAAGTTCCGGATCTGCTCATCGGCGATCCTCTGCGTCTACGCCAGATACTTGTCAATCTGGTAGGCAATGCCGTTAAGTTCACTGAACAGGGTGAAGTAATTGTGCGGGTCGCTTTGGAAACCCTCGACCTAGACGGAATAACACTGCATTTCGTTGTGCAGGATAGCGGAGTGGGTATCCCCGAAGATAAGCAGAGCCTCATTTTTGAGGCGTTTGCCCAAGCCGATGGCTCGACCACGCGGCGTTTCGGCGGTACCGGCCTCGGCCTCTCTATTTCTTCTCGATTAGTTGCGCTGATGGGAGGCCGCATCTGGGTAGAGAGCAAGGTCGGTCAAGGAAGTAAGTTTCACTTTACGGCCCGCTTTCTCCTGCCACAAGACTCGTCGCCACACGACTGGTCCGCTGAGAACATCGGTCTCCCTGGGCTCCGTGCGCTGGTAGTCGATGACAATGCTACGAATCTCCGAATTCTGGGCGACACGCTTGCTCGATGGGGCATGAAGCCGGAGCTAGCCCAGAGCGCCCTCGCAGGTGTCGAGGCAATGGATGAAGCAAACGCCGCGGGTGAACCTTTTCAATTGGTTCTTACTGACGCTTACATGCCGGAAATGGATGGATTCGAGTTCACGGCTCGCATCAATCACAAGAATACGCTGGCTGGGGCCATCATCATGATGATCAGCTCCGCGGATAACCCTGGTGATTCAGCACGCTGCCGCCAGCTCGGAATCTCCTCTTACTTGAGTAAGCCGGTCAGGCAATCTCAACTGCGCGAAGCTATTCTCACCGCTTTAAACAAAAGGATGGTGGCAACCAAACCCGTCAGCCGCTCCCTCACAGCATCGGAGCCTGCCGCCCCACTCAGGATCTTGTTGGCCGAAGACAACGCCGTGAATCAGCTCCTCATGCGCCGGCTGCTCTCGAAGCAGGGATACGAACTACTCGTGGTGAACAATGGTTTACAGGCCGTGGCCGCCCTCGATCGCGAATCTTTTGATCTTGTCCTGATGGATGTTCAGATGCCGGAAATGGATGGCCTCGAAGCCACCTCGCTAATCCGGTCAAGGGAGCGTCGCTCCGGCGGCCGCGTTCCAATTATTGCTTTGACTGCGCACGCTATGAAAACTGATGAAGAGCGCTGCCTCGCGGCTGGAATGGATGGCTATCTCACAAAGCCGGTACACTTTGACATGCTCTCAAGAATCATCGAGAGCCATGCCATGAAAAATCGCCGGCTCCGAACGTAACAAGCTAAAATCTGCCTTGATAGAGCCTCTCATCGCTGTCGCCGCCATTTGCGCTGCTCCTCATCTCCCTTCGGCCGGAACACACGCCACACCCAGCCAAAAGCTGATCGTTGAACGGATCGTTGCTACAAACGAATCGAGATCGATCGGTTTTCGAAGGTAACAATTCGCATGTAATTCGTAGACTTCCCGTATGTCCCCTTCGGCATTCGAGCTTGTCAAAACAGCCACAGGAATCGCTCGTAAGCCTGGATCTGACTTGATGAACCGAAGAATTTCCTTCGACGTTCCTTGGGGCAGGTTCAAGTCCAAAAGGATCAGGCTCGGCCGGCGCGCATTTCCAAACGGCCCCTCCCGGTTCAGAAAATTCAGCGCCTGCTCGCCGTCCTGCGCAATCTCCAACGTCACGTGAAGTCCGGAATCGCGCAGCGCCTCTTTGATCAGGCGGACGTCGGCTGGGCTGTCTTCAATCACCAGTACAAGTCGTGAATCGTCCACTAGTCACCTGCAAAAACCGCCGTAGAAAATGCGCTTGAATTATGGTAGTCCCGGCGTGACTCGAACACGCAACCCCCGGCTTAGAAGGCCGGTGCTCTATCCGGTTGAGCTACGGGACCTCCGCGGCATCGTTCTTTCATTTATTGTAGGAGACTGCCTCTATTCGATTATCAACAGCAGATCGCGTGCCTCAACATTGTCGTGGGCGCTCACCGCAAGTTTCTTCACAGTGCCGCCGATCGGCGCATAGACAGTGCTTTGCATTTTCATGGCCTCCATGGTAAGCAGCCTGTCGCCCTTCTTCACCTGCTGTCCCGGCTTTACATACAGTATTGTCACAGCTCCAGGGATTGGCGCGCCTACCTCGCCAGCGTTGGCCGGATCGGCCTTGTGTCGAGCTGCCGCCACGGCTTTCAGCGACTTGTCCCGAATCTCGACCTCGCGCGGCTGCCCGTTCAACTCGAAAAACACGGTTCGAAAACCGTCCGGCCTTGCGTCTCCCACGGTCAGCAGCCGCACAAACAGAGTCTTTCCCGGCTCGAGCTCAATCGCGATTTCCTCGCCTTTCCCTAAGCCGTAGAAGAACTGCGGAGTTGGCAGAACATCGAGCTCGCCCCACGTCTCCCGCGCCTTTGCGAACTTCAGGAACACGTTCGGATACATTAAATAGCTCATCAAGTCGGTACGGCTCTCCGATCCGGTCTGCTCTTTCACTGTCTGTGCTGCCTTTTCCAGATTCGCCGGAGTCAGGCTCTCCCCCGGCCGTCCTTTAATCGGCTCTTTCCCGCGCAGAATCACCCGCTGCAGCTTCTCGGGCCAGCCTCCTTCCGGTTCACCCAATGAACCCATGAACATATCCACTACAGAATTGGGCAGCGTCAAATTATGATCGTGGGAAGCGTTCTCTAGGTCTTTCACCGTCATGTCGTGGCTGACCAGGTAGATCGCCAGATCTCCCACCACCTTGCTCGAGGGCGTCACTTTCACTATGTCGCCAAATGCGATGTTGACATCCGCGTACATACGCGCAATCTCGGGCCATTTCGATCCCAACCCCATCGACTCGGCCTGCTCCCGCAAGTTCGTGTATTGCCCGCCCGGCATCTCATGCACATACACTTCGCCCGTCCCCGATTTCGGGGCATTGTCGAACGGAGTATAGTAAGTGCGCACGGTCTCCCAATAATCGGCATACAAATTCAGGCTGTCGAAATCGAGGCCGCTGTCGCGCTCCGTATGCGCAAGCGCCGCAACAATCGAGTTCAGATTCGGCTGGCTTGTCGCGCCGCTCATTGAAGCAACAGCCGCATCCGCCGCGTCCACGCCGGCTTCACTCGCCTTCAATATGGTCGCTGCATTGATGCCGCTTGTGTCGTGTGTATGCAAATGGATCGGAACGCCAACCTCGTCCCGAAGCGCTTTCACCAGCTTGTAGGCGGCATAGGGACGAAGGACGCCGGCCATGTCTTTTATACCAAGGATATGCGTACCCATCTTCTCCAGCTCTTTTGCGATCCGGACGTAATATTTGAGCGAATACTTGTCTCGGGCAGGGTCGAGAATATCGCCCGTATAACAAACGGCCGCTTCGCAAATCCGTCCCGTCTCAAGCACGGTGTCGACTGCGACCTTCATATTCGGCAGCCAGTTCAGCGAATCGAAAATGCGGAAAATGTCAATACCTCGGGCCGCAGCCTCTCTCACAAACTCCCGGATTACGTTATCGGGATAAGCAGTGTAGCCGACCGCATTCGAAGCGCGCAACAACATTTGAAAGCAGATGTTGGGAATAGCTTCGCGCAGTACTTCCAACCGGCGCCAGGGGTCCTCATGCAAAAACCGCATGGAAACGTCGAATGTCGCTCCTCCCCACATCTCCAAGCTGTAAAGCTGAGACAGTTTCCTCGACACAAACTCCGCGATCCGAAGCAGATCGTACGTACGAATCCGCGTCGCCATCAACGATTGATGCGCGTCTCTAAACGTGGTGTCGGTCAGCAACAGCTTGGTTTGGCCCCTCGTCCAGTCCGCGAACTGTTTTGACCCGAGCCTATTCAGAAGCTGACGCGATCCTTCGGGAATCTCCTCCTTGGATACTTGAGGAATTCGCGCCTCGCGAATCACCCCGGGCCGGGGCTTATTCGCAACCTCCGGATTTCCGTTCACAATCACATCCGCCAGGTACGTCAGCAGCTTGGTCGCCCGATCACGCCGCGGCGTGAACTGAAACAGCTCTGGCCTCTCGTCGAGGAACGAAGTTGTGGTTCTCCCCGCCTCGAACAGCGGATGATTCACAACATTTTCAAGAAACGGAATATTAGTCTTCACCCCGCGAATGCGGAATTCCCGCAGCGCGCGATCCATCCTCTGGCAGGCCTGCGGAAGATTTTGTCCCCAGGCCGTCACCTTCACCAGGAGCGAATCGTAATAAGGAGAGATGACGGCTCCCCCATACGCCGAAGCTCCATCCAGCCGGATGCCGAATCCCGCCGGCGATCGGTAGGTGTGTATCCTGCCATAATCCGGGACGAAGTTATTGGCCGGGTCTTCCGTAGTAACGCGGCATTGCAATGCCGTCCCGTGCAGCGGAATTTTTTCTTGAGCCGGCAGCCCGATCTCGGGCGAATGCAAGCTCAAGCCTTGGGCCACTTGTATCTGGGTGCGCACAACGTCTATACCGGTGACGACCTCGGTGACCGTGTGCTCCACCTGCACTCGCGGATTCACCTCGATAAAGAACCACTCGAATGTCTCCGCATCTACCAGAAACTCAACCGTGCCCGCATTGTAGTAGTTCGCCTCTTTTGCCAATGCAACCGCCGCATCGGCAAGTTCACGGCGCACTTTGTCTGGCAAACCCACGGCAGGCGCGATTTCGACAACCTTCTGATGCCTGCGTTGAACCGAGCAATCGCGCTCGTACAAATGCAGAATATTACCCTGTCGATCGCCGACGATTTGAATTTCCACGTGCTTGGCCTGGCGGATAAAACGCTCGACGAAGACCGCCGGATTCCCAAATGCGGCGCCAGCCTCCGCCGCCGCCTCTCGCACTTTCGACTCGAGCTCGTCCGGTCTCTGTACGACGCGCATCCCGCGTCCGCCGCCTCCGAAGGCAGCTTTCACAATTACCGGAAACCCTATCTCCGCGCTGAGCCTTTTTAGGTCGGCGCCGCCCGGGTCAATCGGTTCCTCGGTACCGGGCACGACCGGAATTCCTGCCTTTTGGGCGAGCCGACGCGCGGCTGTCTTATCGCCCAACATGTCCAATAGCTCTGGACTCGGGCCAACAAAAGTGATCCCGGCGCGTTCACAGGCTCGGGGCAACGCGGGATTTTCGGCGAGGAATCCATAGCCCGGATGAATTGCGTCCACCTCCTTTTCGACCGCGAGCGCCACAATCGAATCGATATCCAGGTACGCTTGCACGGGTCCTTTGCCTTGGCCTACCAGGTAGGCTTCATCGGCCTTGAAACGGTGCAGGCTCAGCCGGTCCTCCTGCGAGTACACGGCTACCGTTCGCAATTTCAGCTCGTTGGCGGCCCTGAATATGCGAATGGCAATCTCACCGCGATTTAATGCAAGCAGTTTCTTCATCGAGCGAGTTGTTTGGGAGATAAATCGCCAGCGTATCACGGAGAACAGGCTTCCTCGTTCTCGCTCCTTCCCGGATCCGCGGCAGTACAATGTGCGGTGTGAAGCTACTTGCGCTGACGCTGTGCGCTTTCGGACTCCTTTTCGCCGCTGAGGAGAAGGAAGGCAACTTCACGATCCGCTTCGAGCCAACCGCCAAGCTCCAAGCCAACGTTGAAGTCCCATTTGCCGTTCACGTCACCGACGATTTAGGTAAACCGCTCCAGCAAGACGACCATGTGCAGATGTCGATTGCTCCGGAAAATCAGCCAACTGTGAAAACGATTAAGGCCTGGTTTGTAGCGCCGGGGGAATTTATTGCAAAGCCCGTGTTTCCCTTGGACGGTCAATGGGCCGTTACCGTAACTGCGCGCCGCCTCGATCGCGTCACGCGCCGTACCATCACATTTTCCGTGGCCGAGTAATCCTGTAGCTAGTCGTCTCTCCCGGCGACTCTTCGGTATGTGCGGACCAGCATGGGATAATCGGACTGTGGAGACGGCCGATAAATTCGAAATCAGCCAACCCGAAGATCTGTTCGCGCGGATCGATCAGGATGACCCGAATTTTTTGGGCAAGGCGGCAGTCACGACAAGCTTGGACAAGGCTTTGAACTGGGCGCGCAAAAACTCCATTTGGCCGATGACGTTTGGCTTGGCCTGCTGCGCGATCGAGATGATGTCGGCGACCGATTCGCGGTACGATATGGCGCGGTTCGGAGCGGAAGTATTTCGCGGTTCCCCACGTCAATCGGACCTCATGATCATCGCTGGCCGAGTGTCGAACAAGATGGCTCCGGTGATCCGCCAGCTTTACCGTCAGATGCCCGAACCAAAATGGGTGATCTCGATGGGAGCCTGCGCTACATCGACCGGAGTATTCAGCAATTACGCTTTAGTTCCGGTGAATCAGGTGATTCCGGTTGATGTGTACGTCCCCGGTTGCCCTCCCCGTCCCGAACAGCTTATCTACGCTCTGATGGTTTTGCAAGAGAAGATTTCAAACGAACGGGCCAGTTTGAAGAAGACCCTCAACCTTGCTTAACCTCAACCTTGCTTAACAGAGGTGTCAGCCAACAAAACTGTATCGCGACTCGCCGTCGGAGGCAAGCTGCTCAGCGCCGATCTCGTCGTCAGTGAGACAGACGTGCGCCTGCTTGGCGGCTACAACCTGCCAGGCTTCCTGCAATTCCCTTAAAAGAGATTCGACCTCGAAAAGCATCGGCTCCGACTGCTCGGTGTGCGCCTGGAGAAGACGGCGCTGACAGTAATCGTATAGTTTGGCATAATTCTCAGCCAAATCTCGTGCCGCCTCAAAGTCGAGCGCACTCGTGAGCTCTGCCAGAGCCGCAAAAGCCTTGTTCACGGATTGGCCTCGGCCTAGGATGTCGCCCTTTTTACAACACTCTCTCGCGCCTTCGATCGCGTTGACGGCTACATTAAACGTGATTTCAACCAGGCGGACTGGGCTGGCTGTCAGTATTTCCGCTTCAACGTAGTTTTTCTTGAGCTGCCAGGACAAGTGGCCTCCATCTCTGCTTTCTCTATCGGAGGATTGTGGAGCTAGCTTTAGAGCGAGTTGCCCGCAAACCTGACCTGCGCTCCGTTCTCTGGCAGTATTCCATTCGCGCCCAAAGAGAGTAAATAATCGCCCAACTAGAATCGTATAGGCGAATGACACTTCCGCAAATAATTTTCGAATATTCGGCTACTCGTGAAGAAGCTCTCGACCGCGCCGCCATCGAATGGGGTATTGAACGAGAGTTTTGGGACATCTTCGGACAGCACCATATCGCGTCCCCCGAAACAGAGGCCAAAATCCTTGCTGCGCTTGGCGTGGACGTGTCTTCGAAGGAGAGCGTGGATAACGCTCGACGGCATAGATTCGAGGAACGCGCCGCATCGGTCATCCTTGGCGCGTCGGTCATTTCTGAGAGCGACAAGGCGATTGAGATCTCGCTCCTGGCCGGCGATTTTCCCGAAATCCGCCTCGATCTGATGCTGGAAGAGGGACCGACGCTAACCTTCCACCTCGCCGCCGGGGAACCCTTGGAACAAAGTCTCCTATCCCTCGACGGCCAAAAGTGGATCGTCTATCGGGTTCGATTGCCACCTGAAACGCCGCTCGGTTATCACCGATTACGCATTACACTCAATGGCAATTGGAGCAAGGAATCGAGTGTCATCGTATGCCCTGAGCGCGCCTATTTCCCTGAGCCCCTGCGAGACGGCGGAAAGACAGCCGGTATTGCAGTCACGCTCTGGGGTTTACGCTCGCATCGTAACTGGGGCTGCGGAGATTTTACGGACTTGCAGTCGCTGATCGATTGGGTGGTCGAAGAACTAAGAGGTTCTTTTATTGCGCTGAATCCGCTGCATATCATCAGTAACCGCTCTCCTTACAACACCAGCCCGTACCTTCCTCTCTCCATCTTTTATAAGAATTTCATCTACATCGACATAGAGCGCGTGCCAGAGTTCCAGAGTTCTCCTTGGGCGAGACATGCATTCGCCTCGGCCGACGTTAAGAACGAGATAGCGGAGTTGCGCAATTCAGAATTCGTGGAATATGAGCGCGTCAGCCGTCTGAAACTGCGCTTTCTGAAGGCCCTGTACCAGCGCTTTCGCACGGAAATGAGGGGAACGGAACGGGCACGCCGGTTTGTCCAATACTGCGAATGCGAAGGTAGCCTGCTTTACAAGATGGCGCTATTTTGCGCGCTCGACGAAAATTTACACAAGCAGGATCGCAACCGCTGGACATGGCGAGATTGGCCGGCCGAATATCAAAACCCAACTTCGGAAGCATGCCAAAATTTCGCTCGCCAGCACCCTCTTACGCTGGAGTTTTATCAATATGTTCAGTTCGTGCTAGACGAACAACTTGGCCAGGCACAGGAGTATGCGAAGCGGCGGGGAATGCAGATCGGGCTTTATCATGATCTTGCGCTTGCAACTGATAACTGCGGATCGGACCTTTGGGCATACCGCGATTTTTATGTTACGGGTTGCCGCGTTGGGTCTCCGCCGGACGCGTTTGCGCCGAAGGGCCAGGACTGGGCATTTCCGCCGCCGAATACGATCGCGCACGCCGCGAATGGCTACCAATTATTCCGCGAAAGTATCCGCAAGATTGTTCAACATGGCGGCGCACTTCGCATCGATCATGTCATGCGCCTGTTCCGGCTGTTCTGGATTCCAGACGGAGCGGAAGCCTTTGATGGCGTCTATGTGAAAGACAATGTCACGGATCTGCTCCACATCCTGGCGCTTGAGAGCATGCGAAGTGAGAACATCATCGTGGGCGAGGATCTCGGCACCGTGACGGATGAAATGCGCCACGTACTCGCCCGATTCGGAATTCTGAGCTACCGCCTGTTCTATTTTGAAAAGCGGCGCGACGACTCGTTTAAGGCCAGCTCCGAATATCCCCGGCTGGCTTTAGTCTCTTCCGCTACGCACGACCTGCCCACGATCGCAGGCTTTTGGCTGAATCGCGACATAGAGGCCCGCAGGAATGCCGGGCTCGTCGATGAAAATGGGTTCCGCTCCCAACTCGAGGGCCGGCTGATCGAGAAGCAGCGTATGCTCGACGCCCTACATGCGGAAAGCCTGCTCCCCGAAAATTACACTCGCAACGCACGCGAAATCGCGGCAATTGACGGCCCGTTACATAACGCAATTGTGGCTTTTTTAGCGCAAACGCCTTCCGCCCTGCTACTGCTGAACCAGGAGGACCTGACTAAAGAAACGGAACAGCAGAATCTCCCCGGCAGCACCTCCGAATACCCCAACTGGCGCCGGAAAATGAAATTTCAGCTCGAGGAGCTGCGAACCGCGGCCGGCGGATACACTGCCATGTTCCGGCATCATCTGGAACGGACGGGGAGAATTTAAAGCGCTCTAGAGCAAGCCCGCCAACTGCATCTTGTCGAACGATGAGCAGCCCGGAAAGAAGTTGTTGGTCTGCTAATCTGTATCAAGCAGAGCACGCGGGCCGGTAGCTCAGCTGGTAGAGCATCGCACTTTTAATGCGGTGGTCGCGGGTTCGACTCCCGCCCGGCTCACCATTGTTTTCAAACATTTTGCATAACCTCCAAATTTTGTCTTGCACCATTGTCTTGCACCAAAGTGTCAAGGGTGCTCAAGTGTGCTTCCATCTTCCGGCCCAATTCTTTCATCCGCCGGGAAGAAACGATGTGATATCGATCAAATACTGCGCGTGTTTTGTGCCCGCTGATTTCCATCGCCTCCTTCTCACTGAACCCGGCTTCAATCATGTTCGTGAGCGCCGTGCGACGCAAGTCGTGGTACAGGGCTTTGGGAATCCCGGCGGCTTTGCATGCACTCTTCCAAGACTTCTCGAAATCAAAAACCTGCTTCCCCTCGTGTTGAATTAGAAACGGGCACGCGGGATCAGCTGCGGACAGAGCCATTTCGATTTCCGGTCCCATGTCGCCATAGATGGGAAGGTATCGAGCTGTTTTGTTCTTTGTCGTCTTCTTTTCGGGCGCCCCTTCGGGAAGTTCGGATTCGCCAGAAGCAGCAGCGCGGCGGTCAAGCTTGCGAATCACGCTAGCGTGAACTTCGGCGACAAGCACGTCGACAGTGACTGCTCGTGTGCCGAGCCTTGATTTCCTTCTGATAGGTGCGATAGCGCAACTCGCCTTCGATTTCGAGGTGAGCGCCTTTGGCAAGTGTGGCAGCCCACTCAGCCTGCTTTCCCCACACGACGACGTGATGCCAGTCGACGCGATTTTCATAGGAGCCGGCATCGTTTTTCCAGCTGGCTTTAGTGGCCAGCGAGAACGTCGTCATGGCGGTGCCGTTCTGTGTGTTGCGGCTTTCTGGTTCGCCGCCCACGAATCCGATTAGATCGACGCTGTTCTTGTACATATAGAAATTTCTCTCCTTTCGTTGCCCCGGATCTGCCGGGGCACCCAGAGAGCGAGGGGGCCGCTCCTTAGCCGACGGAGAAAGTTTTTCGGAAGGGGACCCGAACTCGATTTGGGGAAGGAGTCCGAACCCGTGAGGGTGCGCAGCGAAAGTTTGGAGGGAGAGCGCCAGGCGCGGGAATTACCGTAGCGAGTGCCCGGTAGAGATGGGAAAGAAAGGAGAGTAGTTTCGGACAAGAAGCATCGATCAACCGGCTCGAGGCGGATTAGGAAAAACGCTGCACAACGAAAACGCCGGTGCCAGTGACCGTCTCGGCGGCTCTCCAAAGCTCTGCTGGAAAGCCACATGGCAATCCATCAGGAGGCGAACTGCGCATCGGTCCAGCCAACCGTTACTGCTGGCGCCAGACTAGCTGACGTGGGCGCGCAACAAGCAGACTCGCGGTAGAGGGGATGCGCTATCGAAGGAGCCCTACGCGGGCTCCTCGGTTCCGGCTCGGAGAATCTTGTCGGCGGCCGCGAAAATTCGCTGCGCTGACTTGTCACTAATCGGCTGGCCATTGGCCCAGGACTGAATATAGCCGCGCGCATGTTCAACTCCGGACAAACCGAGCGAGGCGCAACAAAGCATGGCGACCGAATCTGCTTCCACCTCCATCACGTTATGCGGTGTCTGCTCGGTATCCGTCAACGCGCTCGCTTGAACATGATCGAGAAGCACATGGCCGGTTTCATGAAATATTGTTTTTAGCGGATTCACTGCAATGGGGCTCAAGCTGATGATCCGGCCTGGAGCCGCGTAGCCTTGCACGTTTCCGTTCATTAAATCGAATGACGCTTTCGTGATATTCAGCGTTGCGAGTGCGCGTGTTTCATTCCACTCCGGCAACGGTTCTGGTGTGTACTCCTGGCCTTCTGTCTGCGCCAGGACGAACCAGTTGTTCTTTAGAACAAAGATTTGGTGGTTGGCCTCGGTTTCATTGCCGGCCTGATCTGTTTCTTTGCGTTTGATGGTCACAGGCATGCACAGAGAGATGGCCTTCTCGCCTTTCTTCACCTGTCTGCCAAGCTCCTTCCAGCGATTGAAGCTCGCCAACGGTCCCGGCTCAATTCCACGCGCCACACATTGCGCCATGGCCCACAGCCGGTTGGAAAGGGAGTACCCGTAGAAGCGCTGATACGCATCGCTGATCTTGCCCGGTTCGATAATTGCTTCGGCGAGTAATCTCGCCCAATCGATTCGATTTGCAGTTTGCATATGTTTTTGTCTCCGTGATGGAATGTGAGGGTGTTGCCCCAACACCCTCCGAGGCCCTCGCCGGCGAGAGTGGGGCGGCAAGCAGACAAGAGCTTTGTCCGAAGGATTTTGGAGGTAGACCGTAGGGGGAGCCAAAACGCGGAGCGCAAATGCTCTTGTTGCGCGCCAGGGCGAAGCCCTCAGCAGACAGCCAAGGAGAAGTTGTCGCAGTTAGAACCGCTGCTTTGATGCATGATGCTGGAGCAGGCTACTCACGAGAAGCATCACTGCTCCAGCAATTGAATAACGCCCCGTTTATTTGGCGATCCGGTAAATCTGTTTGGCGCAATCAACGACGGCGATGCGGAAGAACCGGAGGTCTTCTTCCAACTGCCATTCGACCGGCAGTTTGACAGCCACCAACTTATCATTCACGCGGAACTGGGCGATCCACGCCGGTGACTCATGGTCTTCAACGACAGTAACTATGAATTCGAGGCCGGTTTCCCGCAGGCCATTGGAAACACGCCGTTGGTCATCCAGGTTCAAAAGTGCCATACTCTCTCTTCTCTCCACCTCATGAAGTAGGATGGGCTGCGGAGAGAATGGCATCTATTGACGCAGCTCAACTTTAGTTTAGCCCAGGCGGGTACTACTGGTTTTTTATGGGTCGCAGAGAAAGCTGGCAAATGAATTGGCCGAGTTTATAGATTTCCGCCTGCCCGATACGCCTAACTTGACGTATCCGATGATTTGTATGACTGACCGCCAGACTGCTGTGGTCGGTGATTGGAGCGGAGCACTGCGCATATTCCGCTTTAATTCGCCGGAAAGTGCGCAAATATTCGGTTATCAGATCCCCATCCTTTCCGGACCAGATCCAATTTATTCGTTGCACGTTGAGCCGTCTCGAAGGGAAACCTGCGTGATTGTCAGCCGGGTCGCGCATTTTCTGTTGTGGCAGATAGGAACAGATAATTTTCAGAAAGTGTTCGCACAAGCGCACGGGCCGGTGAACTGCGCGTCGTATTCCCCGGATGGATCTCGGTTGGCGGTTGGTATCGGCTTTTATCCTCTCAACCCTGCGAAGACTTCGGAAGCTCGATTGGAGATCTGGTCCCTAAAGAATTCTCACCCATGCTGCGAATCAGAGGTGTTGCTTCCGGGTGTCTGTGTGGACAGTGTTGCGTGGGCAACCGGTGGAAGCGAGATTGCGTGCGTCACCGGATTGCGAAGTCAGCAGGATGGATTTTTGGTGGTGCTAACTGATGCTGGCGTGCCTCGTCGGTTCGGGGAACTCGGGACAGCCATGAATCACGCCGTGGTCTACCTCGAGGACAATCGGGTTCTGGTGCAAGATGGCAAGAAAATCGCGTGTCTCTCGGTATCGAGCCGTGCGGTACTGTGGGAATTTCCGACTGATAACGAATGTCGCATGGCGTTTGACCAGTATCGCAACGAAATCGCTTTAAATTCTGGCTCTGTTTTAGAAGCTGAGCACGGGAGACTGGTCCGAGAACTACAACCTTTGGAAGAGTGCTCAGCGGTCGCGGTTAGACCCAATGGCGGATACGTGGGAATTTCGAAAGGTGGAACTATTCGAGTCTGGGACTAATGATGCCATGCAAGGGAGCCTGGAGAAAGCGAATTAGCTCTCTTCAAATCCTGCGCTCTCAAATTTCAGCGTCCGGCAGTTTTCAGTTACCGTTCGAACCACGTTATCAGGCGTTCCGGATGGAACGTCGGCGTTGATCTCGATTGTCACAGAGACTTTGGCGTCGAGTAGGCCGGTAAGGTACTGGACTACGGCGCTCGCGATACTATCAACGTCGCGCGAGAGGCGTGTTGCGTCGACGGTGACGGCGCCATGGAAACGTCGAAGAGCACGTGGGCGGTTTGCAGTGGGTTGAAGCGGCCCGTTCACGGTCGGCTCGTAAGTGCCGCTTGGCGTGGCGGACGTTGTGGCCGGGCTGATCGTCGGTGATGTTGCCGCCAAATCCTTTTCGAGCTGTGCGGCGGCGATTTCGGGCTTGACGATCACGCTGCTTGAATCGAGGCGAACGGCCGAGGTCGAATGGGGCGGGTTCGATAATCCACGATAGCGACCAGCCGCGGCATCATACGAATCAGCGTAAGCAAAGGTTTCCTGACGCCAGGTGAGCAGATTGATTCCCGATTGGATGGCATCTAGTATCACCTGAGCGTTCTTTACTCGCGGCAAGTAGAGATACTTCGTGAGATCATCGACAAGCTGCTTCACGCCGACATGGTCGCCGCGCCACAACGGAATCTCGTTGACATCAAGAGCAAGGCGAGTACCGGCCATGGAAGTAAACAGCAGGTCTTCTTTCAGCAGCCGTTTCGACGCTCGCACTGCGAGTGGCTCCTGCCCCTGCAGCCGTAACTCTTGCCATTCAATACTCGGGAACTTCTCGCCCTGTACCGGTTTGGGCAGTCCGGGAACCAGCAGCCATTGGTAGCACTCCGGCAATCGTCCCTGAACGGTCTGGCTCGCCGCCTTCAGTTTCTCCTTCGCCTGATTGGCTTGCGCCATGTCGACATTCAGGATTCGGCGTTCAATGTCTTTGACAATGGAATCCCATGCAAGCTCTAACCGGATAGCCTGCTCCAACTCAGGCCATTTGGTTTGGTCGGCTGCCAGAAACACCAGCATGTTTGCGCAGTTGCGGCCTGATCCGCCTTTATCGAGGATTTGCGCCGCCTGCAAGCGTGCCGGGCTGCCGTCTTGCTTTGGCGCGTGCGGGTACTCCGGCCCAAGAATTACGAGGCGTGCTTCCTGCTCGTCCACAACTTCGTTGACGCTTGCTGGACAGGCTTGCACGCGCGCCAGATCGCCGCGATGCTTCTCCTGTTCCTTCAAGACCTGGCGTGCCGCCTCGAGCACCTGGTCTATGGGCAACCCTGCCGCCCGCTCCTGGGCCAGGCGCGAGACGCTTGCCTGAGTTGAATACCAGTAACGGCTTCCATCCAGGTAGAGGTAGGTCGATTGATCGACCAGTTTGCGTAGCGCGTCACCAAACGTGGCGGACGTTTCACCAGGCTGGACACAGCCGAGTTTGATACGCCGGTCCTCGACGCCCTTCTTTGAGGCCTCCATTGTTGGCGCGGAACCAAGATATAGAGTCCGCGCAACGCGCCGGCAAGCCGAAAATCGCCCGAAGAGAGGATTGTCTCGATCTAGCTTCAGCGGGAGCGAATTCGGTCCGTCAATATCTTTCTCGATGACGTACTTCCATTCCTGGGGCAAATAGCGGATCAGCTCTTCCTGTACCGCCGGCGCATCCACAGGAACGCTTGCAGGTAATATCAGCAAGTTCTTGTCTTCGCGCTCCCAAAGCTGGTGAATGACAGCCGACATCAGGCGCAACACACCTCGCGTTCGCTGAAATCCTTCAAGGCTGGCCCAATCGTTATAGAGCCGGTCGAACAGTTCAGGATGAACTGGATACGCGCGTTTCATTCGACGCTCGTAATCCGCTTGGCCAGCTTCTTCCGGGAACTCTTTGTGATTCTTCCGGTATTCGTCAATGAAAGATCGGATCACGACATCGCGCGTTTTCAGAGTCTCTGGGTCTGTTACCTGTTGGAACAGCCGGCGCCGGACAATTTCGAAGCTTTCTTCGGCTGTCGCCGGGCGCCAGGATGTCTCGACGCGCTGCATCACGTTCTTGATGCGAACCAAGGCCGCTTGACCGCCCTCACCGCCAATCTCGTTTTGCGAGGCCGGGATGCTAACCACCAGCAACGCATTTTCGACCAGCTTGGCAGATTCGCTCAGCGTCTGAGCGAAAGTGAAGTGAGCGTCGAAATCGCCCGCGGGCAGATCACTCTTGTTGTAGAGCTGCCGGACGTAAGCCACCCATTCATCAATCAGAATGAGACAAGGCGAGAACTGCCGCAACAGAACGCGGAGTTCGTCGCCTGGACTCACGCCGCGCTCATCGGCTGCGCGAACGATTTCATAACCCTTTGGCCCGCCGAGCTGCCAGGCCAATTCACCCCATAGCGTTCGAACTACAGTGCCATCCTTCTTTTTGTGAGCAGTCGCCGGCGAGATTCGGTTGCCAACTAATACCGCTCGGTAGATTTTCGCTGCGACCGAGATGCCCAACTCTCCGGCGACGATCTCCATACCTGGGAGAGATCCAACCGGTACTCCCGCGAACAGGTGATACAACGCAAGCAGCGAGTGTGTCTTACCACCGCCGAAATTGGTTTGCAGCTCAACGACGGGGTCGCCGCCCTGGGCCGCCAACCGGCGGATTGCATTCTTCAGGAGTATTTGCAGGCCCTCGGTAACGAAGGTGCGTCTGTAGAATTCAACAGGATCACGATATTCGACTGAGCCTTCGCCCAAGTAAACCTGCCACAGGTCGGCAGCGAATTCGGCCTGAGCATAGCGGCCGGAAGCCACATCAGGATGCGGCGTGACGATCTCCCGCCATGGCTTTAGCCCACCTGCTGGCCGGCCTTCCACGGCAACCGCCACTTCCTTCCGCTTCTCCCCTCGAATCTGTTCTTCGAACTTCAGGCGCAGCAGCTCCGATTTCATCTGCTCTACGTTTGTAGCTTCCGGCGCGGAGACTGCGATCAGGAGGCGCGCCATCGAGTCGAGAGCGCGATAAGCGTCATCGGTTGAGAACGATTTTTGGTGCGCGTGTTTGTTCCTGATGTCTCGCAGCTCGTTGACAAGAGTGCGCTCCGAAGGGCCGAGGGTTTTGGAGAAGCAGTCTTTCCATAGATCGAGCATGACTGACACGATTGCCTGAACATCCCAGTTCAGTTCGCCCTTCCGCAGCTGCAACGCTCTCCCCTGCCAGTCAGGAAAACTCGGCATGGCGACATCGCGCCAGCGGTCTTTGTACGTAGCCTTTAACTCTCGTTCAACGAATGGGCCGAGACCTGTCTTAAGTTGCTCAAGGCCACGTCCCACGCGCTCTGTATTCGTGATCGCCATTAACGTTCTCCAGTTAGCACGAATTCTTGAGAGCGGATCGCCGGCCAGGCGACAACCAGTGAATTGTAATAGCCTGCTTCTTCCGCCCAGCCCTTGCGCTCGCAGAGTGTGTAAAGCCGATAGGCTAGCTCCCGAGCCGTCTCAGCCATTCCGCCGACCCTTGAGGCTAATTCGCGCGCAGCCTCCTGTCCCTTTGTTTCGAGAATGCGAATAAGCTGCTGCGTGACCCCCCACACAGTAACGCGCGAGTCCAAGGATGGGTCCCAGTCTTCCGGAAGCTCTTCCCGTTTCAGTAGTCGAACTTTTCCAGCACGCGAGGACAGAATTCCGGCCTCCCGCATGCCCTCGACACTGAGCGCTTTCGCATTTGCAAGCGTGTTTGCGTCACCGAACAGGCCTTCATTAAACTGATTCTGCTCAAACCACGCAAGCGCCCACCGCGTCTCTGAATCGTAGTCGTTCTCCTGTTCGCTCAGAACCTCGTCAAGTGCCTGATTGATGAGGCCGAGAGCAACGCGCACCCGCATCGCGGAGCCATCTGACTCAATAACCTTCTTGTAGCGAGAAAAGATTGCCATGCCTGGGCCGATGGCGGCCTGTTGGAGATCGACCGCCGGAATGTTCTCCTTCTGGAGAATTCGAATCGCGGGGCCGAGCTCGCGCTTGAGCGCGGCGAGAAAATCCTTTCTGGTCGTCAGCGGTGCGGACGCCGGCCGCGGCCGGCAGACCAAAAGAATTGATGATGCAAGTGCGTTACTCGCAATACTGCGCATTCGCGTGCCTCGTTCACTGCGGATCGGCCAAGTTCCTGTCAGTTGAAACTCAGCCGCCATCAAGCCCTCAAGCATGGTTTCCCAACCGGTCGATGCCACTACGATGTTAGGGCTTTCACCATCGTCTTCGGAGTTATTTTCGGCCTGCTTGAACGCATAGAATACGGTTAGCGGGTACTCATGGTTTTGACTGGCTCGCATTTGAGTGAACGCTCTTCGGAATCCCTGTTCAAAAAACT
>JBAUZG010000298.1:0-1742 GCA_049585195.1 Bryobacteraceae bacterium | reverse complement strand
TGACGATCTACGCATCAGCGCCGGCATCATCGTCGGCGATGCCGAGGCTCGAAAAGTAAGTGCATCTTCCGATCTTTTATCAACTGCAGACGGAGTAGCCGGCAACAGCGGTTCTGCGGTGTTGAATGATGATGGTGAAGTTGTTGGTCTCTTTCGGGATCACACCGGCAAGCAGGACGAGGTCGATCTGAGGATCGCGCGATATCAGGGGTTGGCCCAGATCGTCCCGGTTCAATTTTTCGAGGATTTGCTAAAGGATTCTTCCTCACGTCATTGATCCTTTGCGGTGGTTATTGCTACTGATGGTCTCTCCGATGTCGAATGCCCGAACGCCTTACTCTGGTCTCTCAACGACATCGCGATCCCTACTAGTCTAGGCTGCCTCCGCTGCAATGTGAGCCCTCGGAATCGACAAATTGCGCCAGCACCCCTCCAAAACCATTGAATGAGTTTACCCATAAATTCACCCCCTCATAGATTCGCGTGCTCGCCCTGTTCCGGGGCGATTGCTCTGAGCGCGTATCGAGGGCGGTTTGGAGCGAGGCGTTGATGACGGCTCTGAAGAAGAATTGCCAAAGATATGGGCCCACCTGCTCCATGCGATAGCTTAAAGCCTGGCCAGGAAGCTCAACGGTTGAGAACATTGTCCCAAGAGCGTCCACAACAGCTACTGTAGCTAGTGTAGTGCGTCACAATTAACAACCTTTATCCATCCGCCAGCGTCTTAATGATGGAGGAGACGCTTGCGGATGCGAATCGCCCCAGCCATTACGTTGAGTTCGGAGGAAAGGACGCGGTTGGAATCCCAAGCCCGGAGCCGATCCCTCCCGGTGCGGGTGGCGGAGCGCGCTCGCATCGTGTTGTTGGCGGCCTCGGGCCAACCGGATAAGGAGATCGCCGCCAGCATGACGATCACCCCGAAAAAGGTTTCTCGTTGGCGCAAGCGCTTCCTGGCGCTGGGCGTGCCGGGGTTGCAGAAAGACGCGCACCGGCCCGGACGCAAGCCCACGATCAGTACCCGTCTGACCAAACGTGTGGTGACCATGACCACGCGCCAGCAACCGGCCAATTCCACTCACTGGAGCACGCGCACTATGGCCGCGGCCGTCGGCATCAGCGAAGCCAGCGTGCGGCGCATCTGGCGCGCCCACGGGTTGAAACCGCATCGCGTGGAAACTTTCAAAATCAGCAACGATCCTGCGTTCGCCGAGAAACTGGAAGACATCGTCGGCCTGTATCTCAATCCGCCGGAGCACGCGCTGGTTTTGTGCGCCGACGAGAAGAGCCAGATTCAAGCCTTGGATCGTACCCAACCCGGCCTGCCGCTGAAGCGCGGACGCGGCGCCACCATGACGCACGACTACAAACGCAACGGCACGGCCACTTTGTTCGCCGCGCTGAATGCGGCCAACGGCGAGGTCTTTTATCCAACAATGTCGCCTTCCTCATTGTGGCGTCAGGAATATGCGCAGGCTATCGTTTCTTTACATCAGTGCTTGCGGCACGAGGGCGGATTTCTGCTTGCCAGTGGATCGACTACGGTCCTGGCGGAGTGAGGCTAGACCCCAACTCCACGCGACGTCGAAGTTCGACCAACTCCGACGGTGGCATCGATCGTTTGCTCGAGTTCCGTTATATTGACGGGCTTGGCGACGTAGCCATCCATTCCCGCCGCCAAGCAGCGTTCTTTGTCGCCCTTCATAGCGTGCGCTGTCATGGCGATGATGGGAATGTGCACGTTG
>JBAUZG010000297.1:0-5369 GCA_049585195.1 Bryobacteraceae bacterium | reverse complement strand
AGGTCAGCCTGCTCACCGTCGCAACAGGCACCCTGGTCACGCGATGACGCGCAACCGCGTGCGCCGTCTGGTCTGCATCAGCGCCCTGGGGGTCGGGGACAGCCAGCCGTGGCCACGGCGGCTTCGTGTTCGACCGGCTGTTCCTGCCTTTGCTGCTCAGCCATGCTTACAAGGACAAGGACGGTCAGGAAGCCGCGATCCGCGCCAGCTCACTCGATTGGGTCATCGTTCGGCCCGCCATGCTTACCAATGACCCAGCTCGTGGGAGCGTCAGGGCCGTCACCGACCTCGCAGGCGTCAATGGCGGTAAGATTGCACGCGCCGATGTCGCTCGGTTCGTGGTGGAGCAACTGAACACTTGGTTGAGGCGAACACCTGTTCTCTTGTGGTGAAGGTGCAGAAAGCCCTCGTTTAATGCAAGACCCGAGGCCGTCCCGCCCATGCAGCGCGTTGATTTCAGTCGCGTACAAGAGCCGACTTATTGCAGAACGATTTAAACCATTTAAACCTCAAGAAGAGGATCGCTTTTTATATGAAAGCTGAACACACAATAGATAAACCCGCGCGGGCAGGTCGAGCAACTCAAATAGCTGCGATGGTAATAACAGGCCTTGTCGCCTTCATCTGGGTGTACTTCGGAAGGTTATATCTAATTCACGATCCCGACGAATGGAGGATCGCCAATCAGCAGCTCGGATACCCGCTCTATATCATCCCTCTGATTGGCGTGACCCACATCCTTGGTGGCGTGGGCCTTCTGATTCCCAATGTGCCTCGATTGACTGAGTGGGTTTATGCTGGTCTCGCGATCAATCTTTTACTCGCGTTCTATTCACAACTGAATGACGGTGGCAGTACTTGGGATAAATTTGATCCGATTCTCGTCATGGCGTTCGTCTTTGCTTCGTATGTATTAAGACGCTGCATGCGCGCAAACAGGTGGTCGATATGAAGAACACGCTCGGCGGGCAGTTTTACTTTTTCCAGGCACGTCGGGGAGGCCCAACGAGGGTCCGACCCGCCACTCATCCGAAGCCCTAAACGTACAAGTCGTCCCTGCTCAGTAGTAGATAGCCAATCATGAAGCTTTCATCGGAAGGGGCAAGTCAAGTCGGATGCGACGAGGTGAATCCAACTTCCCATTTAGTGCCCTCACGAATTCGCTGACGACTCTCGAAGAGTCATTGGCCCTTGCGATCAACTTTGAAGAGATAGACAGCTGCGGTTGGAGCAACGGCCTCATATTTAGTTCATTGCGCGCTATCCTCCAGGCCCCGGCTCGGGTGAGGAAAGCAACTTCTCCTAGCCCAGCATAGAGTTCTTGGGCGCGCTCCTCGCCGAATAGGTGAGCGTTGGACCGGCGTGAATAGTCGGTACATTTGAAAAAAGGGAGTGGCGCGAAAAGCCGCCCACTCCCCGCTGAAACTATAACTCCGTGTCGTCGGCAATCGGCTCAGCATCGGACGCCGTAGACGCTTCTTCGCGTTCGGCGCGATCGAGCTTGAGGATGGATTCAGCTTTGCACTCGAAGATGCGATGCTTCACGCCGTTCTTTTCGTACTCACGGCTGCGAAGGGGGCCTTCGACCTGGACGTGCCCGCCTTTCTTCAGCGTGGCAGCGAAGTCCGAAAACTTCTCTCCCCAGACAACGATGCGATGCCATTCCGGGTGCGACTGCCAATCGCCGTTTTGGTCCTTCCAGGAATTCTTGGTTGCGAGTGACAGAACGGTGTAGGGCGTTCCGTTAGGTGTGAACCGTTTTTCGCCATCCTGACCGAGGAAGCCGATAAGAGTGAGTCTGTTGAATGTCATGCGATTTTATCTCCTTTTCTGCCCTTGTTCTCTTGGG
This sequence comes from Bryobacteraceae bacterium, assembly GCA_049585195.1. Classification (GTDB taxonomy): domain Bacteria; phylum Acidobacteriota; class Terriglobia; order Bryobacterales; family Bryobacteraceae; genus KBS-96. The sequence continues at coordinate 3,520 of JBAUZG010000297.1, read as the reverse complement.
CACCCAGAAAGCGAGTCGGCTGCTGCTCCCAAGCAACAAGGCGTGCTTTTTCGGAGGGACCGGCAAGATTTCTCGAGCTGGCGTTGCGAAAGGTTGAAATCTTTCCGGGGGTACCGAAACCCGAAGGGCGCGCATCGGGACGAACCCGAACGATGAAGCGCGAAGCAGAGCGCCGCGTTGCGCAGGGCGCAGGAATTCAGCCCGAAGCTGTGCCAAGAGAACACGGCAAGAAAGGGAAAACGCGACAGACAAATTGACGCGCTCCTTGGCTTCTCGAACAGATGCGGCTTTTGTTCTTCCTCGGAAACGCCCGAGTTCTTGTGTATTCGCAACGCATGGAACAGGGCGCGGCAATTGGCGGTCGGAACGAAGATCGCCGTACAGTGGGTGTTTTCCGGACGAGCTGGTGCACGCAGCGCAACTCTAGGTTGAAAATCCCGCACTCCAGAGCGAGAAAATGCAAAAACTACGGTGTCCAACCGTTGTTCCTGAGAACGCAAAGCTCAATCCATGGTCGAAGCTTGCCCGCGGCATGAAGGAAACCACAGCCACGCATCGAGAGAACAGCGATTGAGTTCGGGCGGTAATGCTCATCGCGCGGAGTAATGATGTGCGCGTGCATGGTACAGTCGCGGTCCACTGAAACGGATTGCCTATTCGGATTGTGCGTGAGGGTTTGAAAGTATGGACCGGTTCATATGATGCGCAAACGCTGGTTTGTAAAACTGCAGTCTACGCGCCCGGCACTCGCGCTCTCACGTTCCGGTAACCCGGTTTGAACTTAGCCGCAAGCGGCAGGCGCGTACCCGAGCGTCTCGGACGGCGACAGCGATAATCCAACGGACGAAAGGAGTTCGTTGGAATGACACCACTACGCAGTCGAATGCTGGGAGAGCTACAGCTTCGCAACCTATCTGATCAAACCGCCCACACCTATGTGGCATCGGTAGAACGCTACGCTCGCTATTTTGGAAAATCGCCACAGAAGTTAGGCCCCGAGCACGTCCGTGAGTACTTGCTGCATCTTATTGACGACAACAAGGTCGTGACTAACACGGTTCTCGTCAACCGAGCGGCTCTGCGCTTCATGTATGTGTGCACGCTGAAGCAAAAATGGTTTGACGAAGAGATCCCTCACCCCAAGCGGCTGCATACTTTGCCTGGCATTCTCAGCGCTGACGAAATGACAAGCATGCTCGACGGAACTCACAACCTAAAGCATTGGACCATTCTCGCCACTTTCTACGCCACTGGCCTGCGGTGCAGCGAACTGCGGCATCTAAAGGTAGACGATATCGATAGCCAGCGCATGGTGTTACATGTGCGAAAGGGAAAAGGCCGCGTTCCTCGCGATATCCCTCTTTCCCCGGTTCTACTGGAGCGGCTGCGCGTTTACTTCCGCCAATACCGGCCGGAGGACTGGCTGTTTCCTTCGCGGCAGAATCATGGCTCGCTGATGGAAGATCGTTCCTTTCGTTACGTATGCCGACAGGCAGCCAAGCGAGTCGGCATCAAACGCCGCATCCATCCGCACTTACTCCGCCACGCCTGCGCCACTCACATGCTCGATGCCGGTGCTGACCTCCGAACGATTCAGGTGTTACTCGGACACGCCGACATTCGCACCACAGCTCGCTATCTGCATGTCTCGATCCAACGTCTGCAGGCCGTTCGCAGCCCTTTCGATGCCCTGCAACTAAAGCCGATCGATCAGACCGGAGATTCCGAACCACAATCGTGACACAACATCGGCTGGAAGTGGCCGATGTCTTTCGTCAATACAAACAAGAGTTCTTTGCGCGCTGGGGACATACGTTGTCCGCTGCTCAACGCAAAGTATTCCATGACATCTGTGCCTGTCGTACCGCCGCTCTGGGCGCGCGCTTCGAACAGTGCAACCACTGTTCTCACCAAGCGATCCTGTATCACTCGTGCCGCAATAGACACTGCCCAAAATGCCAAACCACGGCTCGCGATCATTGGCTGGACAGAACTGCCAGAGAACTTCTGCCGGTTCCCTACAGCCACGTCGTCTTTACGCTTCCCGGCGCATTAGCTCCGCTGGTGCGCCAGAACACGAAGTTGATTTACAACCTGTTGTTCCGTTGCGTTTCAGAGACGCTACTGACCATTGCTCGCGATCCAAGCCGATTGGGTGCTGAGCTTGGTCTTCTTGCCGTACTGCACACCTGGAATCAAAAGTTGCTAACTCATCCTCACTTACATTGCCTGGTTCCGGCCGGTGGTTTTTCGCCGGATCGATTACGCTGGATCCACAGCCGCAAGAGATTCTTCCTTCCCAGTCCCGTACTCGCAGGAATGTTTCGAGGTAAGTTCCTGGCTCTGCTCGCAACTGCCTACCGCCGCAAAAAACTCGTACTCGCCGGAGAACTGCAACCACTCCAACGACCAGGAGCTTTTGATCGCTTTGTGAGTAGTCTTCGCAAGAAAAAGTGGGTGGTGGACGTCCGGGCTCCATTTGGCGGGCCCGAACACGTGTTGAAGTATCTGGCACGCTACACGCACCGCGTCGCAATCTCGAACGGCCGACTGCTCGAGCTCCGAGGCGACCAGGTGACCTTCCGTTGGAGAGACTCAGCCGACGGCAACAAGCAGAAGGTTATGACGATAGACGCAGTCGAGTTTATTCGGCGTTTCTTGCTTCACGTTCTGCCACCAGGCTTCGTCAAGATCCGCCACTTCGGCTTCCTCGCCAACGGCTGCCGTAGGGAAGGTCTCAGACTTAGCCGGACCCTGTTGCAAGCCTCGCCGTCGCCAGCCCCACTCACCACCAGACAGCGCAATGCAATGGAGCATAAGTGCCCTTGCTGTGGAATCGGAACTCTCTGTTTCCTTGGATATGTGCCGCCCGACATATTGAAAGCGTTGGCAGTTCCAACTCCAGTAGTGCTCGACTCATCGTGAAATACGGCCCTGTCTGGATCTATAAGTGTCGGCTTACTTTCCGCTCTCAGGAGTACCGCTCGAGATGTATCCATCCTGATAGAACTCTGATCCTCGCAGCCGTTTTCGGACCCACAAACCAACTTTCTTTACTCTTATCGCCTCCCACCTGTTCGAACTTCGTCATCGCTTGGCTCGCGCGCGCAGCCCAAAAAATCCATCAATCCCCGTAAATTACGGTCCGGCACCGTTCAAACATCGTTATCGAAAATGCCCGGGCGTTCTAGATCCCGCCTTGCGCCGGGCAGCGCGGCGCCCGACCATTTCCGATCAACGCTAATGGTTTAAGGTCCAGCACGCCGCAGGGTGAAAAGATAGTTTCGATCCTTGCCTTCAGCGATCCGCTCCGCAACAAGAGCCTCACGGCCATGGCTACAGCGCATGTTCAGGCCGCGGGGGCGGTCATATAGTGTAACGGCGCCGGAGGCCGATCGGCCAGATTTCCGTAACGGCCCACGGAATCTTTACTTCCTTCCCGGATTGTGTGCTGGGCGGCCTGTACGCTTCGCTTTGAATGATGAGCGCGAAAGGCCGCACCCGTCAGCCGCGCTTATTT
>JBAUZG010000296.1:0-1543 GCA_049585195.1 Bryobacteraceae bacterium | reverse complement strand
AAGCGTTCCGCTCGCGCCTTGACCAGTCCGGCATGTGCACGTTTGCAAATGGCCCGCTTATCGATCTCGAAATTGAGTCCCAGCAGGGCAAGCGCGCTGGCCGCGCTAATCCACTCCTCTTCTTCCGACATTTGCGCATGGGCTACAAGGCCTGTACCTCTTACATCGCCAATTAGCTGCGAAACATCATCCGAGTTGAGCTGTAATCCCGTATAGCAGTTCGGCTCGTAAAGCCCCTTTGGCCCCCAGGCATATGGTGTCTTCTCCGGATCGGTATGGCGGTCGGCTTCAAATGCAGCATCCGTAGCCAACACATTAATGACTGAGTGTTTCCAATAGGCTGATGGAATTTCAGTATATAATTCGCTATATTTGGTTCGTTCTTGGCCCACGACTTCGATCTCGTGTCTCCCACGGATTCTTAATCGTCCTTCGGCCGCTGTCTGCCGAATGTACAGGCGTGTTTTTGCATAGTGCTCCGCTTCTCGGCTATCTCCTATTGCAGATGCGATCTGTTCGATTATCCGCCAAAGCGGCACCCATGCTGGAAGGGACCATGTGGTGCCGAGGTGGTCTGGCGAGGTCATGCTGTGAGCCGCGAAATCGTGCTCTTTCCCACGTGGTAACTGCGGGCGAGTTCGGCAAGCGTGGCACGCTGCGCCCGTCGCCGGCGGGCCTCGGCCTGCGCATGAACTCCCCCTGTATACGGCTAGGCTGACACATTAACTAGAGCAGGGGCAGAGAGGAATTATCTCCTGATGTTAAAGGCGTATTTCGACGACAGCGGCACTCACGCCGAAAGCACTGTCACTGTGGTGGGCGGCCTGGTCGGGACTGAGGCTCAATGGATGCAATTTCGGCAGCAATGGGCTGAGAAGCTCGAACATCCTCTCCCTGGGAAACCGCGCCTGAAAATGTTTCATCTCAGCGCGTGTAAAGCCGGTGGAGGAGAGTTTGCGGGCTATAGCCGCGGCGCTGAGCGGGACGCGATTACGCATGACTTCCGGCAGATAATCATTGCCGCAAACCTTATCGGCACAGCGTCCGCAGTTGACCGGCGCGCTTGGGACGAGCTGGTGGTTGGGCCACTGCGCGGCGAACTCGGTGATGCTCTTTCGCCTTGTTCCGAAAACGCGGTTTCAGAGACAATCCGTATTGCTGGGCCGCATCCTGGTGGCGATAAAATCGCCATTGTGTTGGACCAGGGAATAGATAGCCCGAGGCTGCGGCTCGTTGCTGAGTATACTACCCGTCTTTTGGCAACACACGCCTGGGTGAGGTCAATTACTTTTGATAGTGTCGAAAAAACATTGCCGCTTCAGGGTGCTGATATGATGGCGACCGAGGCGTGCTTGCACGGGGTTGAGTGGATACAACGGGGCGACAGCGCGGAGGCGCGGGCGCACTTCCGGCACATGCTCGCCAATTTGCGGTGCGAGAGCGTCATTCTTGGTCGCCGCGAGATAGAGGCGGCGTTGGACAAGGTGCGCGCCGAGTTAGAACGACGCGGCCCTCGTGAGGAGCCTGTGGGGTGGGTATGCTG
>JBAUZG010000295.1:0-8702 GCA_049585195.1 Bryobacteraceae bacterium | reverse complement strand
GTGGTCGCTGTACGCGCTCCGCCCGGCGTGGCGCTCGAACGCTGAACGCCCGTGTTCATGTAGGCTTCGTTGTCGTAGCAAACATAAAGCACGTCGTCATTACGCTCGAACATCCCGGAGAGGCAGCCCAGTCCGATATCAGTAGTGCCACCGTCGCCGCCCTGAGCGACGATACGCACTTCCGGTCGGCCTTTTACCCTCATGGCCGCGGCGATTCCGGTTGCAACCGCGGCGGCGTTTCCGAAAAGCGAATGCATCCACGGCACGCGCCAAGACGACTCAGGATAGGGCGTCGAAAATACTTCGAGACACCCGGTGGCGTTCGCAACAATCAGTTGCTCGTGCGAGGCGCGCATGGCGGCATCGAGCGCATACCGGGCGCCGAGGGCCTCGCCGCATCCCTGGCACGCGCGATGACCTGAAGTGAGAATGTTCGGCCGCGACTCATCCGATTGAACGGAGGCTTCTTCCTCCTTCAGCAACCGGTTACCGACGGTGAACGTTCCGGTTTGGTAGAACTTGACGAACGGTCGCGACATACGCTTCCTTCCTTTCGCTATCCAATCTGGCCCGCAAGCACGCGAAGGTCTGAGAGTAGATTTTCCGCGGGCGGGCCGCTGCGTCGCTGTTTGCTTTCGCGTTCGAGATGCCGCTCGATCAATTCGACGTGGAGGTCCAGGAACGTGAGCTCATCCAACTCGCCAGCCTCCGCCTTCTTGAACAGGCCGCGAAGCGACGCTTTGGTGATCGCTCTTCCACCCAGGCCGGCAATCGCAGTGAAAATAGGGATACCAGCGCCCGATAGCGCCGTGCGCACATCGGTCGAGAGGATTCCGCCAATTCCCGGAGCCAGGCTCTTCTCGACGACGACAACGCGGCGAGCGTCGCCAATCGCGGTACGAAGAGCTGCCAGTGGGAAGGGGCGGTAGCAACACACGCTCACAGAACCAATCGAAGAGCCCTCCCGCCGCATGTCGTCGATCACATCGTCGATCGTTCCGTTCACCGATCCCAGCGCAACAACAATTGTCTCGGCGCCTTCGGCGCGATACGTTCGCAGCAGCCCGCCCACGGTGTGCCCGAATTGCTCCTGAAATCGCCGGCTCAGCTCGGGGATGCGCTCCAAGGCGCGGAGCTGTTTATGATGGGCCAGGTAGCGAACTTCGAGAAACGCCTCCGGCCCGACCATCGCCCCGATTGAGACCGGCTCGGCTGGGTCGAGCACCTGCCGCGGCTCAAATGCCGGCAAATACGTGTCAACGTCGCTCTGTCGCACGAGGTCCACTTGTTCATAGGAATGCGTGAGGACGAATCCATCAACGCATACCATCACCGGACAGGAGATCTCTTCCGCTATCCGGAACGCCAGGATGTGAAGATCTGCAGCCTCTTGCGCTGTCTCGGCATAAAGCTGAATCCAACCGGCGTCGCGCATCGACATCGAATCCGAGTGGTCGTTCCAAATGTTGATGGGAGCGCCGATAGCGCGGTTCCCGATAGTCATGACGATCGGAAGGCCAAGACCGGCGGCGTTGTAAACGGCCTCTGCCATGAACAAAAGCCCTTGACTGGCAGTAGCTGTATAAGCGCGCGCGCCCGCCGCGGAGGCTCCGATGGCAACCGATAGCGCCGCGAACTCCGATTCGACGTTAATGAATTCACACGGCCGGAGCTGCCCCCCGCTAACCATCTCAGCCAGCGCTTCCACAATGTGTGTTTGCGGAGTGATGGGATAGGCGCAGACTACCTGGGGTCTGCACAGCGCAATGGTTTCAGCGATCGCTCGAGAAGTTTCAAGTTGCTTGAGCATGCGCCACATTCCTTTCCATTACCAAACAGTAAGCCGCACAAGCAGCTGCCGCGTTCTTCTCGCCAACAGCGCCTGGGAATTTGCTCATGATCGCTGCCGCGATCGAGTCGATTGTCAGAACTTCCGTCATTGCGGCAAAGCCACCGAGGAGCGGCGCATTCGGAATTGGACGCCCCACGTGTTCGAGCGCAAGCCGGGTAGCCGGCAAGGTACAGCAGCGCTCCGCGAGCAAAGGCTTGACAAACTCGCTAATCGCAAGCTCTTCAAACGCTTGCGTGCTGTTAATCAGCACATAACCGGAGTTTGTCAAGCCTTCAAACAGAGGCACGCGATGTAGCAGCGTCGCATCCTGGACGATCAGCGCATCCGGCGCGATCACCGGCTCGCGCAGCCGTATAGGCTTATCGTCGATCCGGCAAAACGCCGTGACAGGCGCCCCCATTCGCTCGGAGCCGAACGTTGGAAACGCCTGCGCGTGCTTCCCCTCGAGGAAGGCTGCAACGGACAGCATTTCCGCGGCAGTTACGACGCCTTGCCCACCGCGGCCATGGATTCTAACCTGAAACATCTTCAACCTTCCTCAAAAACGTGGGAGCATTTCGGCAGCCATTTTGGAAGGAATGCGCGGAGGTAAATGTCACGGCGAAATGTCCTCAGAAACGTGCCAGACTTATGCGGTAGCGCTGGCCCTTCGCAGCTTTGTAGGTGCGCGTCCTCGCGCACATAGCGCCAAACCGCGCTCCATGACGAACTGTTTGGCTTACCCTACAGAGCAATCGGCCATCATTATCAGCGCATTAGAACAGGCGCTGAGAATGGGCGCATTTGTGCTTCAAGAAGAGTGTGGAGGCTTTATGTATACTTCAAATTCTTTCGATTGCCTCGCCCTGGGCAGGCATGGCCTGCGGCGAAACAAGATCTTTCAATCGATTTTGTTTCCAGTGAATTTTTCGAGCGCTTCGAAAGCGATCGCGCCGTACGTGCGCGATTTGGCCAAGCTCACCGGCGGGACCGTCACACTACTGCATGTGGTGCCCCGGCGTTCCGCTTGGTATGGAGCGGCCGATCTCTATTTCGGGACTGACAGCCTGGAAACCCTGCGTGAGCTCAGAAAAGTCCATCTGCCGGCTTTAGCGAAGTTTCGTGACGAATACTTCGAGGGCGTCCCATGCCAGACGAGAATTCAATGCGGTTCTGTCGCCGGACAGATTATCGAATTCGCCGAACAGAGCGGCGCCGATCTGATTATGATGGGAATCCCTGGAGTCGGTAAGGGCGATGGATCTTTGATGGATTCAATCGTCGCCGAAGTTTTGCGGGACGCTCCCTGCGCCGTTTGGACAAACCCGCATGCCGGCAGCCTGAAGCCATTTACAGGGTTTCACAGCATTGTATGTGCTCTTTCTCCCAACAGAATACGAGGTGAGTACGTCAAGGAAACGGCAGCCCTAGGCTCTGTCTTCGGCAGCAGGCTGACATTCGTGAGCGCCATCCCTCCCGGAAGCATGGATGGCGAGGATTCCCGCGTTCTGACGTTAGAAGAACAGTATCCGGAAGCCCGTCAAGACCAGCTGGCCGGAACAGGCCCAGTTTATGTCGAGGCGGGGCCAGTAGGCGGTGTTGTTAGGCATGTTGCCGAAGTTCAAAGCGCGGATCTGGTCGTAATCAATCGAGGTCATAAGCCAGATCCGATCGCGGGGTTCGAAACACATGCGTGGGAGATCGTTCTCGAATCGCCCTGCCCGGTACTAAGCCTTCCAACGAAAGCGGCCTCGGCTTCCGTCCATATCGTTCACGAAAGACACACGCGCGAAGTATACGCGGTCGCAGGTGCCTACTAAGGCGCCATCTTCCCGGCTGCGTCACTAATTGCGAAAACAGCGTCTGCAAGGTATGACAATGGAAACTAAAATTACGTACCTCGACGGAGTTCGATTTCACGTGGCCGCACGGAACCACGAAATCACCTCCGACCAGCCGCTCGAGAATGGCGGAACCGATCGCGGGATGACGCCTCCGGAGCTACTGCTCGCCTCTCTCGGAAGTTGCGCGGCATACTACGCTGTCGAATATCTTCGTGCGCGCAAGATTCCGGCAGACGGGCTGACCGTGACCGTCACCGCCCAAAAAGCTCAGAAGCCGGCACGCCTCGCAGACTTTAAAATCGGGCTCAGCGTGCCGGGCTTGGACGATCCACGGCATCAGGACGGCATTCTTCGGGCCGTGAAAAGCTGCTTGATTCATAACACGCTCCTTCATGCTCCGGCTATCGATATCGAGCTTGAACAAAATGATGAGCAGGCGCGCCAGAGCGAGCCCGAGGTGGCGGAGACACTATAAAGTGACGACCGTCGGACCGCGCCGAAGATAGGGATTCGACCGCTGCCTGGATTCTTATCGATCCAAGCCACACAAGCAGCGCCTGCCTATTTCGAGCGAACCCTCAGCTTTCTATCGAGAAGATCCATTGGCGCCTCCTGAATTGCGCTGATGAACTCCGCCAGAGGACTGGAGGCGCCATTTCGCCGGTGCAAGATTCCGATTGCCGAACTCGCATAGGGCTCGCGTAGGGGAACAAAAGACACGCCCCGGAGTTCTGCGAGCTTGACCGCGGCGGGAACTAAGCCAACCCGGTTATTTGATCGCACGGAATCGACCAGGTTAGAAAATGGAGCACTCGCATCCAGAACTTCAGCATCGAGGCTCTCTTGCATGCAAAGCCGATAGATACAGTCGTGCGTGGCCGGGACGGAGCGGCGCATCATCACGACCGGACTAGCTGCCAGCTCCTTGATTGACAGGCGCCGGCGTGCAGCCAAGGAATGGTTTGAAGCAACCATCGCTACGATTGGTTCGCGGCACATTGATTCCAAAGTCAATTGATCGAAATCCGGTAACGGTAAGCGCACGATTCCCGCATCCAGGCTGCCCTGCCTGATAAAACGGGCCTGTTCGGCCGACGAACAGCAGTGAAAGCATACGTCCAACCCTGGGACCCGTGATATCAGATGCTCATTCAGGAAATCGTGTAATGCCAAATCGAGGTAGGCCGAACAACCCAGCTCTAGCTTGCCGAATTGACCTCTTTGTGCGCGCTGGGCGAGGATCGCCGCCTGTTGCGCGTGCTGCAAAATATCCTTCGATTCCCGCAGGAACACGGAACCCGCAGGAGTAAGAATCACGCCGCCGTTCGACCGGTCGAATAAAGTCACTCCGAGCGATCTCTCGAGGTTTCGGATCTGTCTGCTTAGAGGAGGCTGTGAAATATGCAGCGCTCGCGAAGCTTTACCGAAGCTCAAAGCTTCGGCCACGGCTACAAAATACCGGATCTGTCGTAATTCGAGATCGGTCGAGCTCATGAAATGGCCGTTTTGTTCGGCTTGCCTGCCACGCATACCGGATGGGTCTTGCGCCATGCCGAATTGATATTGGACACCGTTCTCAACGTTCCCGTATGCTTCGTGCAGAGCTTTCGGTCCCGCTTCCGCTTTATGTGCGCAAATCACAACCTTGTTTCCGCACTTCAAGCGCCAATGCATTGCCCCGAGTCTGCCGATGGATGCCGCGCCGAACCGGAGACGGGGTGCGTCAGAACACGCGCTACTGCGGGATATGGCGCAGATCGGCATCGGACTCTCGCCGATGATTGAAAAGCCGAGCCAACCCGTACTCGTTGTGTTAACCGGCCACTGGCTTAGCTTGATTGGTTCAGGGCTGGTCACCACAGCCGTCATTTCGTGGCTATTCGTGCTGCCGCTGACCGTGCGCGGCCGGGTAAGTAACCCTTACATTGGCATCATCGCGTTCATCGCCTTGCCGGTTGTATTCTTTGCGGGCCTGGCCCTGATTCCAATCGGGGTATGGCTCTCGAACCGCCGGATACGCAAGGGTCTTGCGGAAGTGGCGGTCGACCGGAAAACCACGCTCCACCGCTTGGCAGTGTTTTTGCTTATCACGACTTGCGCAAATATTCTGATCGCGTCGCAGCTCACCTACCGCGCCGTGGACTATATGGACACCAATCAATTTTGCGGGCAAAGCTGCCATGTGATGCATCCGCAATTCACGGCGTACCAAACCTCCGCTCATTCTCGTGTCGGTTGCGCGGATTGCCATATTGCGCCCGGCGCGGCCGGGTGGTTTCACGCCAAACTGAACGGAACGCGCCAGCTCTTCGAGGTTACTTTCAACACGTACCCTCGCCCCATCCCGCTGCCGCTTGCCACTGGCCGGCTGATTTCGCCGGACGAAAGTTGCGAGCGCTGCCACGCTATCCGCAATTCCGGGACGTACCGGATGCGTGTCATCAAGCATTACAGCGACGATCGAACGCCAAAGCCACTGACTACGGTGCTGATGATGAAGATCGGAGGCGGTACGTCGTGGGGCATTCACGGCATCCACCTCGGCCGCGGCGTGACCATTCGTTACGCGACGAAGGATCCCACGAGAGAAGACATTCCCTGGATCGAATATCGCGACGGGACAACCAACAAGGCGCGCACGTTCACGTCCGGCATAACGCCGGAAGAAGCGGCGAAGCTCCCTACCTTCGAAATGCAGTGCGTCGATTGCCATAGTCAACCGGCGCACACGTTTCAGCAGCCCGATTCCGCGGTCGATGCGGCGTTAGACGCCGGCTCAATTCCTCTCGATCTCCCGTTCATTCGGAAGCAGAGCATTGGAATTCTCAAAGCCAGTTATACGAGCCAGGAAGAGGCGGCGGCAAAGATTCCCCAAGCCTTGAATGCGTTTTATCAAGGGTCCGACCCGGCAGCGGCGCAACATCCCTCGGACGCCGATCGCGCGGCGCAGGCGCTGGTTGCGATCTATAAACGTAATGTGTTCCCGGATATGAAGATCGCCTGGGGAACATACCCTAACGACCTAGGACACTCCGAATCGACAGGCTGCTTCCGCTGTCACGACGGGGCGCATGCGGCGAAGGACGGCGATTCGATCACTCAGGACTGCAACGCTTGCCATCAAGTCGTGGCCAGCGATGAGCCATCGCCAGACGTTTTGAAGACGCTGGGCATGGCAGATTCCGCCGATTCGAAGAAATGATCAACCCATGACAAATCGATTTTTGAAAGGAAGATTTTGTGAAATGAAAGCGGCAGCGGCATTTCTCCTGCTTGCATTGACGACGCTATCGATCGAGGCGGCTGACCTCAAAAATGGAAAAACCGTGTACGACACAAAGTGTAAATCCTGCCATGGCGCCGATGGCACGGCGAACCCGGCGATAGCCAAGATGTTCAAAGTCGAAATGCGCGACCTTAGCTCGCCGGACGTGCAGGCGCTGAGCGACGACCAGATCAAGAAAGTGATTACCGACGGGCAAGGCAAGATGCGCCCGGTGAAAACAGTTAGTGGCTCGATGCTCGACGACGTCGTGGCCTACGTTCGCTCGCTCAAAAAGTAGCGCCGGGAGGAATGGGGGGAAGATCAGTGTGAAACTTTCTTGTGGTGTTCCGTTATTCGTCGCGGTTCTCCTATTTACGGCCGCGGAGATTCGGGCTGCGGATTCGCCGCAGCAGCCAGCCGCCCAGCAGGCCGCTCCGGCCGCGCAAAATAACACTGCGACATATGTTGGCACGGAGGCATGCCGCACCTGCCATGAAGGTATCGTCAAGAATTTCGAGAGTTCGCCGCACGACCTGCTCAACACGAACAAAAAGCGCGGCTGGGAGGGGCGAGCCTGCGAAGCCTGCCACGGCCCCGGTAGCAAGCATGTCGAATCCACTTCTCCGGAAGACATTATCCGGCCAACCCATCTGACGGCTGCCAAGGCGGATGGCATCTGCCTGACTTGTCATCTGAACGAGCAGACACAGGTGGGGCGGCTCGAAAGCGGGCATGCGCATAGCCAGGTGACTTGCACGCAATGCCACTCGGTTCACGGGGTGGAAGTGCAGGCTGGGGCACGGCCGCAGCTTCTGCTTCCCGGCAACGCGGAAGCGCCAACGCTCGAAACCGCGAAAACCTTGGTGGCGCGAACGCCCGCGGCCATCAACCATCTGTGCTCCGGCTGCCACGCAAGCGAGATGGCACAGTTTTACCGGCCTTTTGCGCATCGGGTTAGCCAGGGGGCGATGTCGTGCGTCGATTGCCACAACCCGCATGGAGCGTTCCTGCCCGGCAACCGGGAGATGTTTGCAGCCAATGAGCCGGGCTGTTTCCGTTGCCATTCGGAATTTCGCGGCCCGTTCCCGTTCGAGCATGCAGCCATCAAGCTCGAAGGCTGCGCGGGCTGTCATGAACCACATGGCTCTGTGAATCCAAAGCTATTGCGGCGGCACCTGGTGCGGCTGGTTTGTTTGGAGTGCCATGCCAATATAAATCCCTCCGCTTCTGTGATAGCTTCGAACCCTTCACATTTAGGCGGCGTACCACCGTCCTTCCACAATTTGGCGCTACCAATATTCCAGAACTGCACCGTTTGCCACACCAAGGTCCACGGCAGTTACGTGGACCGGTACTTAGAGCGATGAAAAACTGGCCAATCATTCGTGTAATCGCGGCGCTCGTCTGCGCCGCGAACGGTTATGCGGCGGATAACAATACCGCGGCAAATACCGCTACAAGCGACGCCGCGGCGCCGCAAAGCAGCGCTGGCGCATCGCAAAGCAGCGCGAACGCGACTGGTAACGACGCTACAAATTCGGAAGAGCCTTCGTTCACGGGATTCATAGATTTGGGCTACCGGTGGCAAACCACGGTTGGCGGGAACCTCAACATGTACCGGAGCGTTGTCAATCTTGGGAGCGGGCCCAAGCTTCTCGGCACGGAGTTCACCATTCTGAACCCGAGTGGCATCCTGTTCGACCGCATCGATGCGCGCGCTTATAACTGGGGCGACGATCCATACGAGACGCTGCATGTCACC
>JBAUZG010000294.1:0-6605 GCA_049585195.1 Bryobacteraceae bacterium | reverse complement strand
CGTCGATACCTTTGGCCCAATTCGTTTCAATGAACTGCGTAGTCAACAAGTGCTCGCCCGTTGTGCGATCGAGAACGAAAAAATATCCGTTGCGGCTGGCCTGTGCGAGAAGCTTGCGCTTTTGGCCATTGAACTCGCCATCGAAAAGAACCGGTGTTTGGACGGCATCCCAATCGTGAGTGTCGTGCGGAGAAGGCTGGAAATACCAGGCCATTTTGCCGGTGTCGGGATGAAGCGCGACGATGGATTCGGTGAACAGATCGTCGCCCTCTCGTCCCTTACCCGCCATCACAGGCTGAGGGTTGCCCGTTCCGAGATACAGGAGATCGAGTTGCGGATCGTAAGTCGAGGGCACCCATGTCATGCCGCCGCCATGCGCCATCGCATCCTGATTCGGCCAGGTTTCCGAGCCGGGCTCGCCGGGTTTCGGCTCCACATTCCAGCGCCATTGCACGTCTCCTGTTTCCGGATCGCGCGATTCGAGATAACCGGGAATGTCGAGATCGTCTCCACTCACTCCGACCAGCACATGGTTGCGGATGATAACTGGGGCAACGGAAGCATAATAATCTTGCTTGAGATCGCAGATTTCTTTGTTCCATCGCTCCTTTCCATCCGTAATGTTGAGCGAAACCAGATGACAGTCCGGCGTTTCAAAAAACAGCCAATTTTCGTAGATCCCCACCCCGCGATTGCCGATGTGAACGCCGCCCTTTGAATTCCAGCGGTAGTGCCAGAGCTCGCGGCCGGTGCGGGCGTCGATTGCCCAGGCGTGATCGGGCACCGTGAAGTACAAGACCCCGTTCACTTCGAGAGGAGTGGATTTGACTTGCGATCCGAATGGCCCGGTGGCGCCGGAAACCGCACGGTACACCCACGCAAGCCCGAGCGTGTCAACGTTCGACGCGTCAATTTGAGAGAGCGGGCTGTAGCGCCGCCCCGAATAGTCGCCATTGTAAGTTGGCCATGTGTCAGTGGGCGGGGCCAGCAATTTCGCAGGATCGAGACCTTGGGAAAGAGCGACGGCGACAATCGCGCCAGCGAGCGCTGCAGCGCGGGCGAGGTTCATTTCAAAGTCTCCAGATAGGCGAGGATATTGTGCATGTCGGAGTTGGTGTATTGCTGAAGAAGCTGAACGTGGCCCTCGAGCGGATCGGCCACCTGTACCTGCAGTCCCGGATTGCGGCTACGCAGCCACGAATGATAAACACCTTGCGAATCGTACATGGCGACGTTGAAATCGTCCATATGCTCGAGAGTGCCGGAGATCGATTCGCCTGAAGGCAGCGTCACAGTGACTTTGGTTGGAAGTGGCTTCGGTCCCGTCTCCGGCATGCCTGGAAACCGGCGCTCCATAGGATAGAGAAAGCGCGATTGAAGAGCCTCGGGCTGGTACTTTTTCGCGATACCGGCAAGATCTCCCGTTACAGAGTGGCACTTGACGCAATGATCGGCAAAATAGGCTTGGCCCGCCTTGGGATCGCCCGTTACTACGTTTTGAATCTTGTAATCCATCCGATTGGCTTTGGCATCCGCCTGCGAGTGGAGAAACGCAGCAATATCGGCGATCTGATCTTGTGTCAGCGTAAACTTCGGCATTCCCTTGCCGGGCCTTCCGTTCAGGACAACTGGTCCGATGTTGCTGCCCTTTTCGTCGTGCAGAACGAGAATCGAGCGCACCAGGTCGGGCCCTCCCTCGCCACCCGTAGCGCTGCTTCCATGACAGAAAGCGCAATTGGCGACAAAAACCTGTTTCCCTCGCGCAACCGCCGCCGGGTCCTGCTCCTGGCGACCCATCATCCGGCGAATGGCAGCCCGCCTGGCAGCCTGACTGGTTGGCGCGGTCGGCTGTGCTCCTTGGGCCGGCGGAGGAGCAGGCTCCTGGCTTCGAAGGAAGCATGGAAGGGCGAGCAGCGTCGTCAGCAGAACAAAGCTGGATCGTGAATGGCGCATCGCGTTTATTATTTTAGGAAAGCGCGAGGCTACGCGCTCCAGGGCTTCGCTTCGGGACCGGCAACGCCTTTGTAGCCGTTCTTCATACGATCTTCTACAATCGCCCATACTTTTGGATCGCAACCCTTCCATTCCGCGACAGCTGTATTGCCCAGGTAGGGCAGATCGTGTACGCCCATCTTGCTCGAGAAGAAGCCGCTGACGGTCAGGTCGCGAAAGTGATTGAAGAACTCGACGCCCGCATGGTCTTCTTTTGAAGCGCGCTCAGGCCAGGCAATTCGGTCGAGAAGCTGGCGTTGCTGATCGGGCACGGCATCGGCAAACGGTTTTTCGAACAACCGGTTCGATTCGCGGTCAAGCCACATCAGACCACCGAGAATCTGTGCTTCGAAATCGCGGTTTTCATTCTGGTCGTTTATAAAGTAGATCCAGTCGTCGATAAACTCGGGAACACCGGCTTCGGTCGCGCTTCCGCTGCGCTCATCGGCAGGAATGACGAGGTCGCAGAGAATTGAGACCGTACGCCACTGCTTATCGTCGAACACTTTGCGTTGGTAGGGTCCGGCAGGCGCGGCCGCTCGGGCCGCTGCAGGCAGGTGGGCATGATGTTCATTAACCTGCGCCATCATCGGCCGTGACGCTAAGGCGGCAACAGCCGGCCCCGCTCCCAGAATGTGGAACAGGCCGCGGCGGCTGACGCCTTCTCCTTGAAGTTCAGGTTCGTTTTGTTTCTGTTGCTTTTCGTCTTCTGACATGACAATCCGCCTTCCTGCTTTATACCTTCACATTCAATTTCTTGACCTGATCGACGATGTATTCCGATGTGCGCCAGCCCAGCGCCGAAATCGTCAGCGTCGGATTTTTATCGGCGTTGCTGACGAAAGGCGCCGCGTCGGTGATAAAGAGATTCTTGCAGTCCCACGCCTGACAGTACTGGTTCAGCACCGACGTTTTCGGGTCGATTCCCATCTTTGTGGCGCCTACCTCGTGTATTATTTCGCCGCCCGTAGAGATGCCCCAATTCCCGTCAGCGCCGGATTTATGAGTCACAACACCGCCCGCGGTTTCGATGATCTGCTGGAACGTTTCCTGCATATGCTTGGCCTGCAGAAGCTCATCCTGGCTCCACTTGAAATGAAACTTCAGGACAGGGATGCCCCATTGATCAACCACATCGTTATCAATCTCGCAATAGCTGTCTTCATTCGGGATCATTTCGCCGCGACCGTCAAAGTAAATATTGGCGCCATAAATCTTGCGAAGGTTTCGCTTCAGCTCAATCCCATACCCGCCTCCCAACAAGTGTTGCGATCCGCTCAGTATCCCCGCTGAGGGCTGGTCGCGTCCACCGCCAATTTCGATGTGGTAGCCCCGGGCAAACGGCAGCTTGCCGGCTTTCTGTTCCTTGTACAACCACCACGGCATATAAAGATGCATGCCGCCAACGCCGTCTTCGTTCTGCGGGGGCAGATCCTCGAGAATCGGCACGAAGCCGCCAACGGCAGACCCGACCGTATCCATGATGTAGCGGCCGACCAAGCCGGTCGAATTGGCAATGCCGTTCGGGAATTGGCTGCTTTTCGAATTGAGCATGATGCGAGCGGTCTCGCAACAGCTCGCGGCCAGGACCACGATCTTGCCATAAACCGATACGTCGCCGCGGGTCTTCTTGTCGACATACGAAACGCCCCGCGCAAGTCCGTCCGGACCTACTAATACTTCGCGGACCATGGCATTGGCCCGCACCTCTAGATTGCCGGTCTTCATGGCCGGGAAAATGTGCACGCCGGGCGAACTGAAATTAGCATTGACGCCGCATGAACGGCCGCACTGGGCGCAGTAGTGGCATGCCGGACGGCCATGAATTGAACGCGTCAGGATGGCCAGCCGGGAAGGGATGCACGGAATATTCAACCTGTCGCAAGAAGCCTTGATCACTTTCTCGTAACCGCGCGGCGCTGGCGCCGGAAGGAACTTGCCGTCAGGCGTGTTTTCGAGACCCTCGTGAGTTCCAAAAACGCCGATCAACTCCTCCGCCTTGTCATAGTAGGGAGCGAGATCTTCGTACGTGATCGGCCAATCGAAACCTTTTCCGTCACGGCTATGCGGCTTGAAATCGTAGGGCCCCATGCGGAGCGAAATACGGCCGTAATGATTCGTACGGCCGCCCAGCATGCGAGCTCGCCACCACATCCAATCGGAACCGGGCGCGTTGGTATAGGGCTCGCCCGGCACCTGCCAGCCGCCGAAGAGGGTGGCGTCAAAGTAGCCAAACGGTTTTTCCTTGCTGCCCGATCCACGGTGCGGAACGTCATACGGCCAAGCGAACATTTTCGATTGCTTCGTCGAATCGAACCAGTCGCCGGCTTCGAGCATGCAGACCTTCGCCCCAGCGAGCGCCAAGACGTGGGCTGCAACGCCACCTCCCGCTCCAGAACCCACGATGATCACGTCATAAGTCTTGGGAGTCGCTTGTACCTGTACCATATGTTTGATTACCTTAATCATGCAACAACGCGAAAGGAATGCCTTTCTGCGCCCTTTTTTCACCTACTGTTCAATGAAACATAGCCCTGACGTCCGAGTCCCACTTAATAGGACAGCACGGGCTCACCGGGCTGACCAGTTCCGGCGCGGAGAGTTAGAGCCGGACGGAAAGGACAACGAGGACGAGAAAGGAAACAGTATGCGCCGAAATATACTGCATACCTTGCTAGTAGCGGGTGCATTTGTGGGTTTACAATGCTTCGCTCCGGCTTTTGCCCAGCAGCCTGGAGGGGGTTCGCAAGGGGGAGGCGCGCCTAGCGGGCAAACCCCCGGATCTACGTCAACAACAAACGGTCCAATGTCGCCGAACACTCCGGAGACAATGTCGACACCTGCAAAGGTGGACGACAAGAAATTCATCAAAGAGGCCGCGATGGGCGGGATAGCCGAAGTGGAATTAGGCAAGATTGCCGAGCAGAAGGCCTCGAGCGATCAAGTGAAGCAGTTCGCGCAGAAGATGGTGACCGATCACACGAAAGTGAACGATCAGCTGAAGCAGATTGCATCCCAGGCAAATGTCACCATTCCCGATCAGCTCGGAAAGAAGTTTCAATCGCGAATTGAGAAGCTAAATAAGCTCTCAGGCGCCGATTTCGACAAAGCGTATATCAAAGATCAGCTCAAAGATCACAAGGAAGACGTTAGCGCGTTCCAGAGCGAATCCCAGAACGGGACCATCCCCACGGTACAACAGTTTGCCTCTCAAACTCTGCCGACACTGGAACAGCATCTAGAACTGGCGAAGAACCTGAACAAATCGGAGAAGAAGACAACAGCTTCTAACGGTACCAAGTAGCGCGAAAACATCCACGCCCAACTACCTCTTGATACGATCTCGGCTGTGACGGCGTCGGATCGATCGAGATCGTCCAAGGACAGGGTACGCTGCGCATGGGCCGAAGGCGACGCCCTCTCTCTCGCCTACCACGACGAGGAGTGGGGCGTCCCGGTTCATGACGATAGTATTTTGTTCGAGTTTTTGACTTTAGAGGGCGCTCAGGCAGGCTTGAGCTGGTCTACCATTCTGAAAAAGCGCCCTGCTTACCGTACTGCTTTCGACGACTTCGATCCGCATAAGGTGTCTCGATACGGTGAGGCAAAAATTGCGGCGCTGCTGGCGAACCCCGGCATCGTTCGCAACCGGCTCAAGGTTCGCTCGGCCGTGCGAAACGCGCAAGCGCTGTTGGCCGTGCGAAAGGAATTCGGCAGCTTCAACGAGTATGTATGGCAGTTTGTGGGCGGGCAGCCGATACAGAATCGCCGGCAGCGCATGGAAGACCTGCCAGCGCGCAGCGTCCAATCGGATGCTCTGAGCAAGGATCTGGCAAAGCGTGGGTTTACATTCGTTGGTTCAACCATCTGTTACGCGTTCATGCAGGCGGTTGGAATGGTCAACGATCACCTGGTGGGCTGCTTCCGGCACAAGGAGCTGGTGTAGAGGTGCAGCAAGCTATGTAGTATACTATGGCTGCCGTGCTCGAAGTCAAAGCCCTTACCAAACGCTACGCCACTGTCCCCGCCGTTTCCAACGTCAGTTTCACTATTCAACCCAGGCATGTCCTCGGCTATCTGGGGCCGAACGGATCGGGCAAGAGCACGACCGTGAAGATGATAACTGGCCTGCTTAAGCCGAGCGATGGTCACGTCTTCTACCGCGGCGCGGATATACGGAACGACTTGGCCGAATACAAGAGACACGTCGGCTATGTGCCGGAAGACGCGAATTTGTACCCGTATCTTTCCGGGCGGGAATACCTGGAGTTGGTGGGGCAGTTGCGCGGGCTCCATGGGCGCTGGCTCGGGAAACGAATTGACGAATATCTCCGGCTGTTTTCGCTCGAGTCCAGCCGGCACGTAGCCATCGCAACATACTCGAAAGGAATGCGGCAACGCATTCTGATTACAGCGGCTCTTCTGCACAACCCCGACGTATTGGTTTTCGACGAGCCCCTCTCGGGGTTGGACGTGACCTCGGCCCTGGTCTTCCGCCACCTGGTTCAGGAATTGCAGAGCGCCGGGAAGATGATTTTCTACTGCTCGCACGTGCTCGAAGTGGTGGAGAAAGTTTGCTCGCACGTAGTGATTCTGCGCAAAGGGAACGTGAT
>JBAUZG010000293.1:0-5890 GCA_049585195.1 Bryobacteraceae bacterium | reverse complement strand
GCAAACGACCGGACGCATGCCGTGACCATTGGACTGAAGCGGGGAATCATCGAACTGTAATCACTCGAAAGAGTGAAGATCCCGCCTTCTATTAGGGTTTCGACTCCCTGACCGAGTGCTTATGCTTGAAAGGGAGTTTCGGTGCAGCGCCTGTATTCGACTTTTGCCCGTGGCTGGCCTGGAATGGGACTCCTTTTCCTCCGGCTGAGCGCGGCAATCACAGCATTCCACTTTAGCGGAAGCGCATTGACTTTAAACCGCCCCTTGTCTACGGCGGTGATCGAGCGCGCAGCTGCCTTGCTCCTCTTCGCCGGTCTGTGGACACCTATTGCGGGCGGCGTGCTGGCTGGGCTGGCAGTCTGGACCGCCTTTTCTCGAACCGACGACCTTTGGGCCCTAATCCTTCTGGCCTCGGTGGGACTTGCACTGGCGATGCTCGGGCCTGGTGCCTGGTCGATCGATGCCCTCCTGTTCGGACGAAGACGCCTGACACTCGAGCGGTAGGCCCTTCGCTCATTCCCTCGAAATAGTCAATCAATTCCAACTATTCAGGGATGCGCTTTGGAGTGACGCGGCGCAGAATCAGGACACTAGAGGCGGCGGGGCCCAGAAAAAACGAACGCCGCTAGAAAGGAAACCCGTGGTGCCCATTGCCAGGCTCACTTGACGCGCGTTTTATTGGATGGCGCCGCATCGAGATTGTCCGGCCCCCACAGAAACGCAAAACCTAGACTGTTCGTTGCCGGTGACCCCGGAATGCGTACTGCGCAACGAACAAGACTTGGAAGGAGTCAACACCCCTTCCGATTCAAGCAAAGGAGACATAACGATGGCTACGCTGAATTTGGTTGGATCCAGCGCGAAATTCCGCGCTCTGCTCGATAACGTCGATCTGGTCGCGCCGGTGGACTCCGCCGTCCTCATTCAGGGAGAAACTGGCACCGGCAAGGAAGTGATTGCCCGTGCGATTCACGAAGTGAGCCCTCGGCGCAGGAACCGCTTTGTAGCGCTCAACTGTGCGGCCATTCCGGGTGCTCTGCTGGAGAGCGAGCTCTTCGGTTACGAAAAAGGAGCTTTCACCGGCGCTGCGAATCAGACCATCGGGCGGTTCCAGGTTGCAGATCGGGGAACGCTCTTTCTTGACGAGATTGGAGACCTCCCGCTCGAGCTGCAACCGAAACTTCTGCGGGTTCTTCAGGAGAAGCAATTTGAGCGCCTTGGCGGCAGTCAGACACTCGAGATCGATGTGCGGGTAATTGCTGCGACGAATCAGGACCTGGGACAAATGGTTCGTGAACGGCGGTTCCGCGCTGACCTCTATTACAGATTGAATGTGTTTCCGATGACGCTTCCGCCCTTGCGAGAACGGCGGGACGATATCGCGCTACTGACGGAATACTTTGTCAGCAAGTTTGCTGGACAGCAGGGCAAAGTAGTCGCGACGATTCCGCGGGATGTGATGGCAGCTCTGGAACACTACGATTGGCCGGGTAATATCCGGGAGCTGCAGAATGTCATCGAGCGCGGGGTCATCATCACGACGGGCTCTGTATTGAGTCGGCAGACCACAGAGCTTTTGACACCGGGCGAAGCTGCGCCGGCTCGTTTTCCAGCGGCGGCCGAGCCAACGAGCATCAGGACGATGGCCGATGCCGAACGTGCGCATATCACGGCAACGCTTCGGGCGACCAATTGGGTTGTCGGTGGACCAAACGGAGCAGCAGCGCAACTGGGGTTGCCGAGAACAACCTTGCTGTACAGAATGCAGCGGCTCGGAATTTCCAATTTGTCCCAACGACGCTCTGGGGGATCGATTGAACGATTTGTGCGAGTGATGGGCGGGCTTTCTGCGCGTTTGAAAGACGAATCATCGGCCGGCCTGCGGGTGATGGAAGCGGCTGCGAGCTGCTGATTCAAAGGAGAATGACAATGGAAGACAACACCTTAGTCGAATCGAGTTTCTCGGCAACGATCAATGCTCCGATTGAGAAGGTCGACATTCCGGCTTGGTGCTTTACGCTGCTCGAGGCGGAATATCAGTCGTGTTCGCCAGCTCACTGCTCCGCCGGCGCAACTACGTCGCCTGACGGTCGGCGCATGTCGATCAACGTCGAGATACTCGGCGGAAGCCTAATCGTACAGCACTACATCGAAGAGGTTGCGCGACCCGATCACCTGAGACTGGTTTCCACCTCAGACGTGTTCACGCCGACAGGCCGCACGAAAATCGGCGTGATATGGGATCTGGCAGCGAGGAAGATCGACGACAAAACGTGCGAGTTTACAAACACCGTTCAAGCTTGTGCCACGCCGGAATTGTTAGACTTCCTCGGCAAGCAAGGAATACCGTTTGACGTCTTCCGGGGTGCGCGCAAGCCGATTTCGGTGGCCCACAACCAACAGGAGACGCCGATGTTCGCAAAGAGCATCGAACGTCATGCTTTACGGCAAGGCTGAACTTGACCGGAGGGAACATGGCGCAACTGACTTATGAGAAAGAGATCACCGGACTTGTCCTGATCGATCCGTATAACGACTTCATTTCCGAGGGTGGCAAAATATGGGATCGAATAAAGGCCGTAGCCGAAGGCAACCAATGTGTTCCTCATATGATGCAGATTCTTGAAGCGGCGAGAAAAACCGGTATCCGGGTTTTTTATGCGATGCATCGGCGATATCGTCCTGGCGACTACGAGACCTGGAAGTACATTGCGCCGATTCAGAAGGCAGCATGGTCGCGGAAGTCGTTCGAATACGGTACCTGGGGCGGCGAAATCCGGGCCGGGATCGAACCTCACGCGGGCGATGTCGTCACCGCGGAGCATTGGTGTTCCAGCGGCTTTGCCAACACGGATCTGGACATGCAGCTTAAGAAGTACGGCATTCACAAAGTCATCGTCATTGGACTGATCGCGCACACTTGTGTGGAGGCCACCGTTCGCTATGCCGCCGAACTCGGCTATGAGGTCACGGTGGTGAAAGACGCGACTGCGAGCTATTCCGACGCGCATATGCACGCCGCTCTTGAAGTCAATCTCCCAAACTACGCAGGTGCCATCGTGACCACCGACGAAATCGTCGGCACCCTCTCTTCTCTTTCCGGCGCAAGCCTCGTTCACGAGTCCATTACTGCGATTGAAATGTGATCAGTTGCCTTTCCTAGGTGTTTGCATTGTCGTAGTTGATCATTACCAAGCCGAACGCAGATTAGAAGAGCACACAGTTCACAGAAACGAAAGGAGAATGTACGGTCACACTCGCAGACGCACTCAAAGTAATCACGGGCGCTGAGAGGCCCAGGAGATGAAATGGCCAATGAACATCGCAGTAGTCGATGAGGGCGGCAATTCCCCTCAAGAGTGCCGGAAAGATAGTTGGGCAATCGGTGTAAGCGGCGGATCAGGATAGCAAGATCAAACGGTGGCTGAGGCGGGCGCTGCCGCATTTGAATAAACAATCGTAGGCGGTCCCGCCTTTGAGAATCGAGAATAGCTATGCATGAATCGGAACTGGGCCCACTCAACGAATGGGCCAACAATCACAATCCGACCTGCGCTGACTTGATGGCCATGGCAGAGCGTGAATTGGGTGCATTCATAAGCGTGGTGTCGGAGTTATACGGTTCTGAGCAGGCCAAGCTCTCGGCTGAGGACTGGCTCGACGAGTTGGAGGCAATGGATCGCCTGCCCGGATTGAAGAGCCGCGAATGGCGACTGATCACGATTGCTGCTTCGACGCGATTAGCAGGTCGGTTGACTGTACTCGCCGCGTCGACTGATACCAAAGTATCCCCGATACCATTGTCCAATTGTTTCGCTTCCAATCCTCTGGCGTAATTGCAACTGGGTACCGCATCCGAACGAATCGGGTGGATACAGAAAGAATGCATAGGAGGCATTATGGCAACTACAAAAATCGCAATCGCTCCAATGAAAGCGGCCCAGATTCCGAAACCGGGAGCAGATTTCCAGATCGTCGAGCGCGAGATTTCTAACCGGGTGTCGGACAAGTGCGAATCAAGGTGCAGGCCTGCGGTCTCTGCTACAGTGACTTGCTCACGAAAGAAGGCCAGTCGCCCGGAATTCAGATCCCCGCATTCCCGGACACGAAGTCACGGGAATTATCGATGAACTCGGCGCAGATGTTTCCGAGTGGAAGACGGGACAGCGCATCGGCCCGATATGTTCGCCGCCGACGCTGTCGCAATCCGTAATCTTCAGTATGCCTTCTACAACGAACACAGGTATGACGGCCATGCTCCCGAGATGCAGGTGTCACGCTGGGGCCTGCCGATGATCACGCACTCTTCTCAACGATCCCGGCAACCGAGAGGTGAAATAAACCTTCAACAAAGCGGTGCCATCAGATGACATCGCCTTATTCTCGGGACACATCGCAGACTTTACCCAGAAGATGACTACCTACGCAGGATCTGTCATGAACCCGGAAGAATACGGAAAGCAAATGGTCTGTCTACTATGACCGACCATCTTGCCCTATGAATTGGGAACGGCAGCTGCATTTGATCTCGCGGGATTCAATGGGAGGCCCGTGGTGATGATGTTATGGACGTGATGCTTACATTGGCGTTAAACAGGCCCCTCCAGGACGGCGCTGCCCCTGATCGCAATTGGATCCGTACCGAGTTCCCATATTTTGGTGAGCGCTACTCGAAGCAAGAACAGAAGGATGTCGTACCATGGCACCCAAGAACCAGCCAATGACGCCTGCATGACCGAAAAGAGAGCTGTAACAAATTCGGCTACCGTGGATTTACTGGACGGCAGCATCCGATCGACCCGGCACGGACAATGCCGTCGGGTGGGTGACCTCGCTGAGGATTCCGGGGCTCTTTGCGAGCGCTAGGCTCGAGACGTATTATGGATGGCCCGCACCTCTGATCCACACTCGGTTTCGGTTGGATCATATAGAAAGCGGGGGTATGTCGACCGCAACAATAATCGGCTCAGGACCGAACGGACTCTCAGCCGCAATTGTCCTTGCAGCATCGGGCGTAAGAACGACCGTACTAGAACGTAATGGGCAAATTGGTGGTTGCTGTTCAACTGCCGAGGTCACACTCCCTGGTTTTCTTCACGACCTGGGCTCTTCGACATACCCCATGGGCGCTGCAAGCCCTTTCTATCGTTCTCTTCCCTTCACCATTCCTTGGATTCAACCGCACGCGGCATTCGCCCACCCGTTGGATGACGGGACCGCGGTCGTGCTTGAACACTCGATTGAAGCAACAATCGACCAACTGGATGCATGTGACCGAAAGGCATACCGGTCACTGATAGAACCCGTAGTTTCTAACTTCGCTGCTTTGGTCGAAGAAATTCTCGGCCCCATTTTACATATCCCCGGAAGTCCGTTCGTGCTGGCGCGTTTTGGCTTATCCGCTCTGTTGCCGGCGCTGTCGTTGGCTAGTTCCCACTTTGCTGGAGAACGGGCTCGATCCCTCTTTGCTGGCGTCTCAACCCATTCCATCCTCCCGTTAGAAAGTACCGCTTCAACTGCTGTTGGCTTGACGCTGATAGCCGCTGGACACACGAGAGGTTGGCCGATCCTGCGTGGCGGTGCGCAGTCTCTCACGGATGCCCTGGTCCGACATTTAGAGGATCTCGGAGGCCGAGTTGAAACCGGTCGTGAAATAACCGAGCTACCTTTGTCCGACGTCGTCCTCGCAGACATCACCCCGCGCCAACTCCTTCGCATCGCCGGTTCCCATTTATCCACTGACTATCGAAAGCAACTGGAGCGATTTCGGTATGGACCCGGTGCTTTCAAGATTGACTACGCACTGAATGCAGCGATTCCGTGGACCGCTCGCGAATGTCTGCGGGCCGCCACCGTACACATCGGAGGCTCTCTCGAAGAGATTGCTCAG
>JBAUZG010000292.1:0-13387 GCA_049585195.1 Bryobacteraceae bacterium | reverse complement strand
GGGCGGCGGTCCTCCGGGTGAGGCGTCCGAGCATCGCTACAATCTGACGCTTTCCGTTTCGGCTCGAAATGCGTTGAATCACGAGAATCTGAACACTCCGAACGGCGCCGTCACATCGCCATTTTTTCTACAATCCACTGGCATAACGGGAGGTTTTGGACCAGAACAGACCGCGAGCAATCAACGTCGTATTGAATTGCAGCTTCGGTTTTCCTTTTAAAGACGATGTTGTGATGTGAGAGGTGTTTTGAATGAGTTTGGGCCGGCAGTTTCATCTGTATCTGGGAGCATTCTTCGCCCCGCTAATTACATTTCTCGTTTTTGCTGGAGCTCTTCAAGCATTTCACCTACGCGCGGGGCCATCGGACCCATTTAGCCGGCCTCGCGTCTGGTTGCGCACGGGGATTAAACTTCCGGCGCGGCGGCCGCCTCCGCCTGAGATGGCAGTTCCCGATCCGGAGCCGGACAATTCAGCCAGACTGGCAGCACGGCGCGATCGTTCAAGCAACTCGTTCACCTGGTTGGCCATACTGATTGCGGCGATTCTTGTAGCGCCTGGTTGGTACGGCCTATTCACGAGCTTCAGGCGGGCTGACGAGTGGCTCATGTTTGGATCGTTGATTGTTTTAGGGACGCTGCTGCCGGTCGGGTTAAGCTTTCTATAAGGAGCGCGCTACACATAAGGAAACCACGCTCCGCTAATCTCTGGGTGCGGGTCGCCAGCTTGGGCAATCCGCTCTAGCAGGCGGCTGCGCAATTGTTCAGCAACACCGCGAGTCTCCGCGCGTCCAGCCAGGTTTGTGTGCTGGAACGGATCGGCGTACAGATCGTACATGATGTACTCCACGTAACTGTCGCTGCGCTCCGCCGCTTTCCAATCGTGCCGTTTGGGCGCGGCGACAGCATAAGTCCACTGCGGCGTCCGCAAAATGCGCCCTGTAACGAACTCCCGCATGCCAATGTAGATTTCGTTCGTCCATCCGTCCTTGCTGCCGTCAATCAGCGGAAGGAAATTTTTCCCTTGCATGCTCGACGGAACCGGAACTTTCACACTGGAGAGCAGCGAAGGAGCAAGATCGACATGGCTTACAAGTTCGGAGACTTCGATGGACCGGTTGAATTCGCGGCCCTGGACGATCAATGGAACGTGAATCGAGCTTTCGTGAGGACTACGCTTGTATTCCGTGTTGCGGGTTTTGAAATGACAGCCGTGATCGCTCGTGAAAATGACAATCGTGTCGTCTTCGAGCCGCTCGTCTTTCAGGGTTTCGAGAAGCGTGCCCACTGCATCGTCGATGCCTTTGACGCATCCGTAGTAATCGCCTAGCTGGCTGGGCCACGACCCGGGCAAGGGACGCAGATCTTGGGGAATGAATGGATTCCGGAACTGGCTGGCGTATTTCTTTGGAGGGATATAAATGTCGAGATCGTTCTGATGATGCGTTTCGAGATAGGAAACAGTCAAGAAGAACGGCGCTTTGGTGCGTTTCTCCTTCAAGAAGCGAACGGCGCGGCTGGTGAGGAAGTCCGTTCGATATATACCTGAGAAGCGGATGGGCTTGCCGTCGCCATCGAACATTTCGCCTTCGAAACCGTGCGATGTGTGTTCGAGCACATTGCTGGCTTCCCAAAAATCGCGGAATCCACCGCGATATTCGAGCGGCACGGCGCCTGCTGAATTGGGGTCGCCCAGGCCAAGATGCCACTTGCCAATGTATGCGGCGGTGTATCCGGCATCGCGCAGTGTACTCGCAAGCGTAGTTGCCTTGGGATCCAACGCGATGCCATTACGCCACACGCCGTGCTTTTCCGGGTATTGGCCGGTGAACATGGTGGCGCGAGAGGGAGCGCAGACAGGTTGATTCACGATTGCCGATCGGAACAGCGTTCCGCGCCTTGCCATCGCGTCCAGATTCGGCGTCAGGTTCATCGGGTTTGTTTCCATACATCCCAGATTGTCGGCGCGGAACTGGTCGGAAATGATGAGCACGATGTTGGGCCGCGATGTTGGGGCGTTCGTTTCGTTTCGCTCGAATGCGCTGGCCGTCGATGAGGCCAGTAACGGCGCAGAGCCTAGCAGCGTCCGTCTTGTGATGTCTGGCATGTGAATACAATCTAGTATCGCGTCTGAGCGCATGATGAATCGACGTACTTTTCTTACTACCACCGGAGCTGCGATTACTTCTTCGGCTATTGCCG
This sequence comes from Bryobacteraceae bacterium, assembly GCA_049585195.1. Classification (GTDB taxonomy): domain Bacteria; phylum Acidobacteriota; class Terriglobia; order Bryobacterales; family Bryobacteraceae; genus KBS-96. The sequence goes on along the minus strand of JBAUZG010000292.1, from coordinate 11,188 downwards.
CAGCCACAAGACCGCCGAACATTGTGTTCATTCTTTGCGACGATCTCGGCTACGGCGATGTCGGCTGCTTTGGATCAAAAATTCGGACGCCGAACATAGACCGAATGGCCGCCGAGGGGATTCGCTTCACGAATTTCGATTCGGCAGACCCGGTATGCTCGCCGTCCCGCGCTGCTTTGTTGACCGGCAGGTATCCGACTCGTGTTGGTGTGCCGCGCGTTTTATTTCCGCAAGACAAAGAGGGCCTGAATCTCGACGAAACCACGCTGGCAAACGTGTTGAAAGCGCGGGGCTACAAGACGGCTTGCGTGGGGAAGTGGCACCTGGGACGGCCGGATGCTTATCTGCCGACGAGCAGAGGGTTTGATTCGTATTTCGGCATTCCCTACAGCAACGACATGACTCCCCGAGTGTTGCTCGAAGGCACGCGCGTTGTCGAGGAACCGGCGAAGCTCGAAACCTTGACCCAGCGTTACACCGAGCATGCGACGCGTTTTATTCGCGAGTCAAAGGGATCGCCCTTTTTCCTGTACCTGCCGCATACGTTTCCGCATATTCCACTCGCGGCGTCGGCCCGGTTTCGCGGCAAATCGCCGGAGGGTCTCTACGGCGACGTGGTGGAAGAGCTGGACTGGAGCGTAGGTCAGGTTCTTTCAGAACTGAAGAACAACGGGCTCGACCGGGACACGCTAGTTTTCTTCACGAGCGATAACGGTCCGTGGTATCAGGGCAGCCCCGGGTTGTTACGAGGCCGAAAGATGACAACTTACGAGGGCGGGGTGCGCGAGCCGTTTATCGCGCGCTGGCCGGGAAAAATAAGGCCGGGCCAAACATCGCGTGCTGTGACATCGATGATGGATATATTTCCCACAGTAACGAAATTATGCGGCGGAACGCTCCCTTCAAAACCTCTTGATGGTATTGATATCTGGCCTGTGTTGAGCGGACAGCAGGCACGGCTCGAGCGCGAGGTTCTACTTTATTTCGATAACTGGGACTTACAGTGCGCGCGCTGGAACAACTGGAAGCTGCATGTTGCGCGTCATAACTCGAGCCCCTACAGCGCTCCTCCGGCAGGCGGCCGGCGCAATTACGTTTTGCCTCATCCGGAGCTGTACGATTTGGAACTGGACCCGACCGAAGGCTACGATGTCGCAGCGGAACACCCCGAAGTAGTAGCCGAGATACAATCGCGAATCGCTAAACTGCTGGCTGGTTTTCCTGAACCGGTGCGGCAGGCGTACGCCGCAAGTAAAGCGCTTCCGGCAAACTTCAGCATGCCCGCCGGGTCGCGACCGCAGCCGCACAATCAATAGCTCGGGAGATCGCCTGCTTACTGGGCAATCCGCGCGAGCGACGCTGCCTTCGGCTGCTCCTCGTGTTCGAGTAGGGATTTTAATTCACTCTCGTCCAAGGTCTCTTTCTCGATCAGGCGTTTGACGATAGCCTCGAGCGCGTGACGGCGCTGGCGAAGGATGTTGGTGACGCGACTGTAGGAGGAATCGATCAAGCTTCGGACTTCTTGGTCGATCGCCTCGGCGGTGTGCTCGCTGTAATCGCGCTCCTCCATGCCGGCTAGCGTCTTCAAGAAACGCTGATTGGGAGGCAGCCCATAAGTCATATTTCCGAGACGCTCGCTCATTCCAAACCGAGTCACCATCTGCCGAGCGAGTTCGGTTGCCTTTTGCAGATCGTCGGAAGCGCCAGTCGAAACGATGCCTTCATACACGAGATCCTCGGCGCCGCGGCCACCGAGCATGACGCAAAGCTGATCTTCGAGTTGAGGCCGGGTCATCAGGTAGCGCTCCTGGGTGGGCAATTGAAGCATGTGACCGAGCGCGCCCTGCGTTCGCGGAATAATCGAGACGCGATGAACGGGGTCGGCGTGCGGCAGCGAAATGGCTGTTACTGCATGTCCGGCCTCGTGGTAAGCGACGCGCTGTTTTTCTTCCGGCGTCATGACGCGGCTCTTCTTTTCCAACCCGAGCATGACGCGGTCGGTAGCTTCTTCGAGATCGCGTTCCCCTACTTGATCAGCTCCTCGCCTGGCAGCGAGTAGTGCAGCTTCATTCACCAAATTGGCAAGATCGGCGCCGACCATTCCCGGAGTACGGCTGGCGATGACATGCAGATCGACGGCAGGATCTAGTTTTATCTTTTTGGCGTGCACTCGGAGAATGGCGACACGCCCTTCGAGATCGGGCCGGTCGACCACGACTTGGCGATCGAAGCGGCCAGGACGAAGCAAAGCAGGGTCGAGCACCTCAGGCGTATTGGTCGCGCCCATGATGATGACATCGGTGTTCGGATCGAATCCGTCCATTTCCACCAGAAGTTGATTCAGGGTTTGCTCGCGCTCATCGTGGCTGACAATCATGCCACGACCCGAAGAGCGGGATTTTCCAATCGCGTCCAGCTCGTCGATAAAGACGATGCACGGGGATTTCTTCTTTGCCTCGTCGAAAAGTTCTCGAACTCGGGCCGCGCCAACTCCAACAAACATTTCTACAAATTCCGAACCTGAGATCGAGAAAAAGGCGACGTCTGCTTCACCCGCAACGGCTCTCGCGAGAAGGGTTTTGCCAGTTCCGGGTGACCCGATAAGAAGGACGCCTCTCGGAATGCGGCCGCCCAGGCGGCGATATTTGGCGGGATGCCTGAGGAAATCGACGATCTCCTGCAGTTCGGCTTTGGACTCGTCAATTCCGGCGACATCGGCAAACGTTACGCGAGTTCTTGCTGTTTGATCGTAAATTTTGGCGCGGTTTTTCCCGAACTGGAGCGGTCCTCCCATGGCTTGTCTCGAGCGCCAAATGCCATAGCCCATCAATGCCATCAGCAAGAAAAACGGCAGCCATGCAACTAAGACGGACAGAAACGGGTGCGAGGATTCCATTCTGCCCACGATTTTTACCTTGTGCGATTCAAGCTCATTGAGCAGAGGCGCTTCGCTCATGCCGGGCAGACGGGTCGCCGTGATGAACTGAGGCTCCGCCTTCTTTTTGCCTGGTTGCGATTTCAGCGTGCCGATCAGCTCCGACGGAGTAATCTCGACCTGGCTGAGGCGATTGTCGTCGATCGCGGCAAGAAAATCGCTGAATGAGACTGTTCGAGTTGCGAGCGTCTGCGATTGGAAGTATGGCAGAGTCAGGAGAATGAGTAGGCCGATCAGATACGCAACGATATAGATCCTCGAAGATTTGCGAGGAGGCCGCGGAGGCGTAGGAGCTGTTGGCGTATCGGTGGGAATAAGACCTCCACTTATCTAGACGACTAAAACGGGGAATGAGATACTTCTCTTGCCGCGAGCAGCGCGCTGGCGCGGCGTTACGCGATCCAGCGACCGATAGCGTTGCTGCCAGAGCGCATCGTACATCGTATAACGTAATAAGCCTGGTTAATTTGAAAGAATTGATACGAAAATGATCTCGAACGATCTGCTGTACGCGGTTCGCGCTCTGCGAAAGAGTCCCGTCTTTACTCTGACTGCTGTCCTGACGATCTCGCTCGGTATCGCAGCCTGCACGGCGGTCTTCAGCGTAACTCATGCCGTTCTACTTCGCCCGCTGCCCTACAAAAATCCGAGCCGCCTCGTACTGGCGTGCGGAGAAATGCGAAGGCGAAACGTCACAGATCTGCCATTTTCAGATCCGGATTTCTTGGACCTGCGAAACGGCGCGAAGGCCAGCTTTCAGGATTTCGCTGCAGTTTGGACGGGCGACACGATTTTCCCGCGCGAAGATGGGTCGCTCGAGGAAATTCGCTACGCTTCAGTTACCCCGAACTTTTTCCGGCTGCTCGGCGGGAGGATCGCCATCGGCCGCGATTTCATTGAGGCCGACGGACGGCCGCAAACGCCCGGAGATAATAGGGCGCGCGGCTCGAATTCTTCGCAGCGCCTGCCAACCATTGCAATCTTAAGCTACGACTATTGGCAGCGGCGTTATGGCCGAAGTACAGCCATACTTGGGCGCGGCATGTTCAATCGCGGAAGCGGCGGACCTCAGATTGTGGGAGTGCTTGCGCCGGGATTCGAGCTTCTCTTTCCTCCAAGCCTCAACGTCGAGCGCTTGCCCGACATCTGGCTCGCCGCGCGGCTCAATTACGACAATGCGCAACGAAAAACGTTCACCCATCGGGTCATTGGCCGATTGAAGGACGGCGTAAGCCTCGCGAGCGCTCGCAGGGAAACTGAAGGTGTCGCGGCGGAGTTGCGGAAGAACTTCTCTCTTTGGAATACATCCGATTTTCACATCCGGCTGGAATCCATGAGCGAATATCTGGTGGCTCAGGTTGAACCCGCCATCCTCGCGTTGATGGGTGCGGCGGTATTTCTTCTGCTCATCGCTTGCGCAAATGTGGCGAATCTCTTATTGGTGCGGGCTTCTTTGCGCGAACGTGAACTCGCCGTACGCGCCGCGTTGGGTGGCGGGCGCTGGCGGCTGATTCGCCAGGTGCTGGCGGAAGCGCTGGTGCTTGCGGGCCTCGGGATGCTTGTGGGTTTCGGACTGGCATTGGCAGGCGTCCATGCATTACTAGCAATCGCTCCGGCGAATGTGCCGCGAATAGATTCCGTGTCAATCGATCCCACCGTGATTGCTTTTACCGGACTCGCTGGGCTGGTGGCCGCGGCCTTTTTCGGCGTCATCCCGGCGTTGCGTGCCTCACGCCCCGATCTAATGAACGTGCTGCGCGCGAGCGGGAGGGCTACCGGCATGGGAAGCGGCCGGTTGTTGCGCAGCGGCGCGGTGGTTGCTGAAATCGCGCTTTCTTTTGTGCTGCTCATCGGGTCGGGTCTGATGCTACGGAGCTTCGTTGCGCTGCAGCACATCAACCCGGGCTTCGAGTCTTCAGGCTTGCTCACCTTCCAGTTACTCGCGCCTCGGCTTCCCGCGCCCCGGCAGCGGGCGGCCTTCATGCGCCAAATTCAAGAACGGCTGCGTTCGATTCCAGGCGTCGAAAGCGTGACCGCTGCTTCCCCTTTTCCCCTCGCCGATGAATTCTATCCCATACGCTGGGGTACGGCGCAGGCGCTCGCGGATGCGAGCAAATTTCAGGCTGTCGATTCTCAGCAGGTGCTCCCAGGTTATTTCGAAACGCTTCATACTCCGCTCCTGGCAGGCCGCACATTCACGGATGCCGACAACGCGCCAGATCGAAATATAGTCGTCGTCGATCAACTTCTCGCCGCCAAAGCGTTTCCCCACGAATCGGCGGTAGGGAAGCGCATTCTCATACGTATACGCACTCCGGAACCCGAATGGGTCGAGGTGATCGGAGTCGTGGCTCACCAGCGTGATAGTTCTTTAGCCGAGTTGGGCCGCGAACAGATCTATTTCACCGATGGCTTTTTGGGGCATGGCGGCGCAACACGATGGGCTATTCGGGCGGCAGGGCATCCGGCGAGTTACGCCGGCGCCGTCCGCGAGGCGATTCGCAAACTCGGCCGGAAGCTCGTCATCACCGAAGTGCAGCCAATGGACGCATTCGTCGAGCGCGCACAAGCTGCGACCCGTTTCTCACTTCTGCTGATCGGAGTGTTCGCATCCATTGCGGCCACGCTCGCCGCTGTGGGGATCTATGGTGTTTTATCGACCGCTGTTCGCCAGCGCACGGCGGAAATTGGTGTCCGCATGGCGCTAGGCGCGGCGCCTGGCAGTATCTTCCGTCTTGTCGTTGGACACGGACTCAGCCTGACGGCCATGGGAATTGCAGCCGGCGTTGTGGCGGCGCTCGGCCTCACACGCGCGCTCGCGAGCTTACTAGTCGGCGTGAAATCGACCGATCCGGCTACTTTCATTGTCATGATCGGTTTCTTTCTCATCATCGCATCGGTCGCCGCCTGCCTTCCAGCCCGCCGCGCGGCCGGTCTTGATCCAGCCACAGCGCTGCGGGAAGAGTGACAAGCCAACCGTGAACCGAACTTCGTCACCGGACCGCTTACTTGCGTGCGCGGCTCGGCCAAACAGTTGAATCCACGAGCTTCGTTTCCGAGCCACGACCGCCAGGGAGTGGTTGTGACGAAGTTAGGTGAATGCGCGGCCCTCGTCTATTCGTGCGCCACGCCTTCATTCGCGATCGCGCCGTCCGGAGCGCGCAAATCGCGAAGTCCTTCCGGTATCTCTTTGTGTAGAGATTTCGCTATCGCATCGGCAATCACTCTTCCGTGGAATCGGCCATTTTCGATGAATACTTCGTTTGTGTGAACGCCGGCCACAATGACGCCAGCCAGATAAAGCCCGCTTCGTTGGCTTTCTAACGTGAGGGGATCGGTAATGGGGCGCTGCGATTGTGGGTCGAGGTGGACTCCATGCTGAGCCATGAACTCAAAATCCGGGCGGTAGCCTACCATCGCAAAAACGAAGTCATTTTTTACAGCGATTTCGCCTTCCGGCGTCTCGAGCAAGACGTCGTAAGCGCGGATCTCCTTGATACTCGTACCAAAATAGGCTTTCACTTCCCCATTTTTGATGCGATTCTCGATGTTTGGCTTAATCCAATACTTGACGTTTTTCGAGATCCCCGAGCCGCGATGGACGAGCGTGACTCGGGCGCCCGTCCAATATAGTTCGAGTGCCGCGATGGCGGCTGAATTCTTCGCGCCGACGACCATCACGTCGTGGTTGTAATACGGGTGCGGTTCTTTGTAATAGTGGATAACTTTTGGCAGTTCCTCACCCGGCACATTCAGGCGATTTGGAATGTCGTAGTAACCGGTCGCTAGAATAACTTTCTTCGCGGAATAACAGAACTGCGCGCCACGCGCCGTCTCGGTGCCGATAACGAACTTCCCATCGTCGCCGTTGATATGTGTAACTCGTTCGTACTGGCGAATGTTGAGCGCGTAATGTTCCGCCACTCGCCGGTAATATTTCAGCGCTTCCGTGCGGCCGGGCTTCTCGTTCAGCGAAGTCATCGGAATGTCGCCAATTTCGAGAAGTTCGGGGGTTGTGAAGAAAACCAGGTTTGTTGGATATTGATAAATCGAATTGACTACGCAGCCCTTATCGAAGAGAATGTTCGATATTCCCCGCCGCTTCAATTCGATGCCGCAGGCGAGCCCCGTTGGGCCCGCACCTACAACAGCCACATCGAAGTGCTGCATCTACAAGAGCCCCGCGACCCGGTCGTAAACGCTTTCAAGCGCCTTCGGCAGCGCACCCGTATTCTTGCCGGCGCCCTCCGCCATGTCGGGACGGCCGCCTCCTTTGCCGCCGATCTGTTTCGCCACCTCTCCGACCAATTTTCCCGCCTGCACTTTCGCCGTTAGGTCTTTGCTGACGGCGGACACGATCGAAATATCCGAATCGTTCACAGAGGCAAGAACTATCACGGCGCTGCCCAACTTGTTTCGCAGAGAATCCGCAACAGTACGCAATTGGGCGCGATCTAAACCTTCCACGCGCTCCGAGAGCACGGTGGTTCCGTTTACAGGACGCCCTGTCAGCTTTTCAATCTGTGCCTGCGCCACTTTTGTTCTGAGATCAACGAGCTGTTTGCCGAGGAGTCGCTGGTGTTCCAACACCTTTTCTAATTGGTCGAGGAGCGTGCTGTCGGTTGCGCGCAGTAACTCTCCCGCTTTGTGCACAACAGAGGCCGTCTGCTGAAAGCGCTCGAGCGCGGCCGCTCCGGTGATCGCTTCTATGCGCCGAACTCCCTGCGAGATGCTGCCTTCGTAAATGATTTTGAACAGTCCGATGTCGCCCGTTCGCTGAACGTGTGTTCCACCGCAAAGCTCTTTGCTGAAGCCCGGTATTTGAACCACCCGTACCTCGTCGCCATATTTTTCGCCAAACAGAGCCATGGCGCCGGTCTGAAGGGCTTGGTCGAGATTCATCAATGTGGTTACGACTTCACTATTCGCAAGTATTTGTTCATTGACGAGCCGCTCGACCTCCGCGATTTCGTCGTCGGTCAACTTGGCGTAATGACTAAAGTCAAATCGCAGCCGGTTGGGCTCGACAACGCTGCCAGCTTGTTTAACATGCGTTCCGAGCACCTGCCTCAACGCGGCGTGCAGCAGATGCGTCGCCGTATGGTTCCGCATAGTAGATGCCCGTAGCGGCCGGTCGACCACGCCAATCAGTTTCTGTCCCACCGTGACCGTCTTGAGAGCGTAAATTTTGTGCAAGATGGCTCCCTGCGCCGGCCTGTACGTGCCTTCGACCACGGCAACCTTCTCTCGTGTGTCTGGATCGAGCAGAAGTCCGGTATCGCCGACCTGGCCGCCAGACTCGGCGTAGAACGGAGTTCTCGGAAAGAGCGCCTCGGCACTGCCCTTGTCGATCTCACGTACGAGCTCTCTCTCAGGCGAGATGAGCTGAGTCACTTCGACCGGCGCCTCGAGCGCCTCGCGAAGAAATTCCGCTGCTGGAAGATCTTTATAGACGCCCGCAATTTGGGCCTTGTCAGCTCCCCGCCAACTCGCTCGCGCCCGTACGCGCTGCTTCTCCATTTCGGCAGCAAAACCCTCGCGATCGATCGTGAGGCCAAACTCACGCGCCATCTCCTCCTGCTCGTCAAGCGCCAGGCCATAAGTGTCATAGAGCTTGAACGCAGACGCGCCTGGGAGCACTCGACCGGCAGCCGACTTCGCCTCGTCGTGAAAGAAGCGCTCGGCAACCTGAAAAGTGGTCGCATACCTGTTCTCTTCGTCGTGGACCACGCGCGCCACGCGCTCTACACTTTCGGTCAGTTCCGGATAAGCGCTCTTCATCTGTTCCGCCACAAATCCGGTCAGTTTGTACAGATACGGCTCGGTTGCGCCAATTAGACGAGCATTCCGGATGGCACGCCGCATGATCTTGCGAAGAACGTAACCGCGTCCTTCGTTCGAGGGGAGCACGCCGTCGTGAATCAGAAACGCAGTGGCGCGGGCATGATCGGCGTTAATTCGCAGGCTGATGTCGCTTTTCTCCTGCTCGCCGTATTGGGCATGGAGCAGCTCGCCCACGCGCTCGATAATCGGCTTGATCAGGTCTGTGTCGTAAACAGAGAGTTGTCCCTGCAGGACCGCCGTCGTGCGATCGAGACCCATGCCGGTATCGATGGATGGCTTCGGCAAAGGCGTGAGCGAGCCGTCATTGGCCCGCTCGAATTGCATGAAAACCAGGTTCCAGATCTCGACGAAGCGATCGCCGGCGTTGGACGGAAACTGTTCATGTTCGCGTCCTGGAGCAGCAGCGCGCGGCCCCAGATCGAAATAAATCTCGGAGCACGGACCACATGGGCCGGTGTCGCCCATCTGCCAGAAGTTGTCTTTCTCATCGAGCCGAAAAATCCGGTCCCGCGGCACGCCTGCCACTGTTTGCCATAGCGACTCAGCATCGCTGTCTTCGCGGAAAACCGTGACGTACAGCTTGTCTTTGGGCAGCGCGAACCAGCCCGGGGTGGTGACCAACTCCCAGGCGAAGGCGATCGCGTCCTTCTTGAAATAGTCCCCAAACGAAAAATTGCCGAGCATCTCGAAAAACGTCAGGTGCCGCCGCGTGTAGCCGACGTTTTCGAGATCGTTATGCTTGCCGCCGGCGCGTACGCATTTTTGAGAACTCGTCGCCCGGTTGTAGTCGCGCTTTTCAAGTCCGAGAAACACCTCCTTGAACTGATTCATGCCCGCGTTTGTGAATAGCAACGTGGGATCGTTGGCCGGTACTAACGGCGAGCTGCGGACAACGCGGTGGCCATGGGCGGCGAAGTACTCGAGGAACTTCGCCCGAATCTCATTTCCAAGCATCGGGATTTATCTTCAGTTTCGCATCCCATGCCATGGAGGGTGGGCTTGTAGCCCGCGCGGGACTTCAGTCCCGCATCTTCACTCATTCCGCAGCGCGACCAGCGGATCTACGCGGGTGGCACTGCGCGCCGGGAAATAGCCGGCGAGCGCCGCGACTACCAGCAGAAATGCGCAGGCCATCGCGATTGTTGAAGGATCGTTGGGCGTTAGCCCGTACAACATGGCTTTCACCAGGCGAGTGCAGCCGAACGATACGCCGAGTCCCAGAATTACGCCTGCTAAGAGCAGCGCCGCCAATTCCCGCAGCACGAGCCACAAGACGGATCCTCGGCCCGCTCCGAGTGCCATGCGGATTCCGATCTCGTTTCGCCGCCGCGCTACTGAGTATGCGACCACCCCGTATATGCCGATGCTTGCCAGCGTTAGCGCAAGTAAGCCGAAAACCGTTGCGAGCGTTGCGAGAAGCCTTTCCTGCAAAAGCGAATCGGCAACTTGCGTCGAGAGCAGATGAAAGTCGATGGATAGCCGCGGATTGAAGGTCTGGACCACTTTCTTGACGTTGGCGATGACGCGACTCGGCGGACCCGCGAACTTCAGCTCATACGTGCCTATCACGGGGAACGGCACAGGAAGCTGAGCAATCGGTATATAAATAGTAGGCGGCGGCGCATCCCGGAGCTTGCGATATTTTGCGTCTTTGGCCAAACCGACAACCTCGACGAGTACCTGTTTCGCCCCACGCTGACCCAGCGGCCGTTCGTCGTGATAAACGCGCCCGAGCGGATTTGTGCCCGGGAACAATATCCGCGCAGCCGTCTCGTTGACGATCGCAACCAGCGGCGAAGTCTTTGCATCGCGAATCGTAAAATCGCGGCCCGCGAGCAATGGCGTGCCCAGCGTCTGAAAATAACCGGGCGAAACGAGATTGAAGAAGCAATGAACGGATTTTTGCGATCCGCCAGGGGCGTCCACGCGCACATGCCACTCCCAATCCCCGCTGCCGATCGGAGTCTCCGCCGATCGCGCAGCGGATTCGACGCCAGGGATCGATCGCAGGCGTTCCAGCAGTTCGCCGGCAATCACAGGCTGGCGCTCGGGCGAAAATCGGCCGCCACGCAAATCCGGGTCCACCAGCAAAACGCCATTGCGCTCGAAACCCATATCTTGCGTGAGCAATTTCCGCAGGCTTCGGACAAACAGCCCCGCGCCAACTAGCAGAACCAGCGACAGCGCCACTTGCGCTGCCACTAGCATGCGGCCTAAGCTCCATCGCCCGCGTCGGTGCGTGTGGACTCGCGCGCCCTCCTTAAGAGCGATCGAGGGCGACAAACGCGTTGCCTCCAATGCCGGAGCTAAGCCGAACAGAACGCCGGTGAGCGTGGCGACGAAGATCGTGAACAGCAACACTCGTACGTCTGGTGTGAGGTTCAGGAACCGCGGTTCTCGCGCCGACGA
>JBAUZG010000291.1:0-5697 GCA_049585195.1 Bryobacteraceae bacterium | reverse complement strand
AAGCGATTGATTCCGAGGTGAATCCGCAAGGGCGACAAAATTCGATCTAGCAATGCATCTCTCTGATCTACCGCGCTGAGGGAAACGGTGGGGGTCACGCAAGGTACCAAAAATCTGATACCCAGCTGTAACGTTGCGCGATCTTTGCCTTCGTAGCGAGCGATTTTTCTCGAATTAAGTCCGTCGTGCCTGGCAGGGTTCCTGGAGATTCTGACGTGGCGTAATTTGACGAAGGCGAGGATTGCGCTGGGTTAACCTGCCGCTTCACCGATATGCCCGTAGACTTCCTCCCGAATGATGCGTTCTGTGGCTTCGTTCAGGTAACAAGTGCAGTGCTTCTTGCAGCTCCAGGTATTCGGGCCAAAGCGTGCTGTCCACAAAGGAACGCGGGGCGCGCACCATCACCGTGGTATACCGCTGGCCCTTGTAGCGATACGGTTCGAGTCCGTATCTCCGGCACAGTGCAATAAACAGGCGCCGCTGCCATTGATCCGCCATCGAGAACTTCATCTCGGGCAAAGATTGCGTTTTGGCTGTGGCGTTGAGCGCCTGCCGGAGCCGCTCCATTGCAGCTGCCGCAGCCTGTCGTTCGCCAGAGGTCGCGGCAACCCTCGAATAGGGCGGTGATCTTGCGCAGTTTTTCACGCAGCTGTTGTTCGGTGGTCACCAGTTCAACGATTGTAGGATGTGGAACGGCGCGGCGGGCTCGGCTGTTCTTTTTGGCCAAACACCGGGCCCTCCGCGACACCCGAACCGGGGAGCCTCTAACACTCCCGGAAAGGATGCTCATGCAGATCCTACACCCATTCGCCGGCTCTATCCAAGAGTACGCTGAAACGATCTCCGATCCCGACCGCTTTCGGCCGGATCACTGCCCACAATGCGAGGCCAAGCACCCTCTGACCGGTCACGGCTTTTATCGACGAACTATCGTGGGCATTGCCTTTGACGGGGTGATTCGCGTGCGCCGCTACCTGTGCCGCGTCTGTAGGCGTACCGTTTCCCTGTTGCCGGAATTCGCCCTGCCCTGGCTACGTTTCAGCATTCCGGTCATCGCGTTGTTCCTCGTCGCACGCCTGCTGAAAGGTCTTACACTCGCCGCCGCCGCGCGGGAGAGCGGACAACCCGGCACGCCTTATCAGCGCGGGCAGTTTTGGATTCGCCGTTTTCAAAAACAAGCACCCGCGCTCGGCGTGTCACTGGCCTCGCTCACTGTCCCGTCGGCAGCCGGCGATTTTGTATCGCGTTCGCTCCGCATGCTCGAATCCATCGGCTGGATCGCAGCTCACCGCTTTCTGTTTTCGCAGCTACGCGCACACCTGCTGGGGTGGCCTCATTTTCTTGCTCCGCACGGGCGACGCACCACACTGAGCCCGGCGTTGGTTACTACTTGAAGCCGCCTACATAGCATTTGCATGGCGGAAACGCGCGCGCACGATTACCGTCAGGGCACGGAGATTTTTCCGGATGGACGCCAAAGCCGAAAAAATTGCCTTATTCCGGTTTGGACTCATTGCGCCATTGGTCCTGGAAGTGCTGCCGCGCGGAGAACTCACACGCCGCGCGCAAGAGATTGCTTCGCGGCTCTACGATATCCCCGATTCCAAACGCCGGGCCGTCTCCGTCGAGACGCTGCGGGAGTGGGCACTGCGCTATCGCAACGGGGGCTTCGAAGCCCTCGCTCCTAAACCACGTGAGGATCGTGGCCAGTCGCGCACTCTCACCCCACAACTGGCCACCCTCATCGAACGGCTCAAGCGTGAAAACCCGCATCGCACGGGCGCTACCCTGCTGCGCGAACTGGCGCTATCCTCCGGCGAGCTCGAGCCACCGGTCTCGGCCTCCACGCTCTACCGCTTCCTCAAACAGCGTGGCTTGTCAGAAAAGCAACTGCTCGCGGAGGCAGCGGGTATCCCGCACAAGAAGTTCGAAGCGGAGCTTAGTAATCAGATCTGGCAGGGCGACATGCTGTTCGGCCCCTGGGTTCAGCGCCCTGCTGGAGGACGCATGCAGGTCTTCCTCCACGCCACGCTCGATGATGCCAGCCGGCTCATCCCACACGCGCAGTTTTACGCCAGCCAGGGACTCGATGCGACGCTCGATTGTTTGCGGCACGCAGTTCGAGCGCGCGGCATTCCGATTCGCCTTTATCTCGATAATGCGAAGATGTATCGGTCCCCGCAACTGGCCCGCATTGCCGCTTCACTGGGCGTTCTCATCATTCATTCGCGACCTTATCAGCCCGAGGGACGTGGAAAAATCGAACGCTGCTTTCGCACCATACGAGAACAATTTATCGCCAATCTCGATCCCAGGCGGCTGCTGTCACTCGAGGAACTGAACGAGCGACTCTGGAGCTGGATCGAAAACGCCTATCACTGTTCGGAACACGGTGCTCTTGGAACGACTCCGCTCCTGCGCTGGCAGCGCGATATAGAACAAGTCCGCCAGCTCCCACCTGCTACTGACCTCCGCCGCCTCTTTTTGCATCGCGCGGATCGTTTCGTGCGCCGCGATTCGACTTTCCTGCTGCGCAAGCGTCTCTATGAAGCTCCGCCCCATCTGGCCGGCCACACCGTTGAAGTCCGTTTCGATCCTCTCGACATTTTGCAAGCCGAGATCTGGTTTCAAGGACAACTCGAAGCGGTGGCACGGCTGGTCGATCCCGTTGTCAATGGTCGGTTGCCCAGCGGCAGACCGGTCACCACGCCGCTGCCCGAATCTACCGGTATCAACTTCGTCGAGCTGCTCAAAGCGAACAAAGATGACGACGAGGACTAACCGTTATGGTGGAAACTTTCTTCGGCTTTAGGAAAACACCCTTCAGCGACAGTCCCGATCCCAAACAGTTGTTTCCGTCGCAGGCATGGAACCAAGTCAAGGCGCGGCTTCAGTTTCTCATCGATCATCACGCCGCAGGTCTCATTACTGGCGAAGTTGGCTCCGGCAAGTCCACCGCCGCGCGCAGTTTCATCGCGGGGCTGAATCCCAACCTATTCAAGGTAATGTATCTGCACTGGATGACCGGCTCTCCGCTCGACCTGCTCCGTCAGATGGCGCTGGAACTGGACCTCCAACCCGTGCACTATCGCGGCGGTCTGGTACGCCAGATCTCGCAGGCTATCGTACGACTCAACCAGAGCAAAAAGCAGCACCCGATTCTAATCTGCGATGAAGCCCATTTGCTGTGCCATCCCGCACTCGAACAGCTTCCGCTGTTGCTGAACTTCGACATGGATTCCTCTCACTACCTGAGCTTGCTGCTGATCGGAGAGCCGCTACTGCGCCGAACGCTCTCGCTGCAGATACATGAACCGTTGCGCCAACGCATCGCCGTGCACTACAACCTGGAGGGACTTTCGCGCGAAGAACTCGACGCCTATCTCGTACATCAGCTCAAGGCCGCAGGCGTATCGCAACCGCTCTTTGACGATACTGCGCGTCAAGCTCTCTACCAGGCCACTAAAGGCATTCTTCGCAAAGTCAACAAGTTGGCTCTGGCTGCGTTGCGCCTCGCGGCAGCCAGCAAGGTCTCTATCGTCGGAGAAGCGATTCTGCTGGATGCCGTTACAGAGGTGCTCTTGTGAGCATCACCGCCGCGAAGCAAAACCCAGGCATGACGGTCCTGCCACTGGGCCAGTTGTTAGAGCAGCAGCCGGTCACGGCGCCGGCGTGCCTTTTAGAGCCAGGGCTGTTGCCTTTAGAAGGCATACTATTTATCGGCGGTGAGCCGAAAGTGGGCAAGTCGCTGCTGGTCGCCAATCTTGCTTTGTCGCTGGCGGCCGGCGCGGACCGCCTGGGCTTTCCCGTACCGTCGCCGCGTCGCGTACTCATCTGCCAGTTCGAGCTCCCTCTCGTGCAGTTCGTCAGCCGTGTTGCGATCATGCGCGGCGCGCTGGGATCAGCACTTACCCCGGCAGTGGATCGGCATCTGCTGGTGGACACACGTGCCGCTGGGCATCTGCTCAGCGCTGCTCAGGGGTTGAGTCATTTCATCGCCGCAGCCAAGGCCGCTGCGGCCGAAGTTATCGTCCTCGATCCTCTCTACTCCGCCCACGATCAGGACGAGAACGATACGTGTGCTATGGCCGCACTCTGTCACTCACTACTGCGCCTGCGTGATGCTTCGAGCGCCGCACTCATTGTCGTGCATCATGTGCGCAAATCGATCGGGCGGCACGAGATCGGCAGCGCCTTTCGCGGCTCCAGCGCTTTGCACGCCGTGGGCGACAGCTATCTTCTGCTCACACGGCCTTCGCCGCAGCTCGCCACGATCGAGCTTCGTTTCCAGTTTCGTTATGCCGCCCCTCAGCCTCCGCGGCTTCTCGCCCTGAATCCGAAAACGCTCTGGTTCGCTTCCAGCTCTTCACCTCCACGCCCACCCGCACCGCTGCGCAAGGTAGAGCAAGCGGACGTTACCCAGGCCATGGCAAATCTAGGCGAACAGGCTCGCTACACGCAGCTGCGCAGCGAGATCATGAACCTCACTGACTGTTCCAAACGCACCGCGCAACTGGCCATCGACCAAGCGCGGCGGCAGGGCTGCATCGTTCAATCGGACGGTCAGTATCGCCTTCCTTTATAGTGCCCCCTCGATTGTCCGTGACGGGGTCGCGCCCGCATGGATGCCCAGGCCGATGCGACGGAGCTGGCTCCGAAGAAATCGGCTCATCACAACCCTCCCGATGCTCTTGACCAGGCTCGGGAGGGTTGTTCTCTGCAGTGGATAAATCGGCGAGCGTTGCTGACGCTTCGTACGCGCCCTGTCTCGCCTCAGTCGGACGCTTACATATAGACGTCAGGACAGCTTACAGAATCGATTCACTTCACTTCCTCGCGAGTCGTGGCGGCATAATCTCTTTATCTGTTCTGAACGACAGGCCACACCTGAAGCATTCGGCTTCTTTCCTCACCCAGCCCATCGTCTCCGTCCTGCAGCGCGGGCATCGCCATTTGTACAGGATCACCAGATTCACCAGGAACAAAATCGCAGCGAAGGCACAACTGATCAATACCGCTGAGAAGAGGGCATTGGCGGTTCTGCCCCAACCATGCGTGTCCAACTGAACCGCCATAATCACCGCAACAAATATCAGGAGCGATGAGATGGCAACGCCGCGGTAGAAATAAAACCGATGATACCTTTGCATACGCTGAAGCCAACGAACTTTGTCCACGTATGCATCTTCTTCGTCGCCCATCTGCAAATACCATTCTGAGCGATCCGAAACAATGGTCTACTTGCTGCGGCGTACTGCTTTAAATGCAAATGCAAAACGGTCATAATCGGACGCTTACGACGCCTAGTAACAAGCCCATTTCTTGGGTGAAGCTTCAGAGAGGAGGCCCTGGGCTTTCAATCGCGATGACCGCCCGGCGCTCTTCGCCGGGCGCTCCGAATTGAGTCTTCGTGTCCCCTCGGGATACCGGTCGTGCCTACACAAGCAACTATCCTATCCCGGCTGCCGGCGGGCACCCGATTCCATCATGTAAAACAGCGCGGAAAATCAGCCGCAAATTACCGTGAGAATGTTCGGGGAAAAGATTGTGACTCGTTACACCAAGCACACCTGCTACAAGCGCGATCAGCAAGAACACCAGAGCCCAATACAGCATTGTTCCTCCTTTCTTTCTCCTCTACCGGCGCTTTCCTTCCTGCTTTCCTAGACTGTAGAAACGGCTAGTTTGCTACCGAAT
>JBAUZG010000290.1:0-4761 GCA_049585195.1 Bryobacteraceae bacterium | reverse complement strand
AACATCAGCAACGTGGACATCGTCTGCCTGCAGCATGAGTTCGGGATTTTCGGCGGGCCGGTGGGCGGTCACATCCTGGCATTCCTGCGCGAATTGAGAATGCCTGTGGTCACAACGCTTCACACTATTTTGCGTGAGCCGAGAGCAGAACAACGGCGCGTAATGCAAGAGTTAGTCTCGCTCTCCACCCGGCTGGTGGTCATGGCCGAGCGGGGACGACAGATGCTGCAGGAGATTTACCATGCTCCCCCTGCCAAGATCGATCTCATCCCGCACGGCATTCCCGACGTAGGTTTCGTCGATCCGACTTATTTCAAGGACCAGTTTGGGGTGGAAGGAAAGGTGGTGCTGCTCACGTTTGGCCTGCTTTCGCCGAACAAGGGCATCGAATATGCGCTGAATGCTCTCCCGCAAATTCTGGCGGAGTTCCCCGAGGTTGTTTATATTGTTCTCGGCGCCACCCATCCTAACGAATTGCGGGAGCATGGTGAAGCGTACCGGTTTAGTCTCGAAATTCTTGCTAAGAAGAACAAAGTCGATAAGAACGTCATCTTCTACAACCAGTTCGTGGACCTTGAGAATCTCAAGGAATTCATAGGCGCGGCGGACCTTTACATCACGCCTTACCTTAACGAAGCGCAGATTACGTCAGGCACGCTAGCCTACGCGTTTGGGAAAGCGGTGGTTTCCACACCGTACTGGCACGCCGCGGAATTGCTGGCGGAGGACCGCGGTGTGTTGGTCCCATTCGGCAACACGTCGGCTATAGCACGCGAGGTGATCGGGTTGCTGCACGACGACACTCGCCGGCATGCCATTCGCAAGAACGCCTACCGGATGGGCCGCGAAATGGTTTGGAGCAATGTGGCAGAGATGTATATCCGTTCTTTCGAGCTATCAAGGCTTGAAGGGGCGGCGCTGTCTCGCAAATCTCTTGCCACGAAGACGCTTGACCAAAAGCCGCGGGAACTGCCGGAGTTGAAGTTGAGTCATCTCGCCCGGATGACCGATTCGACCGGCGTCTTTCAACATGCCGTTTTCAGCGTTCCAAATTTTTCCGAAGGTTATTGCACCGATGACAATGCACGGGCCTTCGTCCTCGCTGTACTCCTCGGTGATTTAGGCGAGGATCCGGAGTGCGCGCGGACGCTGGCCACCACCTCTGCAGCTTTCCTCCATCATGCTTTCGATCTCAAAACGAATCGCTTCCACAACCACCTTAGCTTTGACCGGCGCTGGCTGGACGAACAGGGATCGGAGGACTGTCACGGGAGGGCGCTGTGGGCACTGGGTGTAGCAGTGGGGAGTTCGCCCTTTCGGAGCTTCCAGATGATGGCGGGGCAGCTTTTCGCGCTGGCGTTGCCCGCATTGACGGAGTTCACTTCGCCGCGGGCGTGGGCGTTCGGTCTGATCGGCATCCATGAATATCTGCGAAGGTTGAGCGGCGACAGCTTGGTCAACCAAACCCGAGAGACACTTACTTGCCGGCTCATGGAGCTCTTCGAAGCGACTGCTCAGCCGGACTGGCAATGGTTTGAAGAGGAACTGTCGTACGACAACGCGAAACTCGCGCACGCCTTGATTTTGAGCGGACAGGCAACCGGACAGCAAGCGGTGCTTGAGCGGGGACTGCAGGCCCTACGCTGGCTGACGGAATTGCAGATGTCGGAGAAGGATCACTTTCGGCCCATCGGCAGCAATGGGTTCTACCGCCGTGGCGGCACGCGCGCCAATTTCGACCAGCAGCCTATTGAGGCGCAAGCAACGGTCTCGGCTTGTCTCGAAGCCTTTCACGCCACATCGGACTTCTGGTGGTACGAACACGCGCAACGTGCCTTTGATTGGTTCATCGGCTGGAACGATCTCGGACTGGAACTTTACTCGCCCGAGACAGGCGGCTGCCGCGATGGGTTGCATGTAGATCGGGTCAATGGGAACCAGGGCGCGGAATCCACCTTGGCCTTCTTGCTTTCATTGGCGGAGATGCGGTTGGCGCAAAATATACTGACAAGTTTTAAGGAGCCTATCGCCGTCGAAGAGTAATCGCGATGCGTTCCGTCTCATTCCCCCTTGAACAACCATCCATGTCAATTCGCCTCAAACGAACCGCGACGATCCTCAAGCTCGACCAATCACGCGTTCTTCTGAGGCCCTTCCATCCAGGGAATAGGAGTGTTGGGGATTAACGGAACGGAAAACCGGGTTAACAACGTAAGATGGGACACCGTTAGCGGCTCATGGACGTTGGGCCACGAGCTTGTTAATTAGGATGGCGATGACGTACCCCGCCTGGGTGTTCATCTTCCAGAATGTAGCTTTTCTTTCGATAACGTGCCAATCCGAATAGATGGTGAAAAGCTCTCCTTCATTGAATACGCCCACTATTGCGTTGAATTCCAGCGAATGTTGGACCAGATCCGGTTTGGAGACACCATGATCGTTTGGAAACTGGACTGGACCGTTTAGCCCGCTCCACACGCGATCTACTCAACACGATGAAAACCTTCAGCGACACGGGAGCCAAGTCTCAATCACTATCAGAGCCATGGGCCAACACCCTACCCATGCGGGCAAGATGATCATGACCGTCTTCGCCGGTATTGCTGAGTTCGAACGACATTTGGTTCGTGAGCGCACCGGTGCCGGCCGCGACGCGGCCAAGAAGAGAGGCGTTAAATTTGGAAGGCCACGTAAAATGAATCCCGATCAAATCCAGATTGCGTCACAGCTTGTTTGTGAAGGCAGGGTGTTGGCGAGGTCGCACGCACATTCAACGTGCACAAAGCGACGATATATCGTTTGCGCAATCGGATGGTTGGGGCGTAACCTGATACCTAACACTCGAAACGAACTTGCGATTCGGCCCACGGAATAGCCCATGCCCAAACGGTCCGTGTGGCTGATTCTATTTGCCGCCGTTATGCTTCTCGCGGCCATCCTCTATTTCAGCCGCGAGCGCTTGTTGCGCTGCGCGATTGCATACCGTGTCTACCATGGGCAAATATTCACTCCGCCACCGCCCACTCCTGGCGAGTCCCGCTTTCACCGCATCCAGTCGGATGCTCAATTCTACTGGGATTTTGCTGAAATCCACATCGCCCGCGAGAAGCGTCTCCAACAGGTTGATCCCGTTTTGCGGCCCCTCGTAAAACAGATCACCCGTGCCCAGGCCGGCGGACAAAACATGCATTACTCAATGCATATCTATCGCGAGATCCGCTGGTTACTAAATTTCACGTCGAATCTCAATGCCACTTGGAGTGAGGTTGCCGCCTTGCGTCGAAGCCTTTCTGAACCCGAAAGGCAAAAACTCGCGGCCGAGCAGCAGCCCGATGGAAGTTGGGCCCTCGGAATCAACATCTGGTACTTGAAGTTGTACTATTCCGTCGATCGTGTCGAGCAGTGCATCGGGCATCCCAAGTATCCGCTGATTTTTCTCGACCGCATCAATTCGCCGGAAAAGCTGAAGGCTGAACTCGATTCCGACTTGCACGACGATTTCACGAGAACCGGCGTGTTCAACCGCGAAAAGCTCGACGAGACGTTTTCTGCGCTGGCTCGGCTGCTCTTCAAAAGAAAACGAACCAGTTGTTATCTCTTCCATCCCGAGCTGGATGAGGCCCTGCGCAATTTTGTTGATCGTTGGCAGAACGCTGAGACTGGATGCTGGGGCCAATGGTTACTCGACCGGCACGGACGAATATGGAAAATGGACGACATGGCAATGACGTTCCACGTCGTCTCGGATCTCCACGGCCAAGTAAAGCATCTGGATCAAATTGCAAAGCGGCTGTTAGAAATTGAAGGCTTTGATTTTCCTGCTGGTCTCCGTTTCAACGGCCACTACGAGAACCATCTGAACGCCGATGCTGTGATCATCCTTCGATACGCTTGGCCCACACTGGATGCCACGACTCGGGAGCGCGCGCGCTATGAGATTTCTCGCATGCTCGCATGGTGCCTAAGCAAGTCGCTCCAAACAGATGGCTCCTTTAAGACCAGTGATCTGGACGACACCGCTAGCGATGCCTATGAATACGGCGTATGGTTTCTGGACGAGGTCGGATATTTCAATAAGCAGAAGCGATTTTGGACCGAACATGAGTTTCCGGATGCGCAGGTTGTCCGCACCCGTATCGCGGGTAAATTGAAAGCCACAGGGCTAACCGATCCCTCACTGAAGGGAACTTACGACATCCTCGAGGCCGCTCCATGAGGGGTGTCCGGTGACTACGACCAGCATCAGAGAAATGTGGGTCGGTATACCAGTCAAACGCGGTTAGAACCGGACCCACCTTCGACATGGGCGTATTGAGGGCTACGTTCTTAGCCCGGGTTTCCGTTCCATTGATCCCCAACACCCGACTTCGACCGCGTTGAAAAAGTCTCCCTCATAACGCAGGCTGATTACCGAAATGTAGTGATCTTCCCCGAGAAGTTTGACGGCCTCTATGCCAGGCTGGACCGTCCTCATTCGGAAATCGCTCCTTGGTCGATCTGGATTTCCTATTCTCCGGATCTGCGTTTTTGGGGCGAGTCCCAGCTCATCATGAAGCCTGAACAATATCACTGGGACGAAATGAAGATCGGCCCCGGCGCACCACCGATCAAAACGGACAAGGGATGGCTTTCCATCTATCACGGTGTTTTCCGGACTATGGACGGATCGGTCTACCGCCTGGGGGTCGCTCTTCATGATCTACTGAACCCGGCGAAGGTCATCGGAGTGAGCGACTCGTGGATTTTGCAGCCGGAAGATCC
>JBAUZG010000289.1:0-27837 GCA_049585195.1 Bryobacteraceae bacterium | reverse complement strand
TAACGCCTTACCTTGTTGTAAACGATGCGACGCGCGCCATTGATTTTTATAAACAAGCCTTCGGAGCAAAGGAACTAACGCGAATGGGCGCTCCAGGAGGAAAGATTGGCCATGCAGAGTTGAAGATTGGCGATTCGATGATCATGATTTCGGATGAAATGATGGGAAACAAATCGCCAAAAACGCTGGGCGGCTCGCCCGTCAGCATATTCTTGTACGTCGAAGACGTTGACTCCGTTTTTAAGCAAGCGCTCAATGCAGGAGCACGCAGCGACGCGGCTCCGGCGGACATGTTCTGGGGCGACCGCTACGGGAGGCTTACCGACCCATTCGGCCATTCTTGGGCGGTGGCAACCCACGTCGAGGATGTTGCGCCGGCGGAAATGGAAAAGCGCGCGAAAGCGGCTATGGCTCAGATGAGCCAATCGGCTGCACAAGGCAGTTAAACCGGCTCCATTGCCGCTTTCTCCGCTTCTTGTGGACCAGGCCCCCAGCCTGCGGGGGCCTCGCAATTCGCCAAAACGGTGTTACTGCCAGGCGCCAAGCAGACGGCGCAGCAGCACGAGCTCTCCCAGGTGGTACGCGTTGTGATCTGCTACAAGCAACACCTCGCGCAAGATCGTTTTGCCATCGCCGTGCGGTATTGGTGCGGCCAAATCTGTTGATTTGTTCTCGACCAATTCAACCACCGCCGCAAGGTCGGCGCGAAACGCCTCAGCACTCTTCGCCCAGGCGTTGGCATTCGGCGGAGTCTGCGCGCTTGGCCAATAACCGCTAGGGAACTCGGGTGAGACATGCTTGGCGTTTCGGGTGAACTCCAGGATGTCCCACTGCGCAATGCGCATGTGCTCGAGTACCTCCCAGGGTGAATGCTCCGCCCCGTTCGGCCTTTTGCCCTGAAGCGATGCGGGCATATCCTTGATCGCTCCCTCAAAATCTACGTGAGCTCCTTCGCCCTTGAGCAGATTGATCAGATGCTCTCGCAGAACCTTATCGTCTTTCATCGCTGCTCCTTTCTCGATTGATTGTTCTCGCCGCAAATTCAAGAACCGCTGCCATGCGAGCGGTTTCTAAAACTGTTATAGAACGCGGACGGAGGCGCATTCTTGGCAAAAATTGCGGCCAGAGGCGCGGCGAACCGGCGTCATCTCTCGGCCGGGTTAGCCTGTGCATGTGTAGCGTTGCGACGAGCTAGGGCGCCATGTCTGCGCGGCCGTTTTAAAACTTGGCAAACGTAGTCCATGCACAAAAGGCCAATTCCGCATATGACGATAACCAACCAGAGGATTATGCCTAATATCCAAGACAGCCAACCAGGTTTAACGGCAGCTGGCGCGGAATTTGAGCTCCGAAGCATAAGTGCGAACTGAGCAGCAGTCGCGTTTGTCCGGCGAACCGGGTCCTCACAATATAGAACACTTAGCCAGTTATTCGGAGTACTAAGCTTCCCAGTGCGCAGGGGTAAGATCGAGAAAGCATGGACCGAATCACACGGCGATCGATATTAGCTTCTTCACTGACTCCAATGCTGCTGCGAAGCCGGCCGCTATCAGCCCAAACCACCCCATCTGGCTACTTGCTGTACGTGGGTACTTATACCAACAAGACCAGCAAAGGGATCTATGCCTTCCGCTTTCAAAGCGAGTCGGGCGACTTGATGCCGCTTGGCCTCGTGGCGGAGACGCCAAACCCTACCTACCTGGCGCTTTCAGCCAATCACCGTTTCCTATACGCTGTGAATGAAGAGTCGAATTATCAGGGCACGCACAGCGGACTTGTTTCCGGTTTTGCTATCGATCACCTTACTGCCAAAGTGAAACCACTGAATTCGGTCGCTTCTGGCGGCTCCGGTCCTTGTCATCTCGCTGTAGACCACACCGGGTCCGACCTGTTTGTCGCCAACTACGGCAGTGGAAGCGCAGCTTCTTTTCGTCTGAGTCCTGCGGGCCTCATCGGCGCTCCTGTATCTCAGTTCCAGTTTTCGGGGCATGGTCCAGATGCTAAGCGGCAAGAAGGGCCCCACGCACATTGCACGACTGTTTCACCCGATAATCGCTACGTTCTTGTAAACGATCTGGGTCTCGATCGCATTGTGGTCTACCGGCTCGATCCGGCAACCGCCAAGCTGACGCCGAACGATCCGCCGTATTGGAGCGCGAAACCTGGCTCGGGCCCCCGTCACCTCGCGTTTCATCCGAAAGAGCCGTTTGCCTATTCCGTGAACGAGATGGCGTCTACCGTCGATGTGCTCGGGTGGGACAGCCAAACTGGCACGTTGACTTCCATTCAAAATATTTCCGCGCTTCCCCAAGATTTTCATGGTAAAAGTACGGCCGCAGAGATCGTGGTCGATCCAACCGGCAGGTTTGTGTATTCGTCGAATCGCGGCCACAACAGTATCGCCATGTTCGCCGTCGATCGCGCGCGCGGCACTCTCACCTCGCTTGGTTTCGCGGCAACGCCCGGCCGCGAGCCGCGCAACTTTACGCTCGATCCGACGGGCCGCTGGGTTTTGGTCGGTAATCAGATGATTGGCACCATCTCGCTGTTCCGGCGCGATCTCGAGACCGGAATGCTGAGTCCGGCAGGGAAAACCACGAGCATCGATCAGGCGGTCTCCATTTTGTTTGTGTAAGAGTGCGGCGGCTCGCTACTGCTTGGTGTCAATCGGATGCGTCGACTTCTCGTAGAATTCCTTTTGCAATCGCAGGCTGACGTTGTCGGCTTTCGCGGCCCGAATCGCTCCCGCTATTCCGTGCGCCCAGGCTTTCATATCGAATTCTCCTAATTGCGTGTTCGCGTAACTCGCGTCGCCCGCATAGTGATTCGGAAATTTGGCGTACCACCAGATGCCTGTATATAGGCTCTTCGGTAAATCGAGACGGTTCTGGTCAGACCCATCCTCGCTTTTCGCGCGGTCGAGATGCACCAGGTCCGGCCGCGCCACCATGGTGTGAGATGTCTCCGATTCACCGGCATGGGCGTCGGTCTTCGTGTGCAGAGCCGGGCGACCCGGCGGATTTCTCTCCTCTGTGTCCGGCCAGTACACGTACACAACATAATCGTGCGGCGACGCCATCTGCGTCTGCGCGAAATAAGGAAGTAAATGATTATTGCCGCCGTGGCCATTCACGATGACGATCTTCTTGCAGCCATTCCGCCCCATCTCATCGGTCGTTTCTTGCAACAGTTCGAGCTGTAGGTGCGCGCTGTATGCCACTGTTCCCGGCTCGTGTTTAGCCTCGAAAATCTGTCCGAAGTAATACTCGGGAAAAACCACCGCGTATTCTTCCTCCGCTCCGTGCAGCGAAGCATACCGAACATTTAGCAAGTCCGTGCCAAGCGGAAGCTGCGGACCATGCTTCTCCAGAATCCCGAACGGCAGAACACAGGTCTCTTGAGTCTTCTCCAACGCTTTCACAAAATCGGCAGCGGTCAGTTCCTCCCATTTGACCGGCAGAGACTGCGCATGAAGGGAAGCGCAGCTCAGAATTGACAGCAACACCGCAATACGATGAATATTCATACGGGCAAGGCTATCAAAATATCCGGTTCGTACAATTGAGGCGTGACAGAGAACCTTCCCCGTCTGCGATTCAACCTCGACTTCATGCCGTCGCCCGATCCCTCGCGGCCCGGACTGATGATCCGCGATCCATACCGATTTTCGGACTCGGTTCTCGTAGTGCCTCCCGTTCTGGTTCCGTTGTTGGAATGTTTCGATGGCGCTCACTCGGAGCTCGACTTGCGAGCTGAAATCGTTCGCATTACCGGAGAGATTCAAGTAGGTGCAATCGAGCAGAATCTTTTCGATTCGCTGAACGGCGCGGGCTTCCTCGAAAACGAGAACTACCGGCGCATTCGGAACGGCCGTGAAGCCGAATTCGCTCGAGCGCCCGTACGGCCGGCAGTATTCGCCGGCTCCGCTTATCCCGGTCAACGCGGAGAACTTTCGTCGCTCATGACAGCCAGGATTGGCGCCGTACAAGGCGCCGCTTCGACAGTTGCCATTGCCGCGCCTCACGTGAGTCCGGACGGAGGTTGGGACACCTACCGTGCCGCGTACGGCGCGGTTCCAGTCAATCACGCTACCGATCGCATAGTAGTGATTCTGGGAACATCTCACTATGGAGCGCCTGATAAATTCGGCCTAACCAGGAAGAACTTCATCA
Source organism: Bryobacteraceae bacterium (assembly GCA_049585195.1). Taxonomy (GTDB): domain Bacteria; phylum Acidobacteriota; class Terriglobia; order Bryobacterales; family Bryobacteraceae; genus KBS-96. The sequence continues at coordinate 23,665 of JBAUZG010000289.1, read as the reverse complement.
CGCCGTATGGAGAAGCGGCAACCGAAACCAGCCTTGTCGATGAATTGGCCGCGGCGGCGCCTGAAGCCGTTCGCATGGAGGATTACTGTCATGCTGTCGAGCATTCCATCGAATTTCAAGTCGTCTTCCTGCAGCACCTGTTTGGCCCCTCCGTACGCATCCTGCCCATCCTCTGCGGGCCCTACGTAAAAAGCATTTATGAAGGGGGATCGCCGGAACAGAACGAGCACGTGAGCCGCTTCCTCGATACACTCGCCAATATAAACGTCAGGGAAGGAAAGCGTCTGTTCTGGATCTTGGGTGTCGATATGGCGCACATGGGGCGGCGCTATGGCGATCGGTTGCTTGCTCAAGCGAGCCAAGGCGAAATGCTGAGCGTGGAAGATCGCGACCGCCAACGAATTTCCCAAATTGCTGCGGGCGACGCCCACGGCTATTGGAGCCTTGTCCAGGAAAGTCAGGACGACCTGAAGTGGTGCGGAGCCTCCGCGTTTTACACGTTACTCAAAGTAATGCCGCCTCTACGCGGCGAGCTTCTCAACTACCGCCAATGGCAGATCGATCCTTATAGTGTTGTTAGTTTCGGCGCGTTGCGATTCGAGTCCCTGTCGTGAAACGATGCCCTACGACAACCGTGATCGCGCAATTTCGGGGGTTTCCTCCGCCTTCTTCGCAAGCACCTCTTCTGGCTCGAGATAATACCGCGTTAGTCCGTCCCTCAATATCGAAAGCGCGGTCTCGGGATCGTCGGCAAACTGAAACAGGTCGAGATCGTCGGGCGCAATCACTTCGTATTCCACAAGCGCGTCCCAGTTCACAACTTCCTTCCAGAATTTCGACCCATACAAAACAATTAGAATTTTGCTCTCGAGCTTTTTTGTTTGCGCGAGAGTCAAGATCTCGCTCATCTCATCCAGCGTTCCGAATCCTCCCGGAAACACAACCAGCGCTTTCGCAAGATAAGCGAACCAGAACTTACGCATGAAGAAGTAGTGGAATTCAAACGAGAGCTCCGGCGTAATGAATTGATTCGGCCTCTGCTCGAAAGGCAGACCAATGTTCAGCCCGATTGTCTTCCCTCCGGCTTCGGCGGCCCCGCGGTTTGCCGCCTCCATGATGCCCGGTCCGCCGCCCGAGCACACCACAAACCGGTGCGTAGGTTCGTTCAGGCTATTCGACCATTCCGTAACCAGCCGTGCCAGCTCCTGAGCCTCTCGATAATAATGTCCCAGCGGACCGTGCGCCGAAATGCGCGCCGAGCCAAAGAAGACGATGGTGTCCTGGATGCGCTCTTCCTCCAGATGCGCCAGCGGCCACAGATATTCGGAAAGTATGCGCAACGGCCGCGCTTCGTGACTTTCGAGGAAAGCTTCGTGCTTGTACGCGACAGGACGGTTGAAGTAATCGGTTGGCGACTCGGACATAATTGTTCGGGAAATCCTCTGGAAAATAACAAATCGAACGGCCAGGAATGCCGTTCTTCTTCAAAGGCCTCAACGGACGAGTTTCTGCTCGAGTTCGTCGACGCGCTGCTCTAATTGACGCACCGTCTTCAGTAGATCGGGAAGTCTCGCGAAAGCCGTCGAGGCGCGCCGCCACTCGCGTGCTTCAAATGCCGGCGATCCGCCGACCACCGTGTTTTCCGGAACGTCGTGTCCCACTCCCGCTTGAGCGTAAACCGTCGCTCCTTTGCGAATCGTAAGATGACCCGCCGAACCCGATTGGCCTGCCATCGTCACGCTTGCTTCTAAGACGGTGCTGCCTGCAAGCCCCGCTTGCGCGCAAATAATATTGTCTTCGCCGACCACACAAGCGTGACCCACCTGCACCAGGCTGTCGATTTTTGCTCCCCGTTTGACTCGCGTTTCCCCCACCGTTGCCTTGTCAATCGAACTCAAAGTCTGAACTTCCACATCGTCCTCCAACACGGCGCGCCCCGTCTGCACAATTTTGAACTGCCTGCCGTCGGCATTTCTTGCGAACCCGAAGCCATCCCCACCCACAACCACTCCATTGTGCAACGTCACGCGGTCGCCGATCTGTGTGTGTTCTCGAACCGAAACGTGCGAGTGAGCGGTGAAATCGTCGCCAATGATGCAACCCTCATAGATCACGGCATGAGGGTAAATGGTTGCGTTCGCGCCAATCGTGACGTTCCCGCCAATGACGGCGTATGCCCCAATTGCTGCGTTGTCGCCTATGTGCGCAGTCGCTGCGATGACCGCCGTAGGATGGATGCCCTTTGGAACTTCAGGCGCCTGATAAAACAGCGCCAGAGCCCGCGCAAAATCGTAGTACGGATTTGAAGAGATCAGCGTTGCGGCTTCGGTATCAATCAGGCGCTTGGTCGCAAGAATGGCCGAAGCGCGGCTCTGCTTTACCTTCGGGCTATATTTCAAATTGGCCAGAAAGCTGAGCTGTCCCGCTTCAGCCTTGTCCAGGGTAGACACGCCGCCGATAACAATGTCGGGATCTCCGGCGAGTTCGCAACCCAGTTGCGCCGCTAGCTGGCCGAGCAAAATCGCGGGCATACAGCCATTAGAGCTTATCGTCCAAGGCTCGCCGGCTACCTTGCCACCAGCGCGTGCTTCTCTTTGCAAGCCTCCGAGCAATAGTAAAATGTCGAGCCCGCTTGGTGGCGCTGGAACGGCGTGCTCTCCGCAACGAACGTGCCGCACACCGGGTCTCGATGCAGATCGCCCCCCAATCGAGCATTCTGCTTATTGTCCGGACCGCCCGCGCCAGCGCTCCCTGCAGAGATGAACGCGCTAAACGCTTTCGATAACACGCCTACGACGCTACGGAGAAGGGAGATCAGAACCAGAATAGCCAGCGCGTAAATGATAAATCGAAACATCAAATTTTCTCTTCTGCTACCCCGAGCTCGTTGGGCGGGCCTCCCGGTCCGCGGCGAGCCTCCTGGCTCGCCTGCTTGTCGCGGATTGCTTGGATAAGTCCGGCGTGGTGCTCTATTGGTCTTGCTGCTTCTTCTTCTTGCTCGTGCCGGGAGCTTTATAGACCGTGTTTACCTTCTCCCCAAGCTGCGTCAGCATGTCCCTGGACGATTGGGCGAAAGGACCGTCCGGCTTCAGCTCGAGATACTTCTGGAACTGGTCGGCCGTTCCCTCCGGAGGCGTGATCTTTCCGCTGGCGTCAACCTGCGCCTTGGCCATCAGGCAGATGCCGTACTGGTAATGGGCGTCGGCATAGTTCGGATCGGCGGCAATCGCTTTCTTGAAGAAATCCGCTGCCTCATCCGATTTACCGGTGTTCACCAAATTGGCGCCCAGATTATAGTAGGCCTTTGCCGCCATTTGTGGGTCGAGTTGCGCTGACTTCGTCAACGCTTCCGTGGCCTCGGGTACTTTGCCTTCAGCGCCGTAGACGTTTCCTAGCTGGTTATACATCGCGGCATCGTCCGGCTTAATAGCCAGTGCTTTCTTGTACGCGTCCGCAGCCTTGTCGTAAGTCGCCTTGTTCTGCGTAGCCGGCTGCTTCTTCGCCCAGTTGTATTCGGTGTCTCCTAGCGACGCCCAAACTGCAACCTGGCTCGGGTCCAACTCGCCCGCCTTTTGGAAATTCTGTTCAGCAGCCGCGAAATCAGTGTTAGCTTTAGCCGGATCGGTGTCGGCCTGCGCCGCTTCCAAGGCAGTCTTGCCTTGGTTGAACGCGTCATTCAGAGCCTTATTTTTCTTCATCTGCTCCGAACGTTCTTTCAACTGTTTCTCGAGTGCGGCCTTCTGCTCGGCGCTCATTCCTCGTTCCTGATCCTGACTCAACTGACCCGTCTGCGCCGCTTGCTGCATGGAAGCCTGCTGCTTCTTCATTCGTCCGGCGTCGAAATCGACTTCGACCGTGTCTCCATACTTCGACCTCACGCCCTTCATCGAATCGACCATTTGCCCATCCACCATGCATTTGATGTCGTACGTACCGAGTGGCAGGCCGGTGTAAAACCAGTGTCCCTTTTTGTCCGATTTGACGGTGTAGTGGCCTTTAATGTCCGTGCGCGTTAGATCGATGACCGCACCCTTCAGCGGTTGGCCATTTTCGTCTTTTACTTGTCCTTCGAGTGTCGTTACCTGCGCGTATGCCGCGCTTACGCACAGCAGACTCGCTCCGGTGAACAAAAGCAATCGTCTCAACTGGGCGAGCATAATCAATCCACTCCTAACTTGTATTGTGCAACAACAATACTCTACAACAGCCGAGGCAGGACGAAGCTAAGACTTCCTGTGAGCCATTGAGCCGCTGGGCCGCGCGCCATATTCGCCGTGTATTCGCTTCAGGCCGCGACAAATTCCAACATACTTGCGAAGCTTCTCTGACACTCGCATATTTTCGTATCCCGTAGCGCCTCCGACACATCACAATAACGGCCAGTCTTCCGCGAGTTCGGGTCCGATCTGGCGTATCATGACAAAAGCTCTCGGAGATCGTTTGAAACGCGCTAAGGCTGGCACTGCTCTCGTTGTCGCTGCTGCATTTGCAGGCATCTCTCTGCCAGCGCAGGCTTCGTCAAAATCCTCCGTGGCGCAAGCGGAGGACTTGTACCGCCGCACGGAGTATCGCCAGTCTCTGGGGCTCCTCGATCTGAAGAGCAACGATCCGGCGATGAACAACCTCATCGGCCGCGATTATTTCATGATGGGCGATTTCAAGAAGGCCGGGGACTATTTCCAACAGGCCGTCAATGCCGAGCCGAACAGCAGCGATAGTGCAATGTGGCTTGGCCGTGCGTTCGGACGCCGAGCCGAGACCTCGAATCCTTTCGTCGCTCCAGGCTACGCCTCTAAAGCGCGCCAGTGGCTCGAAAAAGCCGTGCAACTCGACGACAAAAATTCGGACGCAATGAGCGATCTTTTCGATTACTATCTCGACGCTCCGGGCTTCTTGGGTGGCGGCTACGATAAGGCTCAGGCCATTGCCCGCAAGATAGCCGACGTCGATCCAGCCGAAGGCTATTTCGCGCGCGCGAAGCTCGCGGAGAAGAGGAACGAGTACGAAACGGCTGAAACTCAACTGCGCCACGCTATTGAGATTGCGCCGCACCAGGTGGGCCACATTTTGGAATTGGCGAGATTTCTAGCCAATCAGGGAAGACAGCAGGAAAGCGATGCGATGTTTGCAAAGGCGGAAACCATCGCGCCTGAAGCCCCGCGGGTTTGGTATGCAAAAGCCGACACTCTCATCAAGCAAAAGCGCAATCTGGATGAGGCGAAACGGCTCCTTCAGAAATACGTTCAATCGTCATCCATCACTCCGGACGACCCTTCGAAGAACGATGCGCAACGTCTGCTCAAGCAAGTCGACGGCGGCGCATAATCGCGATGAAGACCACAAGGAGCCGGAAGCGTAAGCAACCGGTCCTGGGCGGTCTCAATGACGCTTGATGAACCTTGCTGAAGCAGTCCGGTTTAGCCTTCAATCCCTGCGGGCTAACCCGCTTCGAACCTTCCTCACAGCTCTCGGGCTCGTCATTGGCAACGCATCCGTCATTCTCGTTGTAACTATCTCGCTTGTCGGGAAGGACCGCATCCTCGACCTGATTCGTGGCATAGGATCGAACCTCGTCTACGGAAGCTACGAGGCGGGCGGGCAGAATTTGGCGAACGTTCAGGCCGATTTTGTCAAGATTGCCGACGTGCAAGCGATGCGCGAGGCTCTTGGCAGCGAGATTGTCGCGGCAACCGCCGTTATCGTCGATACCGATCGCGTTGTTGTGAACGGCCAGGTACGAGACGTTTCGGTCGTTGGAACCGACGAGTATTACGCGAAGGTTCGCAGGCTGGTGATTCTGGCCGGCCGCCCTTTCGATGCAAGCGATATCGCGCTGCATCAACGTGTAGCCATGCTGACCGAAAAGCTGGCCCAGCGCATGTACTCATCGCCGCAGCTAGCCGTCGGCCAGACCATCCGGGTGCACCAGCTTCAATTCACAGTCATCTGCGTTTTCAGAGAAAGAACCAATACTTTTAACGAAACGGAGGTGCAGGACGAAACAATCCTGATTCCCATAACGGTAGAGAAAACTTTCGTGCCGCTCGAGCGGGTCGATCCTTTTTACATCCAGGTGCGGCGGGCTGAAGATGTGCCAAGAGTGACTCGCCAGGCGGCCGCGATTCTTGAGTCAAGGCATCGCCCTGGCGCAAGGTACAACGTCGCAAATTTGAAATCATTCCTCGATGCTGCAAACGCGATCTCACTCACCTTGACCATCGTGCTGATTGTTGTCTCCGCCATCGCTCTCATCATTTCGGGCGTCGGCATCATGAATATCATGCTTGTAACTGTGACGGAGCGAACCCGCGAGATCGGCCTTAGAAAAGCTGTTGGCGCATCCCGCCGCGAGGTTCTGGGCCAGTTTCTGACCGAATCCCTTCTGCTCAGCGTGGGAGGCGGCTTCGTCGGCATTCTCATTGGCATCGCCGTCCCCTTAGGCATAACTTTGTTCACCGGCGTGGCCATTCCCATCAGCAAAATCTCCATTCTGGTCGCGTTTGCCGTGTCGATTTCCGTGGGCATCGGTTTCGGAATGCTGCCGGCATCAAGGGCGGCAAACCTGAACCCAACCGAAGCGCTGCGCTACGAGTAGGCAGACCGCTCCCTCACAGTCGCGGCTCGGAGACATCTGGAAATTCGACGATGCTTAACCGAGCCGCGCGCGCAAGCAAGCGGGTGCAGGGACGAACTTAGTTAAGCTATGCTCAATCTCAGGAATTCTTATGCCCTCCCCTGAAATTGCCGAATCTCAACGACGCCTGCTGACTGGCTTGCATAGTTTTCGCGACGAAATCTATCCACAGCGAGAAGCCGCTTACAAACAACTCATGCGCGAAGGCCAAAAGCCGCACGCGCTTTTCATCACCTGCGCCGATTCCCGTATCGATCCCGAGTTGCTGACACGCTCCGGGCCAGGCGAAATCTTCGTTTCTCGAAACATCGGAAATCTCGTGCCCGCCTATGGCCAACTGTTGGGCGGTGTTACATCGGTAATCGAGTACGCAGTTGTCGCCTTGAGCGTCAGCCAGGTCGTCGTTTGCGGCCACACCGATTGCGGAGCCATGAAAGGACTCCTCCATCCCGAGAAGGTTGCCAACATGCCAACCGTGAAGTCGTGGCTGCAAAACGGCGAGGCCGCGCTCAGCATCGTTCACGGAAAGGCGAGCGCCGCCGATGAACACCACGCCTTGGAACAATTAATCGAAGAAAACGTTCTGCTGCAAATGAATCATTTGCGAACGCATCCCTCCGTTGCCGGCAAACTCGCAAGGGGCAATCTCGCCGTCGCCGGATGGGTCTATGACATTGAACACGGAACCGTTCGCATCTTCGACGAAAGCACGTCGAAATTCGTGCCTTTCGACCAATTGCCGGTTCCCGGGCTGCAGGCCGAGGGCGCTATCGGATGATTGTTCCAGATGGCGCAACCCTGCGCAGCATGCTGCGCTCTATTTGGCGTCCTCTGGCCATCCTCTTCACCTTCGACATGGTTGTCGCCGTCGCGTATGTGTACGGCGGCATGAAATGGCTTTCATTACCTCACGTGCCGCTCTCCATTCTGGGCGGAGCCATTGGTGTCATTCTCGGATTCCGCAACAACAGCAGCTATCAGCGCTGGTGGGAGGCCCGTATTTTGTGGGGCTCCATCGTCAACTATTCCCGCACTTTCGCTCGCCAGGCCTTGACGATGATCATTGTTCCCGCTGATCGCAGCCACACTGAGCGCGATCGCGCCCGCGAGATTCAGCACAGGCTCGTGCTCCTGCAGATTGCCTATGTCCATTCCTTGCGGCGTCATCTCCGTGGACAGCCCGCTTGGGAAGAGTTGACTCCCTTCTACTCCACCCAGCAAATCGAAGCATTTCGATTGCAGCGCAACGTTCCCGTCTGTATTCAGCAGGAAATGAGCACCCTGCTTTCCGAATGCTACGAACAAGGCTGGATCGACAGTATGCGGTGGAGTTCGATCGATCAATCGCTGGCCGCGCTTATGAACGCTCAAGGCGGCGCGGAGCGAATCAAAAACACGCCCATGCCGAGGCAGTACGATTTCTTCCCGCAAATGTTTGTCGGCGGTTACTGCGTACTCCTTCCGCTCGGCATAGTAGCCAATCTACAGCTCCTCACGCCCGTAGGCTCCACGCTCGTCGGCCTCATCTTCCTGGCGCTCGACGAGATAGGGCGCGAACTGGAAAATCCGTTCGAAAATGGCGAGCACGATGTGCCTATCACTGCTATCTCGAAAACAATTGAAATTAATTTGAAGCAGTTGTTGGATATCGAAGAAATACCAGCGCCTGAAAAGGCGATTGAAGGTGTTTTGTGGTGACCCCTATCCGTCTGACTAGCCCCGCTCTCCGCCGTTTCGCGATCACCACGCTTCTGCTCGCCGCCACTGCCTTGGCCGCCTCAAACGACAGCGAACCGTCCACCGCCTGGAAACAAGGAAAGTTCCACATTAATGTTGCGGGCATCGTCGGGCGCTCTGATATCGTTCTCGAACGCCCGAATACTCGACCGGAACAGGCCATGCCGCTCGGAAACGGCAGGCTCGGCATTGCTGTTTGGGCGCAGGACGGCCTCACCATCCAGTTGAACCGCGCCGATACCCTCCCGCTTCGCCTCTCGCCAGGCCAGGTTGTCATCCCAGGTCTGGCGCGTCTTGCTTCCGCGCCCGATTACGCCGCAAGAGTGAATCTCTATAACGGCGACTTCACCGAGCGAGGCAATGGAATGAGCGCCACCGTCTTCGTACAGCCGGATTCCGACGTCGCGATTGTCGACGTCTCCGGCGCCAATCCCGCCGTCATGCAAACGGTCGAGCTACATCTATGGGAGCCGCGCCACCCGCAAATCGAGCTACAAGGCCCGATCGGAATCCTGTCCGACCTTTGGACAGATTCGAAAGAAATTGGAGCAAGCGGTAGAACCTTTGGCTCGCTGGCGGCCATCACCGCTCGCGCAAGAAATGTCCGCGCTGAATCGAGCGGCGACTTGACTGTCAAACTATCGTTCCTGCCAGAAAGCAACGGTTCGTTTCGTATTTTGATTGCGGCCCCGGAATGGGCCGGCGGCAATGCACTGCAAACAGCAAGCTCCGTTCTTTCACAGGACGCCAATTCATCCCCCGCGGAACACCGGCGCTGGTGGAACGCGTTTTGGAACCAGGCCGGATTGATGAAATTGAGCTCACCCGACCACGTCGCGGAATATTTCGAAAACCTGCGCCTGATTGATCTCTTCACAGCAGCCGCTGAGAGCCGAGGATCCATACCCGGCGCGCAAGCCGGCATCGGCGATCTGTTCTCGTCTATCCGCGATCGCCATCAATGGGACCCTGCCTCCTACTGGCACTGGAATCTGCGCATGCAAGTGGCCGCCAATCTGGGTGCCGGATTGGCCAATTTGAACGACCCGTATTTTCAGCTGTACAGAGATAACTTGCCGAATATCGAGGCGTGGACAAAAAGCAAAATGCAAGGCCGTCCCGGCGCTTGCGTGCCAGAGACCATGCGCTTCAATGGCAAGGGGATCGAGAACGAAACGTGGGTCAAATTTCCGGGCCTCAATTGCGATGCCGCGTCCCGGCCTTATTACAACGCCCGAACCATCTCGACGGGAGCCGAAGTGTCTCTGTGGATCTGGCAGCAATATCTGGCTACCGATGATCGCAAATTCCTTGCCGCCAATTATCCGGTGATGGCTGCTTCGGCACGTTTCCTTCTGGCATACAGTCACGGCGGCCCCGACGGGCTTCTGCACACCTACCCGTCAAATGCCCATGAAAATCAATGGGACGTACACGATCCCGTTACCGACATCTCCGCGATGAGAGCTCTATTTCCCGCCCTAATCGAAGCCGCGCGCATTCTGAATGCCGACCCCGATCTCGTCGAGCAGACTGAAAGCGCGTTGCACAAAATTCGCGAACTCCCCCGCACCGATTCCGCCACTCTGAAACAGCAGCTCAGTCCGGCAGACGACGCCACCGGTCAGGACGCGATCGCCCAGTCCTACGATCAAAGCGCGCCCGTTCACAATACAGAGAACCTGGGCCTCGAGCCGGTCTGGCCTTATTCTCTGATTGGCGACGCCGGCGCGCTTCACGATCTCGGCGTTCGCACTTACAATTACCGTCCCAATAAAGCGCAAAACGATTGGAGTTTCGATCCCATTCAAGCCGCCCGTTTGGGCCTTCCCGCCGAAGTGAAATCAAGCTTGATGCAACTGACCGAACGATATCAGGCCTATCCCTCCGGCCTTGCGAGTTTTGCCGGTCCTGAATTCTACGTCGAACAGATCGGTGTTGTGGCGGCTGCTCTCCAGGAAGCTTTGGTCCAGGACTACGATGGACTTGTTCGCATTGCGCCTGCGTGGCCGAAAGACTGGGATGCCGACGGCACAGTTTATATTCAACACAACAGCAAGGTTTATGTTCAAGTGCGTCACGGCGAGCCGGTGATCGTCGTTCTCGCTTCCGGTTTTGCTGGACAAGTCCGCTTCCGAAACCCTTGGCTTGGCCGTGCTGTCGAAGTCGTCTCGTCCGACGGAGCCCAACCGATTGGCGCCGATGTAGCTGGCGCCGTTCTCACATTCTCAGTCGAACCTGGAAAATCGTACGTCCTTGAGACGCGCGATCTGCCGCTCACGAAATTGCCCTTCATTCCCGTTGACGGCACGCCAGCCGCGCTTCCCAAACTTCTAGGCTCCCGGTCCATCGGTCTGCAACGATAGGGCTAAAAGCGAAGCGGGCCGTTCGAGACTGTTACGAAACTATATGCGCAGCCCCCCTCTCTTCGCCAGTGCAACTTCTTTCATCGTGCGGCCGACATCTGGCTTCGTCGCAATCTGAGGCCGACCCGCCGGAAGCATTTGACAGAAAAAGCTGGATTGGGATAGAGTCGATTATCGATACATCGAGCATCGAGCATATATGCCCAAACGAAAACTGGATCCTTTACCTTCCGCCGCGTTTCAGATCCTGCTTGCGCTGGCCGATGGCGACCTCCATGGATATGCCATCATGCGGCAGGTCGAGGAGCAGACTGGTGGCCGCCTACGCCTTGGACCGGGTACGTTGTACAGCTCGATCCAAGCGCTACTAGAGGAAAAGTTCATTGAGGAAGTGGTGCGGGTTGGGGAGGCCGTTGTTCCTCCGGAACGCCGCCGCTTCTATCGTTTGACCAGTGCCGGGCGAAAACTGGCCCGGGCCGAGGCCGAGAAACTCGCTGACACCTTGCGGGTCGCACGAGCAAGAAAGATCCTGAGGGGGGACTATGTCTGAGAAGATGTACGTCTTACTGCTGGGGCTGTATCCTTCGCAGTTTCGCAAAGCCTATGGGGATGAAGCCATCCAACTATTCCGCGACCGCTTCCGCGATGAACGAGGGTTCTTTGCAAGAGTGCGGCTGTGGTGGGACTTGCTCGCAGATCTGGTTGCCTCGCTTCCGCGCGAACACGGGTATTTGCGCCCGTCCCGGGCGGGTGTGCCTTCGCGACAGCGCCTGGAGGGTGTGCCTTGTTTCGATGTGCTCGAGGGTGGTTCGCCTCGCCCCGGGGCATTGTGCCTTGGAACCGTGCTATCGGTTGCACTGGCGGCAATTTCCATTTGGATGAGTTCGACAGCAAGCAACCGAAGCATGCGTGGCACGATGCTGCGGGATATTGCAGTGATGAAGTCCTCTGCATTTGGGAGTTGGGATGCGCGGTTCGCTAGAAGCTGGGCGGGAGAATCGGGCGCGTCTCCAAGAGGCGCACCGGGCGGCTGGCAGCCGATGGGGCAGAATGCTGGTGGGCAGATAGAGGCGGCCAACAGCGGCGATACGACCTTAGACGCAGCAGAACGCCAGCGTGTGATCGATCGCGCAGTCGCTAATCTGAAGCAGTACTATTTCGATCATGATGTTGCGCAGAAGACGGGGGAGGCACTGCTGGCGCATAAGAAGAATGGCGATGACAACGCGGCGACACAAGGTGCGGCCTTCGCCGCGTTACTGACCACGCAGATGAGGGATGCGAGCGGCGACATGCACCTAGTAATGGAGTACAGCAGGAACCCGCTGCCATCCGGGCCACCCGTGCAGACGCCTGAGGGGATGGCGCGCTTTCGGGATGCGATGTTGCGGCAACACTGCATGATCCGAAAGGCGGAGATTCTGCCGCACGATGTTGGGTATCTGAAGCTTGATTTCTTTCCGGATGATTCGGTGTGCGGAGCCGATATACGAGAAGCCATGGCGTCGTTGAACCACGCGGACGCGATCATCTTTGATCTGCGCGACAACTCGGGCGGCTTTCCGGATACGGTGTCGCTGGTTGCCAGCTATCTGTTTGATCATCCGGTGTACGTGTATGGACCACGGGGAGCGCCTACGATGGACTCGTGGACGCGCTCGCCGGTTGCTGGAAACGATTTGGCGGACAAGCCTGTATACGTGCTGACGTCTGGCACAACGTGGTCGGGGGCGGAGCAATTCAGCTACGACCTCAAGATGCTGAAGCGCGCGACGCTCGTGGGTGAGACCACGCGCGGCGGCGCTCATGCTGGCGTCTTCCACCGGCTCGACGATCACTTCGGGATGGGCATTCCGGAGGAGCGGTCGATTAACCCGTACGGAAAGACTGACTGGGAAGGGGTTGGCGTGACGCCAGACGTGAGGGTGAAGGCCGCCGATGCCCTGTACACGGCGGTCAAGCTGGCGGACGCCAAGCTGCAGCGGAGGCAGCGTTGAACATCCCCGGAATTGAGCTTCGTAACGACCTCATTCGGCCCGCGCTCGTTTCCTATTTGCTGATTGGGTTACTCGTTAACGATTGAGTTACCGGCGTCCGCCGCCTCCACCCATGCCGCCTCCATGGAAGCCGCCTCCACCCATACCACCGTGGAAACCGCCACCCATCGAATGGCTGAAGCCGCCGCCGTGGAATCCACGCACGCTAGCGTTCACGCCGCCTACGCGTCCATGGAATCCCGGATGTCCATACCAGCCGGGATGTGCTCCGGGGCGCGGGTACCAGCGCCCGCCATAAATACCGCCGTAGTAACCGAAGCCGAAGAACGCGGGCGAGTAAAAGCCCCACCCAAACGGGCTGTACAGGAAAGCAGCGTCATACGGCCAGAAGCCATAGAAACCCCAGTATGGATCCCAATACCAACCGGGACCCGCAGCCACGTAGCTATCTGCATAGCTTGCAGCTTTAGCGCTCGCTTGCGCTTCGTCTTCACTCCGCGCCTTGCTCCATACATACAGCGGGTTAGCTTCGACAACCTTCTCGTTAACGCCGCGCGTCTTTAACGGATGCCGGCTGGCCAGCAACACCTCGTCATGTTTGTTGAGAGTCTTGCTGCCGGCGGGCGACTCAACCTTCGCCTTTCCGTCCAACACCATCACTGCCTGCTGCGCAGCGTCGAAGTTATACAAACCATTCTTTTCAACCTGCGTTGTTGCGCCATTCATGAGCACCGCGAGGTTGGTGTTTTTGATCATCTGATCCACCTCCAGCATGCTTTGGCCGCGCACCAGTTCAACTTCCGTGTTAGCCAATCCGGCCGACACGATTCGAACTTCACTGTTGTGCCCGACGCGCAGGAACGCTCCCGGCGTTAAAAGCACCTCGACAAAGCCTTCACCTGTATCGAGCGCCTGGCCAGGTCTCAGAGTGGCCGTTCCGATCGACTGCGGCGTAATAGCCTCTCCATCTAACGACACCTGACCTTCCACGTAATTAATAGTTCCTGGTCCAACCAGTTCCGAAGGACGCGTTTGATTATTGGCGCTGGACCACTGTTGCTGCGGCCCGGCTGCTGCGGGCGGCGGTCCACTCACCTGGCCAAAGCCCAGGGCGGCCGACGCAAGCAGCACAAGTGGTAACTGCCAGCGAATCTTTTGCCCTTTCATATTCTTTTCTCCTATCTGTTGGATGCACGGAAGCGGGTTTCGATCCGACCGTATACACACCAAAAGCGCTCTAATTTACACACTAGAAAGGGAGTCTGGAAAGGTCTAATAGATTCGAATGAGGAACCGGCCGACCGTTGGTCGCGTCTATCTAGTAATAGAAGACCTCATTTCGCCGCTACCTCCAGCAGCGTGTCGTAAATCATCTCCGTCCCTTCATCCAGCGACTTCACCGACATCCGCTCGTCGTTGCCGTGCATGCGGCTCAAATCGTCGTCGGTGATCGGATAGGGATAGATGCCATAGACGGGAACGCCGCGGCTTCGCCACGCAAATGCATCCGTGCCTGCCTGAAACAAATACGGAGTAACCGGAACATTCGGCCAGACTTTTTGCGCGCCGTCTGCGAGCGCTTTATAAAGTGCCGTGTCCGTCGAAGACGGCTTCACCTTCGATGCCATCGCCACGTACTTCGAATAGACGACCCCCGTTGCGGCATTTGCCGGAGGAAGCCCCACATCGATTTCCGGATCGCCAATCGCCTTCTTGATCTCGCCGATAGCGTCCTCAGGCGTCGTACCGGGAATGACGCGCATGTTAATGGTCGCTTTCGCCGAACCCGGAATCACATTGCCGCGAAAGCCCGCTTCCAAAAATACCGGCGCAATTGTGTCGCGCATAATCGCGTGCAACAAAATGTTCTGGCTGATCTGCTGGTCCGCCTGTTCCACCAGCTTCGGATCGTCGCTTTCCGCTAAATTTTTGAAGTACGTCGACATCGGTGGAGCGCTCGTCTTTGCCAACGTCGAAAAGAATTCCCGCGTGCTTGGAATCAGGTGGGGCTTGGTATCGAATACCGACAGCCTGGCCATCGCCCGGCTCAGCCGAAAAATCGCGTTGTCCGGCCGCGGCATCGACGAATGCGTGGATGTTCCGTGCGCCGTAAGCAGCAACGTCACCGACGACTTGTCGGCCGTCGATATGCTGACGTACCGGACCGTCCCGTCAGGATTCTTCATGATCCAGCCGCCTTCATTCAGCGCGTATTCGCAATCCATCTTGCTCCAGTTCTCGCCCGCCAGCCATTCCGTGTTGTATTTGCCGCCTTCTTCATCGGCTTCGGACAAAAAAATGACGTCGCGCTTCAGTGGTACCTTGTTCCGCGCCAGCCGCATCACTGCTTCCGCGAATACTGCTTCGCCTCCTTTGAAATCCAGCGCTCCGCGCCCGTACACATAGCCGTTTTTGATAATTCCCGCGAACGGATCGACGCTCCATTTGTCCCGCTCCACTCCCACAACGTCCGCATGGGCCGCGAGCAGAACGGGTTTGAGCGAGCCGCTCCCTTTCAGCCGCGCAATAAAATGAGCCTTCGCCGGCTCGGGCGTAGGAATAATTTCGACATCAAATCCCAGCGGCTTGAACTTCGAAGCAAACAAATCGTCAAGCGCCCTCTCGTTTCCTGGGGGATTGCTGGTGTTGACTCGAATGAGCTCCGTAAGCAGTTCCGCGGTCGGTGACGAGCTGGTCTTGTGTGCTTGCCCGGAACCGGTCACAAACAGGCCGAATCCGGCCAGCACTATATAGATTTGCGGTTTGCGCACTGACTACTCCTAAGCGATTTTCCCATTCGGCCCGGAGTACTTCGCGCGCGACGTGACGCGTCCTCTACAATGAAGCGATGGCTCAGGACGAGACACAAACCGCGCCCGCCTTCGAGACAAGCCTCGATGAGCTCGAGCGCGTGGTGAAGGAGCTCGAAAAAGGCGAGCTTCCGCTCGAAAAAAGCCTGGAATTATTCGAAAAGGGCATCAAACTCAGCGCCGATTGCAAGCGCCAGCTCGAGGAAGCGGAGACCCGCGTCGAACTACTCATTAAGCGTGGCTCGAAAATCGTTGCCGTGCCCTTCGAGCCAAGCGAGGAGAATTCTACAAAATCGGGATGACGCAAACGGAACAAGCGAGCTTGGAAGAGTACCTGCTCGAGCAGCAGCAGCTTATCGATCGTGTGCTTGAACATTGGGTTCCTTCCGAACACGCCGAGCCTCCATCGCTCCACCGCGCTATGCGCTACAGCCTTTTCGCCGGCGGCAAGCGCATCCGCCCGACTCTCACCATCGCTGCTGGCCGTGCCGTTTCCGATGCTCCCGAGGGCGTTGAAAACGCGGCCATCACGCTCGAACTCATTCACACGTACTCACTGATCCACGACGACCTCCCGGCCATGGATAACGACGACCTCAGGCGAGGCCGGCCCACTTGCCATAAGGTCTTTGGAGACGCGCTCGCTATCCTAGCGGGCGATGCTCTCTGCACACTGGCGTTCGAAGTTCTTGCCCGTCTGCCCCACATCGCCGCGGAACGTAAGATTGCGCTCGCCCAAGAGCTCGCAAGCGCAGCGGGCACGCTCGGCGGAATGATTGCCGGCCAAGCGTACGACATCGAAGGCGAGCGCCAGTCCGCTACCCCTCGGCTGCTCGAAAAAATTCATCGCGCGAAAACTGGAGCCGTTCTTCGCGCCAGCGTCCGCATAGGCGCAATCTATGCCGGCGCAACGAGTGAAGAGCTTCTCGCTCTCTCTGCCTATGGCGAACACATCGGCCTTGCCTTCCAGATCATAGACGACATCCTCGACGTCGAGCAAACTTCTGAAAAACTCGGAAAGACAGCGGGTAAGGATCAGGAGCAGCAAAAAATTACGTTTCCTGCCGTCTACGGCGTCGCGCGTTCACGAGACATGGCGCAAGAGGAGCGCCTCGCCGCTCACCTCGCCCTGCAACCTTTCGACGACCGCGCCGACCGTCTCCGTCAGCTCGCCGATCTTATCGTTCAGCGCCAAACCTAGCGAGCCGTGCCCTCGAAACACCGCCTCGATAGGTCGCTGGTTGATCGCGGACTTGCCGCTTCCCGCGAAAAGGCGCAAGCCCTCATTCTTGCCGGCGAAGTCTCAGTGGATGGGCAGAAGGCTACAAAGCCGGGCCAACCTGTCGGTCTCGATTCCAAACTCGAAGTCCAGCAGCCGCTCCGCTATGTGAGCCGCGGCGGCCTTAAGCTCGAAGCCGCGCTTCGCGAGTTTGCCGTCTCGCCGCGCGATAAAGTTTGCCTCGATGTCGGAACGTCCACGGGTGGCTTCACCGATTGCCTGCTCCAGCACGGCGCTTTGCGCGTCCATTGTGTCGATACGGGCGCCGGCCAAATCGATTGGAAGCTCCGCACCGATCCTCGCGTAGTTCTTCACGAACGCACCAACGCCCGCTACTTACAAGTCGCCGATATTGGCGAGCCGCTGAGCCTCATCGTCTGCGATGTCAGCTTCATCTCGGTCACGCTCATTCTTCCCGCTCTCATCCCGCTTCTCTCACCTACGGGTGATCTTGTAATCCTCGTCAAGCCTCAATTCGAGGTAGGCCGCGAAAACGTGGGTAAAGGCGGCATCGTTCGCGATCCCGCTCTCCACGCCCAAGCTCGCGATCGGGTCCGAGCGGCGCTCGAAACTCGCCAATTCAAAACGCAATCGATGGAAAGTCCGATACTTGGCGCGGAAGGCAACCGAGAGTTCTTTCTTCACGCAATGTTATGAATGTCTCAACGTGCACATGGAAAACATCTCGCAACCGGAGCCCGTCGTCCCCGAAGAGCCAGGCTTGCAAAGTCAACCGCCCCCACGCTGGAATCTCGCACAGCGACTCTTCTTTCGTTTCGTCTGCTGTTACTTCGTGCTGTATTCCGCTCCCGAACCAGGCCGCATCTCGCTCGTCACCAGCATCCCCGGCCTTCAATTCCTCGCCGAACCTTATATCTATCTCTGGCACGCGCTGACGCCCTGGGTTGCGATCCATGTCTTCCGCCTGAGCGGCAGCGTCACAACATATTTCCCCACCGGCAGCGGCGACACCACCCTGGATTACATCGAAAACCTCCTGTACTTGGTCTTTGCTCTCGCTGCTGCCCTAGTGTGGTCTATTGTCGACCACAAGCGGCCCAACTGCTGTGAGCTTCACTCTTGGCTCCGCGTCTTGATCCGCTATACGCTCGCCTTCACCTTGTTTGCCTATGGCTTCGCCAAGGTCTTTCCCCTTCAGTTTCCGTATCCGGTCTTCTTCAAGCTCACCGAAACTTACGGCGATTTCTCTCCCATGGGTGCGCTTTGGTCTTTCATGGGCGCGTCGCCGGCTTACGTGATTTTTTCGGGAAGCGCTGAAGTAGTCAGCGGTCTCCTGCTCCTCACTCGCCGCACAACGACTTTCGGCGCAATGGCTGCGGCCGCGGTGCTCACCAATATCGTCGCGCTCAACTTCTGTTACGACGTACCCGTCAAGCTCTATTCGATCAACCTGCTGTTCATGGCCGTTATCCTCCTTGCGCCCAATCTACGCCGCCTCGCCAATTTCCTGGTGCTTAATCGCCCCGCCGCGCCGGCCGATCTTTCCAGGCCCGCGTTCCACCCCCGCGCAGCGCGTATTGCCGTTGTGAGCGTTCAGGTGCTGGCCATTGGCTACTACCTTTTCAGCCAGGTCCAGGGCAGCTTCGCCGCGTACGCTCAAAGCCACCTTCATCCGCAGCGCCCGCCCATCTACGGGCTCTACGATGTCGAAACGTTCAGCCTCAACAACCAGGTTCGTCCGCCTCTCGCCACCGACAAAACGCGATGGAACAAGGTGATGATCGAGTCTCCCACGTTCTTCCAGGTGCGCGTGATGGATAATTCCCTCCAGGGATGGACGGCACGGTACGACACCACCGCAAATAGGGTAGCCCTCTCTCGGTCCAACGACCTCAGCCAGCAGGGCTTCCTTATATACTCGCGCTCCGACGCGGAACACATTGTTCTCGAAGGCAACCTCGGCCCAGACAGACTTTCGGTCCGCCTGCGGCGATTCGATCTCTCGAACTACTTACTCGTGAGCCGCGGCTTCCATTGGATCAATGAGTTTCCCTTCAACCGCTAAGAACGCCCGCTTCAACGAACCAGGCTCGCCTAGGATTCCGGCTCGTGCAGCTCGCGTATCCAAATATTGCGAAACCGCACCGGATGATGATGGTCCTGCAAAAGCAATGGCATCTTCTCCGCGTGCTTCTTGTACGGAGGCCGCCCTTCCCATGCCGTCGGCCCGGTGAGCGAAACATGGTCTTGCACCAAAACGCCATTGAAGAGCACGGTCACCGTAGCCAGCCTCTCGAGTTCGCCCGAAGCCGAAAATCGCGGCCCATGAAACACGATGTCGTACATCTGCCACATACCCGGTGGCCGGATCGGGTTCACCAGCGGCGGCCACTGCGAATAAACAGCGCCCGCCTGCCCGTCCGGGTACGTATCGGCGTGATACGAATCAAGCACCTGAATCTCGTATAGACTCATCAGGTACACTCCGCTGTTGCCCCGGTCTTGATCCGTCCCCCTTGGCGGATTCGGCGAAGCCCATTCCACGTGGAGTTGGCAATCTCCAAACGCCTCCTTCGTCCGTATGTCACCCGAGCCCGGGGTTACCTCGAAGTAACCATCCGCCACGTGCCACGGAGCTGCTTTGCCATTCTTGCCCTGCCACTCCGACAGATCTCTTCCATCGAAAAGAACCACAGCATCCGACGGAGCCTTCCCCGGTTCCGCTTGTGTGCTCTCGGTCCCCGGTGTCACGACCGGAGGCTTCGGGCGGCTCCGGTCGTCGGGCTTCCATTTGATAACCGGTATCGTGACGCTCGCCAGTAATGCAAGCGGAATCAGCGTGAACAGCGCAGTTTTTTTCATCTCCGCGCGAATTCTATCAGAGCGCCGTGTTGAGCCACTTTTTGAAGTTCATGCCGCGCTGCTAGTTCGTCCGCGAAAATCACCGCCGCGGCGTTCGTCCACCCGAAACCCGCCTCATTCGACGTATAGCCAAATTTCAAACCGGCGGCCAAATCCGATCGAGCCGTAACCACGTCATATTTTTCCTTGATCGTGCCGTGCGCTTCAAAATCCCGCACAACCATCGCTAGAAACTTTCGGCTGATGCGATCGGCATCGTCGTTGAAGCCATAGCGCCGCAGTCCCTCGACAGCCAAGATGTGCAAAGGAGCCCATCCATAAGGCGCGTCCCATTGATTTCCGCTCACGTTATCGCTGGTCTCGAGTCCCCCGGCTTTCTCGAATATCCTGAGGTTGCTGCGCAGCCGCTCGGCCTGTTCCTCGGAAGCGAGCCCCGCCCACAGCGGATAAAACGTCGTCAAAAAATGATAGTTGGACTCTTTGTGAGTTACGAAATCGTAGTCGAAGTACATTCCCTCTTTCTCATTCCACATCAGCTCATTCATCTGAATCGCCCGGTGGTCGGCCCGTGTCGCCCATTGCCCGGCTTCGTGCGGCCGGTCGAGCAGTTCCATAATCGCCGACGTGTCGAGCTCCATTCGGTAGAGCAGGGAATTCAAATCCACTGAGTTGTAGTGAATGATATCGACGCTGAAGGGACCGAATCGGGCCGAAGGATCGAATCCCGATTCCCGCATGGCCCGGTCTCCCTCATAAAACAACGGCGTCAACCGATCCGTTGCGCGATCGTAGTATTGGCCAACGTCATACGCGGTCACCTTGTGTGTGCGGTAATACTCCTTCACCCGATCGTACTGGTTCTTGCCGTTGGCATCGCGCTCTCCATGAACTACTTCAGACGCGGGTGTGTCGGCTCCTCCGGCATAATGCGAAAGTAGCGTCTCGGGCGTGAAATGCGGCGCTTTCAGCCAATACGCGTAGTACTTCTCAATCGCCGGAATCGTTCCTTCAAGCCATTTCAAATCGCCCGACCGCCGATACACCTCGAGAATCATCTGCGTCAGAAACGGAGGCTGCGAACGCGTCAAATAATACGTCCGGTTCGCATTCAGAATCATGCCGTAGTGCTCAATCTCGTACAAAAAATTTTCGGTCATGTCCTTGGCAAGCTGCAGCTCGCCGTCGCGTACCAGCCCAAGCAGCGTGAAATAGCTGTCCCATCCGTACATCTCGTTAAACCGGCCGCCCGGTACGACATACGGATGGGGCAGATATAAAAGACCGGCCTCGGAAATCGATTCCGGATCGGGCGGCAGCTGCTTAACTGTGATACGCTTCATCTCGGCAGGCGCGAGAATCCGCCGTAAACTCGCCGTGACGGCATCCGGACTTTCGTCGCGCGCGACATAAAGCGTCAATGTGCCGGCTTGGCCAACCTTCGTGTCAACAGCCGATTTTAAAAGTGTTTTGTTCGACCGCTCGAGCACATGCCACATGTGCTTGATATAGATGCGGGTCTCATTCAGCAGGCCCGGATTAATGGACTGCGCAAGGACAAGCGAGGCGAGCCCAAAAACCAGTAAGAAGTATTTTCGGAAGCGCAATCGAACACCCAGCATGGCAGAGTTTAGTTTACTGCTGAAAGCTGGGGATTTTGTTTACGTCTTGATGCCCGATAAACTTCGCTACGTTTTGGGCAGCAAGAATTAGAATAGTCGCCCGAATAAGCCGCTGCAGTTCATCTTCCCTGGCGCAGGCCCAGGCGGGAAATCATAGCTCCGATCTCGGGGTTTTTCATAAACTCACGCCATACCAGTCCGGTGCGATAGTTTTCGATCATCACCACGACAGGGGCCTGATTCAGGCCCATGTTGATTCTGGCGAACCAATTTTCGTCCAGATTGAATGCGTCGCGAAATCCATACACGTCCCAAAGCTTGTCCCCGAGGTCTCGATAGAAATGTTTCAGGGCCTTGATGGACAGCTCCGGAGTATAGGGAAACGAAGCGAGCGCGCCAGTGGGGGCAATTGTGCCGTCATCCATGTCCGGCGTGGGTTCGTAAGGCGCATAGCCCTTCGGGCCGTCAACCGCGGTAATGCCCCAGCACGCATCGCCATAACCTTGGTGATGCTGTGGATTCGCTACGCAATAAGCGTGATTGATCAGCGCCATATTCCTGTTGTTTTCAAAATACTCGGCATACCTGTCGCGAATATCATGCGGATCGAAGCCCATATACGAGTAATGGGTGAAGAACAAAGGGCCGCCTGTCCCGGTACCCAAATCGAGCTTGATTCCGTAATAGGTATGGCCGTTTATGAATTCGCGGGGATCGCCTGCCCAGCCTGTGTAATAGAGGCTCGCCGGAACGGGGTGAGTGGGAGAAGCGATGCTCAACAGATACGTAATCATGATTTCGTTCCATCCGTAGAGCCGGTGATCGATGTACCACGAATATTCGGGCGACCAATGCCAGAAAAGCGTATCGCCACTTGGAGTTCTGCGGAACCAATCCCACTCGACTCCTTGCCACAAGCGTGTGATGCGTTTGCGCAATTCCTGCTCGGCTGCGGTTGTTCCATCGAAATATTCACGCGCGGACAGCAGGCCTTCCATAAGAAATGAAGTCTCGACTATATCCGCTCCGTTGTCGAACATGGAAAAGACAGGCATGCGCCGGCCGGTCGCGCCGTTCATGAAATGCGCCCACGCCCCGCGAAAACGATCTGCATGTTCGAGAAAATCAGCAATCTTCAACAAGCGCTGCACGCCTTGCTCTCGCGCAATGAATCTGCGGTCTACTCCCACGATGAGCGCCATTACGCCGAATCCACTCGCGCCCGTGGCGACGATGTCATCGTTTCCCGGAATGTTTTCGCGAGTCATTCCCGACGCAGGAGCGCCCTCCCAGTAGTAGCGGAAACTGGCCTCCTGCACCATAGTTAGTAAGTCGTCATCGCTCATCGCGTGCGTCGAAGCGACTGCAGTTTCAGAAAACGCCGATTCGCGGTAGTCCCGGTCGCACGCTTTTAGCTTATAAGCGGCACGCTCGTCGATTTTGCCTAAGAAGTCCTTGTAGCGATACACGCCTCGCACCTGGATTCCAACCGGGCGAAAAGGGCCGTTATTTAACGAGCGATAGACGATGTAGCGTTCCGCTTGCTCGCCGGCAGGCATCCAACTCACGTCGATGTGCCGCTCATAACCTTTCGCTTCGACATGGACGGGAGCGGCAGGAGGGGGCGAATTGGGGTCTGCATTCGCGCGATCAATGCGAATCTCGTCGATTAGCAGCGTATGTTTTATGCCGTCAGCGGCTCCTTGTAAGAAGCAGATGGTGTTGATCCAATGGGGATCGAAGCGGCGAACCGAGGCGGTTCGAAACCGATCTAAAGGAATTTTGATTTGTACCCATCGGCGCGCGGCGATTCTAGCGATCGCATCGCCAAGCATAAGCGGCTGAGTAAACGCCTTGTTCTCGTCGCGCAAAGCGATCCGTGGCAAGTCTTTCGCTCGAATTCCTTCCGGCGAGTAAACGTGGAATAGCAGAGTCTCTCCGGGGAAAAATGCCTTGCGATTCCTCCATTCTTCGAAACGCACTTCCGCTTCCCAGCCGCCGTCCGCTCGGGAAGTCCATTCCAAACTGAGCGAGTTAGGAGGCGTGAAAAATGTGCGCGTATCCACAGGCAGCTTGCCATCGATCAGGGTCAAACTGCTTGGCGAGGATAGCTTCCCGGCGCTATAGAAATAGTTATCGGGAGTCAGGCTGTTGTCAAAAAACGTGCGCTCGAAATAGACTGTATCTGCGCGCGCTAAAGAGGAGAGGAAGAAGACAGCGATAAACGCGAAGCACCAAGCCGATTGGACATTATTAGGTGGGGCGGACGGTCTTGCCGTCTGCCTTTGTAGGGGCGACGCCTGCGTCGCCCAAAGGCAGGCAAAAGCGCCTGCCCCACATGAAGAATCAGTCATTCGCGGCACATAATGGCGCAGACTTCAGTATGCGAAGGAATTATTC
>JBAUZG010000288.1:0-9655 GCA_049585195.1 Bryobacteraceae bacterium | reverse complement strand
GTGTGTGGATATGATCGGTGCCCTCGTATGTCTTAACAGTTTCCAGATTGCACATGTGCCGCATAATGGGGTACTCGTCCATAATGCCGTTGGCGCCCAGCAGATCGCGACTCAGCCGCGCGCATTCAAGAGCCATCCAGACGTTATTCTTTTTAAGCATGGAAATGTGCGCGGGTTCCACTTTGCCCTGGTCCTTCAGCCGGCCAGCATGCAGCGCGAGCAGTTGCGCTTTGGAGATTTCCGTGATCATCCAAGCCAACTTCTCCTGGACCAGTTGATGCGTCGCAATAGGCCGGTCGTCGAATTGCTTCCTGTCGAGTGAGTAGCGCCTCGCCGTTTCAAAGCAATCCATGGCCGCGCCAATCACACCCCAGCCAATGCCATACCGCGCCTGTGTCAGACAGCCGAGGGGTGCTTTCAAGCCCTTAGCGCACGGAAGCTGATTCTGTTCGGGGATCGCGCAATCGGAAAAATGCAGGCTCGAAGTGACTGAGGCTCGCATCGAGAGCTTGCCGTGTATGTCGGAGGTTGAATAACCCGGAGTCCCGCGCTCAACCAAAAAACCTCGCACGCCCTCCTCTGTCTTCGCCCAAACCACTGCTAGATCGGCGATGCCTCCGTTTGTGATCCACGTCTTCTCACCATTCAGGACCCAGCGATCTCCCTGTCTAGCGGCCGTTGTCGTCATCCCGCCAGGGTTCGAGCCGAACCCAGGCTCCGTTAATCCGAAACAACCGATCGCTTCGCCCGATTGCAATTTCGGCAGCCAGAGTTGTTTCTGCTCCTCCGATCCGTACGCGTGGATCGGATACATGACGAGCGCGCCCTGCACCGAAACAAAACTTCGAAGTCCCGAGTCGCCGCGCTCTAATTCCTGCATAATGAGGCCGTACTCGACGTTGTTGAGGCCCGCGCAGCCATAACCTTCGAGGTTCGCGCCGAAGAAGCCGAGTTCACCCATGTCGCTGATAAGATCCGCTGGAAATTCCCCATCGTTATAGGCATCGCGGATTATCGGCAGAACGTTTTCATCCACAAACTGGCGCGCAGTTTGGCGGACAAGAAGTTCCTGCTCGCTGAACAGCGAGTCGATGCCAAGGTAATCCACGCCCGGAAAGCGGCTCATAATTTCGGCCTCTTCACGATGATAGCCGTTGCGCGTGAGTCGCGGACGGAGGTATGCGCCACTTTCGTCAATCCGCGCAGGCGGATGAGGTGAACACCTGTTCGGTCGATGGGAGCACAGGCGGAGACCAGTCGCCCGAGCTATCGTGGACCCATCTGCCGCACGGGACACGCAGCTTTATTCGGCGGTCCCTAATCAATAACGCTTGCCCAGGCCGTGCGCAAATTACTCTTCGCGCAACGCCTTCATCGGATCGATCAACGAGGCGCGCCGCGCAGGTGCGTACGTCGCAAGCACGACAATCAGAAGCAGCGGGAGCGAAATAACCGGGAACATCGACCAATCGGTATGGCTGAAGGACGCAATAAACATGGCCGACGTGATCAGACGGCAGACGAAGAAGCTGAAAACGAGTCCAATCGCAACACCAATTGCGCCTAATGTCAGACCTTGTTTCAGGACCATGCCAAGCACGCGTTGCCGGTCGGCGCCGATCGCCATTCGAATACCGATCTCGCGCGTCCGGCGGCTAATGGAGTAGGCAATCAAGCCGTAGAGCCCAACCATCGACAGAACAAGGCCCATCACTCCCAAACCGGCGACACTATCGGCAATCATATTCGGCGTCTTCACCGCGCGCTGCGTGTATAAGTCCTTCATGGTTCGAACATCGAACACGGGCATGTTCGCGTCGAGCGAGCGCACAACGTTGCGCAACACTGGGGCAAGCGTTGCCGCGTCCGGCGCAACCGATTCGGCGACCATAATCATCGATGTTCGCTCGTCTTGCGTGTAGGGCACATACATGAATTCGATCGGGGCTTCCGCAATCCAAAAGTATTTGCTGGTTTTCGCGATGCCTACGACTTGGGCAAGAGGGCCGGTGGCGCTACGGAGATGAATCCGCTTACCGACCGCATCGCCTTTGGGCCAATAGTGTTTCGCGAATTGCTCGTTGACAACTACGATCGGCGGTGTCTTCGCTTGGTCGGTGTTTAGGAAGCCGCGCCCGCGCAGGATTGGTATGCCCATCGTCTGGAAGTACCCGTCGCTCACATATGCGTTGAAGACCATCACAGTCTGCTGGCCTCGAGGCAATTGGTATCCCTCGGGAACCACGTTGATTCCGTCTCCGCCAAACATCGGGACAACGGATGTCAGAGCAGCCGATTGGACACCAGGAGCTGAACGCGTTCTGTCCAGCAATTGCTTGTAGAATTGCTTGGTTTGGTCATTCGAGTAGTGAACCAACTGCGTATCGAAGCTGGTCAGGAAGAGACGGTCGGTGCGATAGCCCGGACCTTGTTCTAATTCGCTCTGGAAGCCTCGCACCAGAATCGCAGAAACAATGAGCAGCACAAGAGACAGCGCCACTTGTCCGACGACGATTAGATTGCGGCCCCACAGACGGCGCTTGCCTGAACTATCGGCATCGGCGGCCTTGAGAGCTGTCACCAAATTAGGACGAGTGATCTGAAGAGCGGGAGCGAGACCGAACAGGAGCGTGCTCAAAAGCGAAACAACGAGCGTAAACAACAGCACCCGACGGTCCACATCAATCGAGAAGACGATGGGTAAGTCGGAAGGGATGGGAATGCCGCTAAAATATCTCGCTCCACCGTAGGCAATCGCTATTCCAAGCAGACCGCCCGACAAAGCAAGCAGGGCACTCTCGAGGAGGAGCTGGCGAACGAGCGGCCAGCGTCCGGCCCCGATCGCCAGCCGTATTGCAATTTCGCGCGATCGAGCGCGTGCGCGGCTCAGCAGCAAGCCCATTACGTTTGCACAAGCCACGATTAAGACGCATAGCGCCAGTAGGACGAGCATCGCCACTAACGCAGTATTGGGAGGGTTTTGCGCGATGCGCAGCTCGAGCTCACTCTGCACAGTAACGCGCTGGTTGCGATTGGTCTGCGGATAGGTCCGCTGGAGCTCAGCGGCTATGGCAGCCAGATCAGCTTGCGCCTGCGCCACACCCACGCCCGGCTTCAAACGCCCTTTTACGAACAGCCAGCGAACATCGCGTTTCTCGAGGTTGTTCACGTTTCCCAGGGGAGGAGACATGGCTAGCGGCACGAACATCGTAGGCCGCACGAAACTATCAATGCCAGTGAAATTCTCCGGCGCGACTCCGATGATGGTGAAGTCTATGCCATTCAACCGGATTCTGGTCCCGATCACCGACGAGCGCGCGCCAAACTGTGAAACCCAGAAATCGTGGCCGAGCACAACGACCGGATCGCGGCCGACGGCCTGGTCTTCCGAATCGCGGAAACCGCGCCCTAGTGCCGGCTCGACGCCTAGCACCCGGAAGAAATTGCCCGAGACAAAGAACCCCAATTCCATCTTCGGGGTAGTCGATGCATCGCGGCTGAAGCCAAAAGTGCTGTAGGCCGCCGCCACCAAACCTGAAAACGTCCGGTTGCGATCGCGGTAATCTTTGTAGTCCGGATAAGAGATGGCGGAATCGACACCAAACGGCGATGAAGTCGTGGTGGTAACCGCGGCAACCCTGCCTGGCTCCCATACCGGAAGCGGCTGCAGCAACATCGCATTGGCGAAGCTAAACATCGCTGACGTTGCACCAATCCCGATTGCCAGCGAGCAAATCGCCACAGCCGTGAACCCCAGATCCTTACGCAACATTCTTACGGCGTAGGCAACGGATTTAAACATTTCGGCCCCTCGCGCTGGTCGATGGAAGTCACACGCAATTATAATTCGCCACCGTCCAGAAACCGCCTCAATCTACGGCGGCCAAAACCTCCTCGGCGTGGCCCTCCACTTTCACCTTTGGAAATATTCGTTTAATGACACCGTGACCGTCGATGATAAACGTCGTGCGCTCGACACCCATATACTTGCGGCCGTACATGTTCTTTTCCTTCCACACGCCGTATTCTTCGGCTGCGGCGTGGTCTTTGTCGGCCAGAAGTGTGAACGGAAGCCCGAACTTGCTTTTGAACTTGGCCTGATCGCCCTCTGTGTCCGGCGAGACGCCGACAATTACGGTGTTCGCTTTCGTAAATTTCTTCGAAGTATCCCGGAACTCACACGCTTCTTTCGTGCAACCGGGCGTGTCGGCCTTAGGGTAGAAGTAAAGGACAACGTTCTTGCCTTTCACGCCGGACAGCTGGAACTTTTCCCCAGTGTCAGTCATCAACGAGATGTCTGGAGCTTTGTCGCCTTCTTTGAGTTCTTTTGGCATATCAGCTACACGATGATACGAGAAAGCAAGCAGGCGCAAGTTTCATTTCAGGGGCGAAGAGGCGGTTTCCGGTGGCAGAGAAACAGGACATTCGAACGAGCAGGTTCAGTGCCGGAAACACTTACTTTTCTTAGAGTTTTGTCAAAAAATCGCTGTTTACCACGCAGCGGTTGTTGTGTTATGGTAGTGGATAGCCTCTTCAGGAAAACCTCCTCCGAGGCCAGCCTCAAAAAACCTTCCCCAAACGGAGATAACAACAGTAACGAATGAGTTTTACGGTATTCCTCGGAAATCTCCCTGTCTGGGTGACGGCCGACGATATCAAGTCGTGGCTTGCCGCAGACAACCTGGTCGCTGATGCGGTCAAGGTGATTCGTAACCCCGAAACGCAAGAATCCAAGGGATTCGCTTTTATCGAAGCACCAAATCAGGAAGAGATGGGTTCGATTATTCGACGATTCGACCGAGCCCCGCTGGAAGACCGGCTGCTGCGTGCTAATCCTGCCCAACCTCCGAAAGGCAAAGCGCAGGGCGCAGCGAAACCTGTCCTGAGTGGAGAACGGCCGAAGCGCCCACACGCAAATATGCCGAATCAGGCGGGCAACAAAGAACGAAGAACTTCGAATAACCGGCGGCATTCTTCGCCAGCCGGTAGTAGTGTTTTCGCAGAGGAGCTCGCGAAGGTTCTGTAACCATCGCGCGCTCCTCTCGTTCCACATCCCTCCCTCGGTGCCCCGCCCGTTCCCTATCCTTCCCTCGCCCCTTAATCATTGAAGAGTGATATACTTCGCTGGACTTCTACGTTGTCCGCGGAAGTGAGGTTGCGTCCTTTATTACTGTTGATACTGCCAGGAACGCGCACTTGCGCCTAACGATAGTCAGAGGAAACAAAGACTTGGATCGTATTAATAAAACCGATGTTCTGGCCGTCAGGGTTGTGTTTATCGCTCTCCTCGGCGCCCTCGCTGCAGCGTTCCGGCCTCTCACGTTGTCAGTCCCCCTTGCCATTTCCACAGGAGTCGTTGCCGGGCTCCTCGTTGTCGCTCTGGAAATGCGCCTCCGCCGTGTTTCGCTTCCGCAACTGGTCGCAGGAGTGGCAGGTATGCTCGTCGGAAGCGTAATCGGCATTCTCCTTGCCGTCCTAGTCGCCCTCTCTTCGTTCCGGGGCGGGACGAACGGGCCTTTCCTGCAGCTGGCGTTACCGCTATGCTGCACCTATCTCGGCGTGCTGATCGGGTTCTCCAAAGCCGAGCTCCTGAACTTGAAGGCCCTCTCTATCTTCAGCGGCGAGCAGCGCACAAAACAAGCCATCAAGCTGCTGGACACCAGTGTGATTATCGACGGTCGCATTGCCGACATCGCCGAGTCGGGATTTCTGGAAGGCTCGCTCGTGATCCCTCAATTTGTGCTGCGTGAGTTGCAACTGGTCGCCGACTCGTCCGATTCCATGAAGCGGAATCGGGGGCGCCGCGGTCTCGACGTGGTCCAGCGGCTTCAGAAGATGCCCAACGTCGACATCCAGCTCGCGGACTACGATGTGCCAACTGTGCGGGAAGTCGATTTGAAGCTGATCGAGCTGGCTAAATTGCAACATTGCCGGATCGTTACGAACGATTTCAACCTCAACAAGGTCGCCCAGGTGCATGGCGTCGAGGTTTTGAACATCAACGAACTTGCCAATTCGTTAAAACCGATCGTTCTGCCGGGCGAGACGATGCGGGTCTTTGTTCTAAAAGAAGGCAAAGAGCACAACCAAGGGGTGGCGTACCTGGACGATGGAACCATGGTCGTTGTCGACAACGCCAAGCGGTACATTTCCCGAACCATCGACATTACGGTTACAAGCGTGCTCCAGACAACTGCCGGAAAGATGATTTTCGGCCGGTTTGACGACCGTGGAGGAGAGCGCGGTGTGCATGCGGCCACCGAGAAACACGCGATTCCCGCGGCCGCACAACATGCCGCGGCCGGCGCCGGCGCATCCAAAGAATCGCAGCTTGTGTAGCGGTTAGTCTAGCCCGGCGACCGGTCTTAAGCACCATCACCGACAATAAAGACTGGACTCAATGTCGGCCTTAAATACCGATCTATATGAACTGACGATGGCCGCCGGCTATTTTATGGCCGGCAAGTCTGACGATGTCGCTACCTTCGAGCTGAGTGTGCGCCAGCTTCCCGCAACTCGTAATTTCCTACTGGCGGGCGGTCTTCAGCAAGCTGTCGAGTACTTAACTGGACTGCGGTTTGAAACCGCTGAGATCGAGTACCTTCGGTCGCTGAAGCAGTTCGCGAACACCCCTCCGGAATTCTTTTCATATCTGAAGGATCTTCGCTTCGAAGGGGATATCTTCGCCGTTCCTGAAGGGACGCCCGTGTTCGCGGGAGAGCCCATTCTTATCGTCCGGGCTCCGCTGGTCCAGGCTCAGCTCGTTGAGACATACCTGCTTTCCACCATCGCCTACCAGACGACGATTGCGTCAAAAGCCGCCCGATGCGTCCTCGCCGCGAAAGGGAGAGCTATCGTCGAGTTCGGGAGCCGCCGCGCGCATTCGCCAGAGGCGGGACCACTTGCGGGCAGGGCCGCATTTCTGGCCGGGTGCACCGGCACGAGTAACGCGGAAGCGGGTAAGCGATATGGAGTTCCCGTTTTTGGAACGGCCGCCCATTCCTGGGTCATGTCGTTCAGCGACGAGGAAACATCGTACAGGGAGCTCCAGAAGCTGCTGGGAGAGGCGACGGTGTATCTGGTCGATACCTACGATCCGCTGGAAGGCACCCGTATGGCGATAAGGCTGGGTCCGCCGATGTGGGGCGTTCGTCTCGATAGCGGGCAACTCGCGGTTCAAGCTCACCAGATTCGGCGCCTGCTTGACGAGAACGGTTTCCCAAATGCGCAAATCATGGCCACCAACGATTTGAACGAAAACCGCATCGCGGAGCTGCTAGCCGACGGCGCCCCAATTGACGCGTTTGGCGTTGGAACCGAGCTGGCCACGTCCGCCGACGCGCCCTCGTTGTCGGCTGTCTACAAATTAGTCGAGTTGAGACGGGGCGAATCCCATCTCTATACGGCGAAATGGAGCGAGGAAAAAGCGACCATACCGGGAGCCAAGCAGATTTACAGGTACCCGGGGCATGACGTAATCGCCCTCTACAACGAGTGCAACAACGAATTCAAAGGTGAGCCTCTTCTGGGCCCGGTTCTGATAAACGGCGAATTACTCGAACCTTACCCGTCGCTGCTCGATCTGCGGGAAAGAGCCCGCCAAAAGATTGCGCAACTTCCCCCCGACTTACTTCGGCTCGAACCAGCCAGGCCGTATCGGGTCGAGATCAGCGAGCGGCTGCTTGGCCTGACTGAGAATATCCGCAGCTCACGCCCGGTGGTCGTTTCATGAACACCGTTTTCGTAGACGTCGACACCCAACTCGACTTCCTCTGCCCTGCCGGCGCCTTATATTCTCCCGGAGCGGAGAAAATTTTGAGCAACCTGGCCAGACTCACGCGCCACGCGGTCTCTAATGGGATCAAAATTCTTTCCACAACCGACGCGCACTCCGAGGACGATGTAGAGTTCCGGGTATGGAAACCACATTGCGTCAGCGGCACAGCTGGCCAGCAGAAGCTTCGAGCAACGCTTGGAGAGTGCTTTGCCGAATCGCATAGATATGTGCTTTCGACTGCGGAAGGCGCATTCAACCGCCAGGCCGCGCTTTCGGCCCAGCAAGTGATTGTGAAAAAACAGCATGTCGATTGCTTTACTAATCCGAATCTCGTTCCGTTGCTCGACTCTCTCGGATCCGCGCGGTTTGTGATCTACGGAGTATTCACGGAAGTCTGTGTTCTGAATGCCGCTCGCGGCTTGTTGCGGCTCGATCATCCGGTTGAAATCGTTACCGATGCGGTTTGGCCGATTTCCGAAGAACTCGGGGTGAAAGCGCTTGATGAGCTTGTTGCGAGCGGGGCTAAGCTAACGACCGTGGCTGCGGCGTAGCTATCGTTTCGCATTCAATAGTGAAATCTCCAACGGAATTCGACATATATTTGTCGCGGGTCGTTATAGTGGAAGCCTCCAAAAGTCAGACTGTTGTCGAGTAATACGCGTCGATTCGCCACATTCACAGCAGTCAGTGACAGCCTATACTGTTCGCCCTCGCCAAAACTTTTTCCGAGCGAAATGTCAAACGTTGTATGCTGCGGCAGATAGTTGCCCGGATACACCGCGTTCGGCATCCCGTTCGTGAATCCCGAGCCGTAGTACACATTTGTCGCGGCAAACACTTGCCGTGGAAGAGTTGCATTGAAGCCCACGTTCAACGTATTTCTCTGATCGTGATCCACCGGCGTAAGTCCCGGGGGCGGCTCGCATCCTGCCGGCGCGGGCACAGGACAAATTAAGCCTCCGGTGAAAGGTGACGAGGCCTGTGCGATCTGATTTGAATACGCCAGGTGAGCCTGCCCGAAGCGCCAGATACGCGGAGAACGCAACGTGGTTTCCCAGCCTTGAATTAGGGCGCGGTCCCAGGTCAGCGGCCAGAAGATGTTTGATTCTCCGATATTGCTGTGGTCCAGCCAATTCGTTGCGCGGGTTTGAAAGGTGTCTTCCTCGAGCACCCAACCGTGAAAGGGAATCGAGACGCCGAATTGGTATTCGTGATCGCGCTCCCCACGGAGGGGACCAAAGGTCAAACTCTGACTAGTGGCTAAATTGAGCAACGGGCCGGTCGCGCTCAAGAGAGGAGGCGCTTGATAAAAGTCGCCGTAGAAGCCATGAAAAACCCAGTTTATGCGAGGGATTCTGATGGCAGCACCAAAACGCGGGGATGTCGCATTCTCCGCGACGCCCGGCTGAGTTCCCCCGCTGACTGAACCCGAGTCGAAGCGCGAATAGCGAACGCCGGCGATCAGTGTCAACCAGGAGGTCACCTTAAACCGGTCGCTGAGGAACGCTTCACCCAAGCCGCCGGTCACGGCAGCCGATGAGGGGCCGAAGTTCTGACAGTTGGGCGCGCAAGCTGTGAAAACGTTATTAAAGAAGTTGCTTTGGTGTTGGCCGAATCCGTACACGCCCAGTTGAATGTCGTTATTCTTTACAACGGTCGCATCCGCGGTCGCTTGGAGACCGGCATAATTTGCGGTCTGGTTCACATTCGTCATCACTGGCACGTCGTTCGGCGAACTGTTATAGCTGGCTTCGTTGTAGTGATAGAAGGGTGAGATAGTCATCAGCAGGTCCGGATTAAATGTGTGGACCCACGAGAAGGCGAGGTAGCCGTCGGGTTCGCGTTCACTATCGCGAAGCCCGTAACTGGGATAAACCC
>JBAUZG010000287.1:0-22433 GCA_049585195.1 Bryobacteraceae bacterium | reverse complement strand
AGTTGCCTAACAAGGCATCCGCGACTACGTTCCCGCTGGTATTTGTCGGGCCGGCCGGGCGCGAAGTAGTATTGAAAACAAATGTTCCGTTGATGGCGGGAACATTGTCCTGATTTTTTCTGCTTCGCATGATCAGGATACCGGTCTTCACGTTGTGATTTCCGATCATCTTGGCCAGATCGTCTTTCCAGTCAAAGATCCGGTTGAAGTTATTAAAATTTAGAGGCGTCGCAGTAAGGCTGGTGTAACCAGAAAGTTGTATGGACGGGATGGCGTTCGAGGCATTGTAAATCAACGGATAGGTTATGCCTTGGCCGGCGCGCGTGAAGTTAGAAATGAACAATGAATTCGGCACAATGCCGGTATTTTCGAGAATGACGTTCCCTGTAAAGGTAAATTGCGCAATATTGACGGTGTTTGGCGTAGGAACGAAGGTCCACTGTATGCTTGAATTCGTGCCGGGAATATCGCGGTTGTATTCGATGAGTTGCGTCTGATCCTGCACCGAAGTGTAATAATCGCGGAAATAATGAAACGAAACCTGGTTCCTGCTGCTGATGTTGTAGTCGACTTTGTATAAGTATTCGTTAGCGTTTAGGGGCGCCACGGTATTGAAGACAAAATTGCCGCCGCTGCCCGTGAAGTTCGGAACGGGATAGTTATCGAGGAGCCGCGCCGAGTTGGGACTCCACCGGCTTTGAGGAATGATGCCGCCGGGAAACACTTGGCCCGTGAGAGGATCCTTCGGCCATTGAGACGGGGACAATGAAGAAAAGTTGCCTCCGCGCTGTGCCACCGAAGGCACCGTCCACGTGTTGGTCGTGCCTTGACGCAGTCTTTTAAAATCTTCGCCGATAAAAAAGAAAAGCTTGCTCCTGTCTTTGTTGAAATGACCTGGAATATAGATCGGGCCGCCGACATTCCAGCCAAAGTTGTTGTATCGAAGCTCCGGGATGGTCAGCGCATTGAACGCTCGCGCCTGAATGTCGTTGTTTCTGAAAAACTCGTAGGCAATGCCGTGAAAATCGGTTGAGCCGCTCTTTACCGCGATATTGACGACAGCGCCGGAGCTCCCGCCATATTCGGCTCCGTAGTTGGATGTCAGCACGCGGAACTCCGCAATAGCGTCCGGGTTGATGTTGATGAAATTGTTTCCGCCGCCGCCGTTGTCTTTGTTGTCGGCTCCGTCCAGATACCAGGAGAAGGTGTCGGTGCGGCTTCCATTGATTGACTGCCCGCTATTGTTAACGCCGTATCCGCCAAACAGGCTGAAACCGCTTGCGTACGTCGTCGAGACACCTGGCAGCAGTTGTAGCAGCTGCGGAAAATTTCTGCCGTTGAGCTGAATCTGGCTGGCCTGCGTTCCGGTGATCAGGCTGCTGACCTCGCCGGTGCTGGTATCGACTCGTGCCGCCTCGGCTTGAACGGTCACCGACTCATTGACGTTGCCGAGCTGGAGCGTGATGTTCACGGTCGCTCTTTGCGCAACGCTAAGCTGCACGTTTGTCAGCACGAACTTCTTGAATCCCGCCGCGGTGGCTGAGACATCATAAGCGCCTATCGGCAGATCGGCGACGACGTAATTACCGCTCTCGTTCGAAACGGCGGAGCGGGTGAGATGCGTTTCTTCGTTTTCTACGGTGACGGTGGTGTTGGGAACATTTGCTCCCGTCGAATCCTGCACCGTGCCCACGATGAATTGATTGTTTGTGGTTTGCGCTAGCAAAGCGCCCGAGGCGAAGCATGCGCACAGAGAAACAATAAGCGATCGCATTAGAACCTCCTCGACTTGGATTGACCCTAATAGGAAGCAGATTTTTTTCGATTTTATAACAGACTTAAAAGCGGTGGGAAATGGATGAATGGGCTCAGGCCCGCTTACGGTGTTGCTTTGCTTCCTGCCAGAGCTCTTCCATCTGGTTGAGGTCCGCGCCACTGAGGCTTGAGCCCGATTGGGTCAACCTGGATTCAATGTAAGCGAAGCGGTTGCGGAAGCGCCGGTTGGTTTTACGCAAAGCCTGCTCGGGATCGACTTTCATAAAGCGCGCCAGGTTCACCAGCGTGAAGAGCATGTCTCCGAGCTCGTGCTCAATGTCTTCGTGGTCGAGCGAATCGCGTGCTTGGGCAAGTTCCGCGGCTTCTTCCTGAAGCTTTTCGACAACGCCTTCGATTTCGGGCCATTCGAAACCTGCAGCGGCGGCTTTCTTCGAGAGCTTACTGGCTTCGACGAGAGCGGGAAATGACGGAAGAACATCGTCGAGAATCGATCCAGAGGGCTGTTCGACACTCCTCTTCGATTTCTCCTGCTTTTTTATTTCGTCCCAACGCGTCTTGACGGCTTCGGCGGTTTCGGCCACTGCGCCGGCGAAAATATGAGGGTGGCGGCGAATCAACTTCGCGATGATAGCCGCCAGGCAATTGTCGATAGTGAAATATCCGGATTCCGACGCCATTTGCGCGAGAAAAACGGGCTGAAGAAGAAGGTCGCCGAGTTCATCGGCGAGCTCAGGCCAATCGCGCCGGTCGATGGCGTGCATTACCTCGTACGTCTCTTCTAGAAGGTAGGACTTGAGGGTGTCGAACGTCTGGTCCCGATCCCATGGGCAGCCATCCGGGCCTCTCAGACGCTGCATGATGGCGACCAGATCGGCAAAGCGATGGTCCTGGCCGCTAGTTGCCTCGGACATCGCCTCAGCTTAGCATCGAAGTTCGGATCAGCTTGGGACCGGCGGTGGAGAAACAGGCTGTTAGAGTAGGACTTAGATTCTGTCGGGCACGTTTCGCTCGGACCGGGCCATTGGGACTTTACCCGACTCGGGCAGCGAAAGCGCGTGTATTTCCCGGTATGATCGTAGTTTCGGTTTTTTGCTCGAAAATTCGAAAAAACTCCTTGCGCAATGAAATCTGAACCGGACATGGCGGAGAGCGGCTCGGTCGAGAACGGGGGCATCCCTCGACGCAAAGTTGAGGAGCTTCAGGCAGCGCTCGCCTCAACAGTCGGGGAATGGAAGCTGATACACCGGGTTTTCATAGAAAATCCGATGCCGGCCATAGTGTATTTATCCGATTCGCTTGCGATTCTCGAAGCTAACGAGAGCGCGCTTGGGCTTTATGGGTACACCCGCGATCAAATTGCGAAGCTGAGTCTTCTTGACCTCTTTTCACCCGAAGAACGCCGCCGCCACGATCTGGTGGCGGAGTTGAAGCGTCCAGTGAACAACGTGGGGCCTTTCACTCATCGCTCGGCTACAGGCGAAGAGCTTGTGGTCAGCCTGGTTTCGTTTTCAATCACCGTGGGAAACGAGGATGCCCGGGGCGTCATGGTCCTAGACGAGACGGGCCGGCATATGGCGGAGGAGGCGCGACGCTCGAGCGAGGAACGATACCGCGAGCTCTTCGAAAACGCGAACGACGTCATCTACCTTCACGATCTGAAGGGGAAGATACTCGCAATTAATCGCGCGGGAGAGTATCTGACGGGTTACTCGAGGGCCGAGGTCTTAGGCCATAACTTCGACCAACTGATTGCGCCGGAAGCGAGGCCCCTGATTCACGATTTTATTCGCGCCCATCTGGGTGGAAGCGCGACACAGCATTACGAACTGCCGATTATTTCGAAGTTCGGAAACCGGCGCTTCCTCGAGGTGAGCACGCGCATTCTCTACCGGCGCGGGCAAGCGGTGGCGATTCAGGGTATTGGCCGCGACATTACAGATCGTAAACAGGCGCAGGAGCGGTTGGAGGAAAGCTCGCGCGAGTTGCAGCGCAAGAATGAAGAACTGAGCCGGGCGCTTCAGCTCGCCCGAGAAGCGACGCAACTTAAAGAGCAATTTCTCGCCAACACATCGCACGAGCTGCGAACCCCGATGAACGGCATTATGGGGATGGTGAATCTATTGATGGAAACCAACCTTTCGGCCGACCAACGGGAATACGCGGAAGCCGTGAATCAATGCGCGACCGATCTGTTGACGATCATCAACGACATTCTCGATGTATCGCAAATCGAATCCGGACGAATCTCGCTGAACGAGTCGGCAATTGACTTGCGCGATAGTCTGCAGGCTGTGATGCGCATGCAGCGTTTGCGCGCGGCCGCGAAGAACCTTGAGCTTACCAGCGATCTCGATCCCAATTTGCCTGACCAGCTTCTTGGCGATAGCGTTCGGCTGCGGCAGATTTTCACGAATCTGATCGCGAACGCAATCAAATTCACTTCAACGGGCGGCGTCCATGTGAAGTTGATGTGCTTGCCCGACGTTGGCCGTGTCCGCTGCGAGGTAATCGATTCCGGAATCGGAGTCTCGGATGCCGTTCGTGAACGGATTTTCGAGGCATTCGTGCAGGCGGATGGTTCGACGCGTCGCCGATTTGGAGGCACGGGGCTGGGCCTAACCATTTGTAAGCAGCTTGTCGAGCTGATGGGAGGGCGCATTGGAACATATAACAACGAATCCGCTGTGGGCTCTACATTCTGGTTCGAACTGCCTCTGAAGCCGGTGAGCCAGCCTCCGCAGATGGCGCTCTCCCTCGAGTCCTGATCCCGTGCCGCCGATTCCGTCCGACATCTGGTTTGCGGCGGCGGTCGCGGGCTGCCTGCTGATCTGCTTGGAATTTTGTTCGCCCGGCCTTGTCTTTCCGGGTGCGCTTGGATCGCTGCTCGCATTGGGCGCGGGTTTCGAGATTGTTAAGGGTCGCCCGGAGCCTGCTGCGATTGTGCTGCTGGCTCTAGCTGCCGCTAGTGCGATTCCGATCGCGCTAGGGCGCGGAGGGAAGATGCCTGGCATTGCAGCGGTTGTGTTCTGCGTTCTCGGATGTGCGCTTCTGCTGCCCGAGCCAGACAGGCTGCGCGAGTGGGTTTCCATTCCGCTGGGCACAATGCTGAGCTTGGTGGTTGTGATTCTGCTGCGGATTCAAGCCGTAGGCCGTGCGAGGAAACGGAACGTGCGAGGCGCGGTTTGAGCGCATCGGCGGCCGGCTGAACCCTCGCCGCCATGCGATAGCATCGGACAAACATATGGACTATAGGCTGTTGGGCCGCTCGGGCCTGAAAGTGTCTTCTTTGAGTTTTGGAGCCGCCACGTTCGGAGGTGGAGGCGAGTTTTTCCGCGCATGGGGCGAAACGGGTGCGGAGGAAGCGAGGAGGCTCGTGGATATCTGCCTCGATGCGGGCGTGAACCTGTTTGACACTGCGGACATTTACTCGAATGGACTTTCTGAGGAGGTCCTTGGCAAAGCCGTCGCCGGTAAACGGGACAAATTACTCATTTCAACCAAGACGACCTTCCGTTTCGGCGACGGGCCGAACGACGTTGGATCGTCACGCTACCACGTTATTCGTTCTTGTGAAGGCAGTTTACGACGGCTGAATACGGACTATATCGACATTTATCACATGCATGGCTTCGATGCGGCGACTCCTATCGAGGAAACTCTTGAAGTACTCGATACGTTGGTACGAAGCGGCAAGGTCCGCTATATCGCATGCTCAAATTTTTCGGGTTGGCACCTGATGAAATCGCTGGCCATTTCTGAAAGATATGGGTGGGCGCGTTACGTTGGTCATCAGGTCTACTATTCGCTCGCCGGACGCGATTACGAATGGGAGCTGATGCCGCTAGCGCTCGATCAGCAGGTATCAGCTCTGGTTTGGAGCCCGCTCGCCTGGGGCCGGCTCACGGGCAAGGTTCGACGCGGCCAGCCACTTCCGGAAGTCAGCCGCCTGCACAAGACCGCCGAAATAGGTCCGCCGGTTTCAAACGAATACCTATATAAGGTGATTGAAGCGATCGATGAGATCGCGGCGGAGACCAGCAAAAGCGTTCCTCAGATCGCGCTCCACTGGCTGTTGCAGCGGCCAACCGTGGCGAGCGTTATCATCGGCGCGCGAAACGAAGAGCAGCTACGGCAGAACCTGGCCGACGTAGATTGGCGCCTGACCCCCGAGCAGATGAAGAAGCTCGACGAAGCTAGCGCAATCGAGCGGCCCTATCCTTATTGGCATCAGGCCCAGTTCACTGAGCGCAATCCATTGCCGGTTTGAAGGCGCGGCGGAGCGTGTCTCGGGACCTGCCATGCCGCCATTTTTTCCGCATCGGCTAAAGCACATGCGCAGGAGCCGCAAGTGCCAGAGTGAGTAGTTGACGATCAACGGGCTCAGCAAAACCAACCCGACGATATACCTTCTGGGCTGGACTGTTGTTGTGACCTACTTCAACGGTAATAGCTCGAATGCCCGCCGTCTCGCAGAAGCTCCGCACCTCAAGCAACGCCGCCGTACTTAGGCCCTTGTTACGCCAGCCGGGCTGGACATAGAGATCATCCAGACAGCCGACAACGCCTCCGTATTCCATGGCGAACTTGAGAGTCAGCACAACATGTCCAACGTCGCAATGGTCTGCTTGAATAATCCAGACGTATCCCAGCCGCGCGTCGGCGACCATAGCGGCAAATGCACCCGCAGCGCGCTCACGGTCGAGCTCATAACCAGCTTCCGCATAGAACTCAGCCATCAAGCCGACCAACAAGGGAACGTCGTCGCGAGTTGCTCGTCTCATCTCGTCACCATCGCATCGCCGCTGGTCAAGAAGGCCCGAGCGGCAGGTGTCTTGCTGCGAATTGGTCTAGTAGCGATAGGAGTCCGACTTGAATGGGCCTTCCACGGGCACGCCGAGATAGTTCGCTTGTTTGTCCGTAAGAACCGTTAATTTGACGCCGATCTTTTCAAGGTGCAGACGCGCGACCTCTTCGTCCAGCTTCTTCGGCAGCGTGTATACGCCGATTTTATAGATGTCGCGATTGGCCCAGAGGTCGATCTGTGCCAGTGTCTGGTTGGAGAAGCTGTTCGACATGACGAAGCTCGGATGGCCGGTGGCGCAGCCCAGGTTGACGAGGCGGCCTTCAGCTAGGAGAAAAATGCTGTTGCCGCTCGGGAAAGTGTATTTGTCCACCTGCGGCTTGATGTTCGTGCGCGTCACGCCGGGCGCCTGATTCAGCCGATCGACCTGAATCTCGTTATCGAAATGGCCAATGTTGCACACAATGGCCTGGTCTTTCATCCGCTCGAGGTGCTCAAACGTCAGAATATCGAGGTTTCCCGTGCACGTGACGTAAATATCGCCGATGCCAAGCGTGTCCTCGACCGTCGCGACCTGGTAGCCTTCCATTGCCGCCTGCAGCGCATTGATGGGATCGATTTCTGTGACAATGACACGCGCACCCATGCCGCGCAGTGACTGTGCCGAGCCTTTGCCAACGTCTCCGTAACCGCAAATAACCGCCACCTTGCCCGCAAGCATCACGTCGGTGGCGCGCTTGATTCCGTCGGCGAGCGATTCGCGACAACCGTACAGGTTGTCGAACTTCGACTTCGTTACCGAATCGTTGACGTTGATGGCCGGAACCAGCAGTTTGCCCTCCTGCTGCATCTTGTACAGCCGGTGAACGCCGGTTGTGGTCTCTTCGGAAACGCCTTTCCATTCGGCAACGAGCGCGTGCCAGCGGCGCGGATTTTCCTCGTAGATCTTCTTAAGCAGATTCTTAATGACCTGCTCTTCGTGGCTCGATGAAGCCGTGCGGACCCAGTCGCTACCCTCCTCGAGTTCATATCCTTTGTGGATAAGAAGCGTCACGTCGCCGCCGTCGTCCACGACAAGCTGAGGACCTTTGCCGCCTGGGTGGCTGATCGCCTGGTAAGTGCACGACCAGTATTCTTCGAGCGTCTCGCCCTTCCAGGCGAACACGGGAACGCCTGAGGCGGCAATGGCTGCGGCCGCATGATCCTGGGTAGAGAAAATGTTGCAGCTTGCCCACCGGATAGTTGCGCCCAACTCAGCCAGCGTTTCAATCAGAACCGCCGTCTGAATCGTCATGTGCAGCGAGCCTG
Organism: Bryobacteraceae bacterium; assembly: GCA_049585195.1. Classification (GTDB taxonomy): domain Bacteria; phylum Acidobacteriota; class Terriglobia; order Bryobacterales; family Bryobacteraceae; genus KBS-96. The sequence continues at coordinate 14,548 of JBAUZG010000287.1, read as the reverse complement.
TGATGCGAACACCGGCCAGCGGCCTCGCTTTGGCGTATTTCTGGCGAATCGCCATCAGGCCCGGCATCTCGTGCTCGGCCATCAGGATTTCTTTGCGGCCCCAATCGGCAAGACCGATATCGGCGACTTTATACGCGGCGGTGACGGGCTCGGTAAGGACAGAACTCATGCAGGATTGGCTCCAGGCTGTAGTGTAGCAAGCGGCCGCTCCCTCGAGAAACGCCGGCGGCGGCGGAGGAACGGAACGGTAGAATCGGTCCGTAACAATTCAAACATGGGCCAACAAAAAATCGCCGTCATTCCCGGGGACGGAATCGGTAAAGAGGTGATTCCCGCGGGTCTGAAAGTACTGGAAGTCCTCCAAACCCGATGCGGCCATCTCGACCTGGCGTTTGAAACCTTTCCCTGGGGCTCCGATTTCTACCGCCAGCATGGCATCATGATGCCCGAAGAAGGGCTGGACGTGCTCCGGCACTTTGACGCGATCTATTTTGGAGCCGTGGGCGATCCGGGAATTCCGGACGACGTTACGCTTTGGGGATTGCGACTGAAGATATGCCAGGGACTAGATCAGTACGCGAATGTGCGCCCGACCCGTCTGCTGCCTGGCATCACAAGCCCACTCGGAGGCGTGAAGAGCGGGGATTTAGATTGGATCATCGTTCGGGAGAACAGCGAAGGCGAGTACGCGGGGCACGGAGGGCGCGCTCATCGGGGTTGGGCGGAAGAAGTTGCAACTGAGACGGCCATCTTCACTCGTGCCGGCATAACGCGGATTATGCGGTTTGCCTTTGAACTTGCTTCAACCAGAGAGCGAAAACAGCTGACGATTGTGACGAAATCGAATGCCCAGCGCTATGGCATGGTGCTGTGGGACGAAGTGGCGGCCGAGGTAGGACGCGAGTTTCCCGATGTGAGGACCGACAAAATGCTGGTAGATGCCATGACGGTGCGCATGGTGGCGCGACCGCGAAGTCTGGACGTGATTGTCGCAAGTAACCTGCACGCCGACATTTTGAGCGATCTGGCGGCGGCGCTCGCGGGCAGCATGGGAATTGCGCCGACGGCGAACGTCGATCCAGTGAAGCGCGGTCCTTCGATGTTCGAGCCGATACACGGGTCGGCATTCGACATCATGGGGAAGGGAATTGCCAACCCGCTGGGCGCATTTTGGACTGCGCAGATGATGCTAGATCACCTGCGTGAGCACGAGGCCGCCCGCCGTTTGATGGCGGCTATCGAGGCGTTCACGGGGGAAGGGAAGGCGCTACCACCCGATTTGGGCGGCTCGGCTGGAACGGACGAAGTGACGGAAGCTGTGTGCCGGGTGTTGTAGACGCAGGTCCGAATCAGCGTGCCCCGATTTTGTCGAAAGGGAATGCGTCTTCGACGTGGACTCGTAAGCTGAAGATAGAGGCCGGACCACGGGCTTCGTTGTAGCCGGGATTGGTGATGTGCTGGTAATCTCCAGCAAACGAGCACCCACGCCAGACATGCACCGTGTAATACGACTCGAAAATTTTCTCGAGGCCATACGTCAAACCGCCATCACCCAGAAGGAACCCTAAACCACCCAATGCAAGATATCGGCGGTGATCGCCCGAGATGCCGTTGGTGACGTAAGCAGCGCCGATTTTGTCATTGGAACGATGCCACGGCTTACCTGAAAAATCGGACCCGATGACAGCGGTGCGATCGACTTCAGTGTAAGCGAACGATTCGGTGGATCCGTCATTCCAGCCCAGCCGGCCGAATGCGCGCCACAAGGGACTGAGCTGCTGCTCGAGGTTCAGCCCGAAGCCATATTTCACACGGCCTTGTTTACGATACTTGGTGATATCGGGAACCGCATCTTTGCCCGAGAGATATCCCTCGATTGCCTCGCGATAGCTACCCATATTGGCGTGATTTACAAATGCGAGCGGGCGGATAGTAGTTGCGTGATTCTTGAATAACGATGGATGCAGCTCGAATTCGAAATTTTCCGCGCGTGCCCGCGCCAGGTCCCAATCCAGGGTGAGTCCGTTTGCGACGGTCGGCATCAACATCTCCCCAAAACGGAAGGCCCACGCGCGGTCGAAATATTCGATCACCGATCCATAGGTATACCCGCGCGTGTCGGCCGCGTAATCGTAAGCGCCGCTGTTCACGGTGGTCCAATTCATGAACTGTAGATGGCTGTCGCTGCCGACCGCATTGGTATCGAAATAATCGACTGTGCTCATTTTCCCCAGATGGAACTCCAGCCGGCGCACCGGAAGGCTCGATGCGAGCGAAAGCGGATTCCGTGTCGCTTCTTCCATCTCGCTGCTCAGCGGAAGAATGTAATGCAGCATCACGCGCGCGACGTAGGGATCGGAACTGAGCGTTGGATTACGAACAACGTCGAGATTCGGGAAACCGGCAACGCCCAGCGCATTGCTCAAACCGTTACCCCCCGCGCTCTCGACGTCCGCGAGGATCTCGAGGTTGTTCGTGATTTCGAAGCCGGTGCAGAGCGTGAGCACGCGCGAGATGGCGTGTTCCGGGGAAGAACGTAAACTGTTTGGTCCACTGTACTCGGCGGGAAATGAGCCGTGCTGCTGGCGGATAAAATTCGCTTGCCCTGAAATCCAGAAGCGGTTCCAGAACGATTCACTAAAGCTCTCCTGAGGAGTGCCAGACGAATTTGGCGCCGGAGCCTGTGCCGTGTCGCCGACCTGAGAGAGTTCGTCCACCTGCGCAAAGACACACCCGGAAAGCAGCCAACAAGAGAGTAAGACGCGAGTGCACAAGCCCCATGGTTAGTTGTTAGTCGCCGATGTGTCAATAAGCGGGGGAGGTTTTTAGGACCATTCTGAAATTCGTAACGGATTATTCATATTCGTAACTACAAGGAAATGTCATCATAAGTGATCACGTCGTCGCCAGGCGTCAGTCGTGTGTTGGTTGAAACATCAAGAGTGCGAATACGAACACTGTTGCTTGTGGCAATTGTAGTTTGGGCGGGTAAGCTCTTAACCGGTCAAGATGCAAATCCGCTGGCCGAAATCAAACGCATTTATATCGATTCCTTCGGGCCGAGTAGCGAAATGAGCGATTTAAAAAAAACGATCACTTCGCAGCTTCGAAAGAGCCGTCAATGGCAGGTCGTGGATTCGCAAAGCGATGCTGACGCTACGCTCGAAGGCAAGGGTGAGGTCTGGATTCGAGGCTATTACAGCTTGAATCCACGCGCTGGCACATCGCCGGCCAATGGCAAACCCGTCTATGGCGGCTATGTTTCGGTGGAATTGAAAGACAGCCGTGGTGAGACGATATGGTCGTATCTGGCAACGCTGCATTCGAATTCGACAAACATCGATGGCGATCTTGCCGCGCAGGTGGTCAAACATCTGAACGCCGATTCCCTCAAAGCGGGTAAGTAAGAGAATGCGAGCGCTTGCCTTCAACTTCCCGATGGCCGCCACCCTCGTCCTGTCGAGTTTTTCCGCCTTGGCGCAAGATCGCGTTGTGGCCGCCGGATCGACGTTCGCCGCGCCGCTATATCAAAAGTGGATCGCATCGTTCACGAAGACTCATCCGGGCGCGGCAATCGAGTATCAGGCGACGGGGTCGGCAGAAGGATTGAGGCGCCTCGAACACGGCCAGATCGATTTCGCCGCGTCGGATATACTACCCGGCGTTGACGAGACCAACCGGAATAAATTTGCGTTATTTCCGGTGGGCGTGGGCGCTATTGTCCCTGCGTATAACCTTCCCGGTGTTCTGAAGGAAATTCGATTTACGCCCGAGATATTGGCCGACATCTATCTCGGCCAGATCAGGAACTGGAACGATCCGCTGATCGAGGCTGCTAATCACGGGGTAAAACTTCCATCCGAACGAATCATTGTCATTCACCGCTCGGACGGCAGCGGGACGACATATGTGTGGAGCGACTACTTGAGTAAGACCAGCGCGCACTGGCGGTCGAAGATGGGCACGGGGGGCTCGCTCGCGTGGCCAGTCGGGGAAGGCGCACCGGGCAACGGCGGCGTTGCGGAGGCAGTGACACGAACTGCTTATTCCTTCGGCTATGTTGAATACATTTTTGCCATCGAGCGCCGGTTGAGTTTTGGCACGGTGAGAAATGCGCCGGGAAAATATGTCCGTGCCGACATCGATTCGATTACTGCATCGGCTGAAGAAGCGCGTGGCTCTGATGACTTGAAAACATCGCTCACCAATCTCTCGGATGCGAAGGCGTATCCGATTGCTTCATTTACCTGGCTAATCGTATCTAGGAGCCTGAGCGGCGCAAAGCGTGACCACGTTCTTGCATTTCTCGATTGGGTGCTTTCGGCTGGGCAACGACAGGCGGCAGCTTTGGGGTATATCGCGCTGCCGGAATATGTGGCAGCGCAAGAGAGAAAGACAGTCGAGCAAATGAGCGCGGACCGAAAGCGCTAGTGAATGTGAAAAACTACGGCCGATCGTCAATCGGCCCTTACAGCTCTTCGCTCTCCGGCGCCGGAAGCACATCTCCCTCGCGGGCCATCCACACGTAAAGCGTAGGAAGCAAAAAGATGCTCATCACCAGGTCCGAAATCAGTCCTCCGACAATGACAATCGCAAACGGGCGTTGCGAGTCGGAACCGATGTCGTGTGAAAGGGCCGCCGGCAGCAAGCCGAGCGTCGCCACTAGCATCGTCATCATAATCGGCCGAAGCCGTAAGACCGCACCCTCGACCGCCGAATCGACGATCGTGTTGCCGCGCGCGCGAAGCTGATTGATGTATTCGAGCATGATCACTCCGGTCTGCACCGAAACGCCGAATAGCGCGAGGAATCCCACGCCCGAGGAAACGCTGAAGTTGGTGTGTGTTACCAGCAGCGCGATCAAGCCGCCAACGCGCGCCAGCATCACATTGACGAGAATCAGCATTGCCCATTTAAACGAGCGGAACATCATGTAGAGAATGATGAAGATCAGCAGGACCGTGAGCGGCACAATGATCAACAGCCGCGCTTCGGCACGCTTCTCGCTCTCGTACTCGCCTTCCCAGTCGATGTGATAACCGCGGGGAAGATGAACCCTGGCGTTCACCTTCTGAATCGACTCCTCGACCGCTCCTCCCAGATCGCGGTCGCGCACGCTGTATTTGATTGCCACGTATCGCTGGTTGCCTTCGCGGTAAATTTCGGAGCCGCCATCCATCGTGGTCACCTTACAAAGCTGCGCAAGCGACACACGCTCTCCAGACGGCGAGAGCAAACGAATATCTTCGATTGCTTCCTTGGTGGTGCGGTATTCGGGAAGATAGCGCATCACCAGGTCGTAACGAGCTTCGCCCTGCAGGACCTGAGTGAGCGCATTGCCGCCAACGGCCGTCTGGATGGCGTCCTGCACATCCGCCACGTTGATTTGATAGCGCGCCGCTTGGCGCCGATCGACCTCGAAATTTGTGTTCGGCTGACCCAGGACCCTAAAAACTCCCAGATCTTTGATTCCTCTGACGCCGCGCATGATGTTAACTACCTGGTCGGCCTTTTCTTCGAGTACCCTCAGATCGTCGCCATAGATCTTAGTGGCAAGTTGTCCCTTGATTCCGCTGACCGCTTCCTCCATGTTGTCCGAGATGGGCTGTGAAAAGTTCCAGATCACGCCGGGAATCTTTTCAAGCTCACGGTTCATTGCGGCGATCAGCTCGTCCTTGTTCTGATGAAAAGCGGGCCGCCACTCTTCCTTGGGTTTCAAATCGACAAAATATTCGGTATTGAAGAAGCCTGTTGTATCTGTTCCGTCATCGGGGCGACCAACTTGGCTCGTGCACTGGGGCACTTCGGGCCAGGAACAAAGCAGTAGCCGCGCCTGATTCGATAGCCGGATGCCTTCATCAGGCCCCGTGCTGGGAGCAAGAGTTCCCCGCACCCAGAGAGCGCCTTCATCCAGATGCGGAAGGAACTCGGAACCGATCACACCGCCCAGCCACAGATACAGAGCAACTGCCAGACCGGCAACACCGGCCGCCACTGTCAACCAGCGCGCGCGGATGGCAAACCTCACGGCGCTCCGGTAACGCGCCGTCAGCCACGTCATCATCGGGTTTTGCCATTCCCGCGCTCCTTTCGTAAAGAAGAAACTCGCAAGCACCGGCGCAACCAGCATGGAAAACAGCAGCGCGCCCAACAAGGCAAAAGCCACCGTCCAGGCCATGGGCTTGAACAAGCGGCCCTCCACGCGCTGGAGCGTAAAGATGGGCAAGTACGCCGTGATGATGATGCCAATTGCGTAAAACACCGGACGCTGCACCTCGTGCGCAGCGTCGAAGATCTTCAGCTTCGGTGTCCTGCCGCCGGAATCGCGGCGGTTCAGATGGCGCACTATGTTCTCTACCATGACCACCGACCCATCGACTACCATCCCGAAATCGAGCGCGCCCAAAGACAGCAGATTCGCTGGAATCCCTTTGAGGTTGAGGCATGTGGCGGCAAACAGTAGCGAAAACGGAATGGTGAGGGCGACAATGATTGCTCCTCGAACGTTTCCGAGAAACAAAAACAGAACGATGACAACCAGGATGATGCCCTTGGTGAGATTGTCCAGCACTGTATGGGTCGTGAAACGAACCAGGTCGCTGCGATCGATGAACGGGACGACTTTTACGCCAGGAGGCAGAATGTAACTGTTCAGCTCTTCGACTTTCTGGTGAATGCCCTTCAGCGCCACGTCCGCGCTCGCGCCTTTGCGCAGCAACACAATCCCCGAGACCACGTCGTCGTTGTCTACGATCGTTCCGTCTTCGCGATGAATCGCCCGGGCAAACTGTCCGAGCCGAATTTTCGGACCTTGCGCCACGACGGCGATATCTCTCACGCGGATCGGAGTTCCGCCCTTGGTGGTGACAACTGTGTTCTCGATATCGCGAACGGTTCTGACTAAGCCCACTTCACGAATGTTGATCTGCTGCAGACCCGCCTGGATGAAACTGCCTCCCGCATTCGCATTGTTGTTGGTGAGCTGCTGCTCGATCTGGGCGATGCTCAGCCCATAGGCGATGAGTTTATTCGGATCGACGCGTATCTGGTACTCGCGCGTCGGACCGCCGAAACTGGCGACATCCACAATGTCGGGAACAGCCTTGAAATTTTTCTCGATCACCCAGTCTTCAATGGACTTCAGCTCCATGACGTCGTACTGGGGATTAGTGCTGTGAAGCGTAAAGAAATAGATTTGTCCAACAGGGCTCCAGTCGGTGCCCATCTGTGGCACGACGCCCGGCGGCAATGTAACCTGTGAGAGCCGCTCGAGCACTCTCTCGCGGTTCCACGCGTTCTCCTCGACGTCGTCGAAAATCAGTTTCAGGTCGGAAAGCCCGAAAAGCGAGAAGGAGCGCAAATGCACTACGCCTGGGATGCCATTCATCACGATTTCGAGCGGGATGGTTACTTGCTGCTCGATTTGTTCCGCGGAAATTCCGGGCCACTGCGTAATGATTTCGACATAATTGTTTGCCACGTCGGGATACGCATCGACAGGAAGTTGGTGGAACGAAATGGCGCCCCAGACAAACAGCAAAAGCGCTATCGCCAGAACGAGAAAGCGGTTCTGCAGCGCAAAATCGACAAGTCTACGAATCATCTACTGCTCCACGGTGTTGTCCAACACAAGCGCATTGGAGACCACCCGTGTGCCGGGACTGATTCCACTCACAATCTCCTGCATGTTTCCTGGCAGCATATTCCCCGACACAACCTCAACCCGCCTGAAGTAGCCGTTTTCTCCGGGCGCAAAAACCCAATCGCGGTCATGCAAATGCAAAATGGCCGTCGCCGGGACCGAGGCGTGCTTCTCTGGCCGCAGTCCGTGAAATGTAGCCGTAACGAACATGCCAAGCCGCAGCATGCCGGGGTTCTCGACTACGAGCCGGACCTTCGCCGTGCGAAGATTCGGATCGAGAATCGGCCCGATATTGCTGATTCGGCCCTTCAGAATCCTATTGGGGTATGCGGTCAGATGGATGTCTGTGAACTCGTTGAGATGAACTTGGGGCAGATTGTTTTCATAGACGTCGCACATGACCCACACGTGAGACATATCGGAGATTGTCATGGGATTGGGGGACGATAATGCCTGAATGCCCGCTTGGCTGGTGATCTGCTGATCGGTGATTACGCCCGAAACCGGAGCATACACGGCAACGATGCCCGTAGGATGGTCCGGGTCCGACCCAAGAATATGAAGGTGCTCGATTGCGGTTTGCAAAGTCACCTTGGCATCATCTTCGGCGTTTTGGGCGGTTTCGAGCCCGCTCTTGGGAATCGCCCCATCTCCGTACAGAATCTGGGCGCGATTCAGTTGAATCCTCGTTAATTGCTCATTGGCGACAGCCTGCCGGTAATCGGAGAACGCGCCCGCAATATCGGTGCTTCTCACTCTAAACAGGAGTTGACCCTTCTTCACTTCGTCGCCAAGCTGGGCGTCGAGTTCCATTACGCGGCCCGAAGCGAGTGAGATTACAGGTACCTGCCGAGACACATCGGGACTAACTACGCCCGTGACGTTCAATTCCGGCGCCGCAATATACTCGCCTGCTGCTACTGACGGAAAACGCTCGGGACGATCCACCTTGAAATTGTTCGCGTCCAGGTCCGGCACGACGGCCGCAGGCCGCGGACCCGTGTCGGAGGATTGATCGTCCTTGGCCTTGACGCCTCTTTCGCAACCGGCGATGAGAACAGTTAGAGCCACGCACAGCGCCGTCTTGAGAACAAACATGCGATTCATTGCAAAACCTCGTGCCCTGCTGCCATATTCATTTGGGCCGCTGCGGTCAAGTAAGAACCAACCAGGTTCACGTAAGCCAGTCTCGTATCGCGATACGCTTTCTCGGCATCCAGGTAGTCGAGCAGCGAAGAGCCTCCGTTGTGATAGGAGAAAGAAACGCGGTCGCGAGTATCGGCGGCGAGATTCAAATACTTAGCCTTGTAAGGCCGCAGCAAATTCAACACGCTCACCAGAGTGAAGTAGGCGGAATCGACATCGTTAAACACCTGCGCCTCGGCGGCATCGCGCAACCGCTCATTCCGCCCAATATCGATCTGCGTTCGCGCTTTCTCTCCCTGATTGCGGTCGAAGATGCGTAGGGGAATCGACACGCTGAAGCCGATATACACCGGAATAGGAGGGTTACGCGCAAAGTCAAGACTGTATGTCGGATCGGTCGAGCCGTTAGCGACGGCAAGCTTGTAATTCGTTTTCGCCAGATCCACCGACTGGACGGCCGCCTTCAAATCGGGCCGGTTCTCTAACGCAATGTTTCGGAAATCTTCGAGTGGATTCAACTGATCGGTGAAATCGTACGGTCCGGTCGCGTCGAATTGATCGATCGGCGTGCGATCGGTCAACAATTGCTGAAGCTGTATTTTGGCAGTCCGCAGATTCACCATGGCCGTTTCGTAGTCCGATTCGAACTGGACTCGCTGCAACTCGAGCCGGTCCAGATCCACCTGAGCCAGGTCGCCCGCCTGAAAGCGCTTGCGATTTATATCGAGTTCGCGATCCCAATAATCGAGGTTTTCGCGGGCATTCTGCAGCACCGCCTTCGCCTGCAGAACTTGAACGAAAGCATTTCGTAGCGTGAAAAGCAGACTTCGTTCCTGATCCGCGTACTGGGAAACGGTGACGTTGGTCGTCTGCTTTGCGCTCAACAGGCGCAGCTCGCGTTTGTGCTGCCGCTCATGCAAATAGCTGAGCGAACCGTATGGCAGGGCGAACGCGAAGGGTCTGTAGACATTTGGCCCCGTCCCGCTCGGCGAAGGCTGCGTACTGAACGGGTTGATCTGGTCAATGGTGCCCGTCAGGTCAGGGTTGGGACGCAGATAGGAGGTGACCTCCTCCGCGCGGGATTCCTCGATGTTCGCCTGCGCCGCTTTCAAAGTCGGATTCACAGCCTCGAACTTTTCCCTGATCTGCTCCCAGGTGAACGCCGTCTGGGCAAAGACTGCTCCCGGCAGAAATCCTGCGAGCAGAATCGCGCTTGAGGCGCGCCGCAACGAAATTCGTGCGATGTTTCTGACAGCCGCTCTTGCTTTCATCTCTCTGGGCAGACAGGAAATTGCGGAACACACGAAAAACATCGCTGTCTCGATCCGCACTTCTAACCAGCTAAGTAGAGTTCGAATCTAGCGTGATTCGCGCGACGGATGCCACTCATCTTGTGTTCAAAGCCCGCAGTCTTTCGATAATCGTTTGGTATCTACCGGTCCGCGCGGGGATCAGGACCAATCTTTCGGCCCCATTAGCGTTCTTTTCGATAGGCTCGGATATCTTTTGGGCAAAGCCCTTGGCATCGGCGGCGATTCACCATTACATTAGCCACAAGCGGCGCGCGCCGCGGAATGAAGGTATGGGCGAACAAACCGGAGAGCATCCAATTCGGCTCGTCTTAGTCGACGATCACACGTTGTTTCGGGCGAGCCTCGCCCGTTACCTGGCATCCGAGCCCGGCCTCGAAGTAGCAAGTGAGTGCGGCACTTCCTCGGAGGCTTTGGAAGCTTTGAAGGATTTAACAGTGGACGTGGTCCTGCTGGACTTCGCCCTCGGGTCGGAACGAGCGAGCGACTTTATGTCGGCTGCCCGCCAGGCCGGTTACCAAGGCCGCTTTCTGATTGTCGCCGGCACTACCGACCCAAGCAATGCGGCTCTTGCCCTGAAACTAGGCGCAGCTGGAATCTTTTTGAAATCCGACGCTGCCGATCGCCTGGTGCAGGCCATCCGGCTGGTTGCAAATGGCGGCGTCTGGGTGGATCAGAAGATGATCCAGCTTCTGGCCGATCGATTGGTCGAGGAGCGTCCGTATCTCGCCGATCGAGCGTCCAATACATGCCTCAACGACGGGGAGCGAAAGGTGCTCCTGGGAATTCTTGGCGGCCTTACCAACAAAAAGATCGGCGGCAACATAGGGCTTTCGGAGAGTTCCGTCAAGGCCATCGTGCAGCGTCTCTTCGCTAAAGCCGGCGTCAGGACTCGCAGTCAACTTGTCCGTGTCGCACTAGAAGGATCGCTCGCGGTAGCCGGATGGCGACCCGACTCCGCCAATCTTTCATCAGCCGGGCAACCGCGTGGCTAATCTTTCGATTGTGCTGTGAATCGCCCATTTCACAGTAGGTTCCGGTAATGTTCGAGCGCCACCCGAACAAGCTGGCTCCGCGTGCGTACGCCTGTCTTAGTAAAAAGTTGCTGCAGTGTGTTCTTGACAGCGCTTTCCGAAATGTCCATCTGCGCCGCTATCTGCTTATTTGCCAGCCCCTGCACCAACAGGCGAAGTACGCCAATCTCGCGGCTGCTCAAAGGGATGTGTTCCTGATTATCTCTCGTTGGAACGGTCGCGCCCGCGCCCGGTGTCTCTTCGGTAACGTCTCCGATGATTGCGGCTAGTTTTGGGCTCTCACCCTCCCTGTAGGTCGAAAACCACACGTCTGCTGTAAACGTTTCGCCATTATCGCGATGGCCGCGGCATTGCATCGATGTTCGAAACTGCGGCCCTTCTTCTCGCCGCAAGGCATGGTGCAATTCGGGCAGAAATGCCGCAATCGGGTGCCCGATCAAATTTCCATCGCGAGGGGCAATAAGTTCAGCGGCTGCGCGATTGGCCACCTCGATAAACCCGCGGTCGTCGATCGTCACAATGGCCGCTGGACTCGTCTCGACTAATGCCCGTAACCTTTCTTGCGCTTCCAACGTTAGCCGGCGATTACGAACGAGCTCGGCCACAAACAATCCACAGCCTGCGAGCGCCAGTGTCGTCAAAACCAGGCGAATGGACCTTCCCGCCGGCTCCAACGAGCTAAAAACCTCGCTCAATATCGCGCACGCCACACCCAGGGCCACTGTCGCCCATCGAGGCAAAAATCCGGCACAAAGGATAATGGGCAGCAAGTAGAGAAAACCAAGCGAAACGTACGGCTCTGTCCACCAGTCCAATATCGCCAGACCGACTACCGTCGCCCCGCTGACCACTAGAACCGGAGTTCGGTTACGTTTTTCCCAGATCTGTTCGAGTCGCATCATGAATTCGGTGGAATCGTTCATTATCCCCGGATACCGGCCTAATCAAGAAGCAATCAGACGATTGCAGAGCGAGTTCGATCAATCGTTCGGCTAATCGAACGACTCAAAACGGTGCGCAAACCACTACAGACTACACTGGAAAGAACTTCTCGATTGGGATTCCATCTCCACTGTGACGGCTCAACCCACACCGGCGCCTGTCCCGCAGATCACAGTCCTCGATACAGGTGGCCAGTATACTCACTTGATTGCACGCAGAATTCGGGAACTCGGAGTTTTCGCGGACGTTCAGCCCAGCGAGACGCCGGTGTCACAGCTTCGGGGAAGGCGAGGCTTCATCGTATCCGGCGGTCCGTCGAGCGTCTATGAGCCCGACAGTCCGGACATAGATCCTGACGTGTTGCGGTGTGGCGTGCCGATGCTTGGCATCTGCTACGGACATCAATTGATTGCGCGTCATTTAGGAGGTGTCGTTGAGAAGGGCGAGCGTGGCGAATACGGCATTGCCCGTCTGGAAGTGATTTCGGACGATCATCTGTGGCGGGGCATCGATCGTTCTTTCCAGATCTGGATGAGCCACGGCGATCGCGTTTCGCGCCTGCCACCGGGATTCGCGCGAATAGGAAACACTGAGACATGCGACATTGCGGCGATGAGTGACGCCGAACGTGCGATCTATGGGCTTCAGTTCCATCCCGAGGTCGTGCATACGCATGGCGGCAAGAAGATTCTGCGCAACTTCGTTTTTAATGTCTGCGGAGCCAATCCGGATTGGGACCTTTCACGGCGAGTTCCCCTGATCGAAGAACAGATTCGGAAGACTGTGGGCGATCGGGACGTTTTCTTTTTCGTGAGCGGCGGCGTGGACTCGACAGTCGCTTATACACTTTGTCTTCGAGCCCTCGACTCCGATCGTGTATATGGTCTTTACGTCGACACGGGATTGATGCGGCTTGACGAAACGGATTTCGTGCGCCAGATTTTCTGCGAACTGGGAGCCAAACATTTTTGCGTCGAGCATGCCGAGGCCGAGTTCCTAGCCGTGCTAGCCGGATTGCACGACCCGGAGCAGAAACGGCGGGCAATCGGAGAGCAATTCGTGAAAGTGCAGGAGCGGCTTCTGAATGCCGGGCACTTCCTCGACGGCCATTGGATTCTGGGGCAGGGCACGATTTATCCCGACACGATTGAATCGGGCGGCAGCGCCAAATCCGATTTGATCAAGACGCATCATAACCGAGTCGCGGGCATTCAGGCTTTGCTTGATGCTCATAGGATCGTCGAACCGCTGACTTCTTTTTATAAGGATGAAGTCCGCGAGATCGGACGCGAGATTGGAGTTCCCGAAAAATTTCTTCAACGTCACCCCTTTCCCGGCCCAGGGCTTGCCATCCGTTGTCTGTGTTCATCGCACGAAGCTTCGATCGTCGAATCGGAAGATGGTTGGGTTCTGCCGGTGCGGTCCGTCGGTGTGCAAGGAGATGCGCGCAGCTACCGCCAAGTACTGGCCGTGGACTCTCCGCCAAGTCAGGAACTGATCGGGCAAAGGGCTCCGGCTCTTACAAACCGCCGCCCAGACGTGAACAGAGTCGTAGCCGTATGTGGCACGAACGCTCCGCTCCATTCGCTTATTGGTTTTGAAGCTTACCTTACGCGCGAACGTCTCGATATCCTTCGGCGCGCCGATTCGATTGTGCGGCAGTTTTGTGAAGAAACTGGATTTGAGAATCGCGTCTGGCAGTTTCCGGTCGTGCTGGCGCCTGCCGGCACGCACTCGGCTCGCGAATCTGTCATCTTGCGGCCTGTCGGCTCGATTGACGGCATGACGGCCGATGCCGTGCTGATGGAGTCCGAACTCTTAAACCGGCTTACCGCGAAACTGCTCGCCGTTCCGGGCATCTGTGCCGTCTTTTACGACGTTACTAATAAGCCTCCGGGCACGATTGAATGGGAATAAAGTCGCGAGGCCGGGTGGGCGGCCACTACGAAACCCATGAATGTCTGTAGGGGCCAGGCCTGCTTCGCCTGCGACGCGAGAACCGATATAATGCCCAAAACTCACCTCGAGAGGCGCTATGGCAGAAGAAGTGCTCGAACAGCCGCGGCCGGCAGGTTTTCTGAATGATTTCGCCGGTGTTACCGATTTCTTGATCGATGCCCGTGGAGCCGCGCGCCGGTTGCCGCGAAAGTTGTTCTGGATTGCTCCGATCGTTATCGTCTCGATCATTGCGTTGGTTTGTGGAATCGCGAATTTTCCGATTGTGCAGCAGGCGATAGCGAATCAACCGCCGCCCGCGAACGTCAGCCCCGAACAGTTTCAGAATCAGATGCGAATTGTTTTCGTATTGACCAAAGTGGCCGTTTATTGCTCGCCTCTGCTGATGGTCGTCGTTATGGCCATATCGGCGCTGGTCGTCATGGCCTCGTGCGTCATCATCGACCTTAAGCCGAAATTTCTTGAAATGTTCAACCTGATGGCGGGGCTTTCGATTATTGACGGCCTAAAGACAATTG
>JBAUZG010000286.1:0-1866 GCA_049585195.1 Bryobacteraceae bacterium | reverse complement strand
AGCAAGAGTAAGGCGGGTGGCAGCGACGCTAGAGAGATGTCCAAAGTACGCGCCGCCGGGACCGTCGGTTGTCAGGGCTTCACCATTGTTTCCAGGCAAGTGCTCGTAGGCGTTTGAAGCCGTATAGATGTTCTCGGAGATGCCGGGACCGGCGGAGTAGGAACCGCCTGACGCAAAGGGATCAGTGCCGGAAATTCGACTGTTTTGAAAGATAACCCCGTCGCAGTTCTGAAGATTGTACCAGCCAACGTAGCCGCTCAAGAATGCGTCGCCATCCAGGTATACTGCAGAGGCTTTGTTCATAATTAGAGCCCGGCCGGTGCTCCTCACGGTGGTGCGCATAATACGAATGTCGTCGCCTTGCAACTGCAAAGTATCTTTTAGACCATTCGTCAAGGCGGATGAGATTCGCAGCTGCACGTCGTGCGTACCAGGCCAGTCGGGCCGCCGGCCCGCTGTATCGGTAACGTCGATGGTCACATGATCGATGAGGATGTGGCCCAGGTCTGTGGCGGTAGATGAAAGATTCGAGAGAATTCGCTCGGAGTTCGATTGAATGGTGAGGTTCAGCAGCCCAAAGTAGGAGCGGCCATTGATCCAGCCCGAGGCGGCTAGCGACGATGTGGGTATGTAGAGGGTAGTTTGGCCACGCTCATCTCCTGAAAGATAGACATGCTGAGGAACTAGCAGAGGCTTTCCGATTACGTATCGCTTCGCACCGAATTTGACGACTGTTGCGTTATTCGCACTGCTTGCGATGGCACCGGCTTGATTCAGACAGGTTTGAATGGCTTGAGCGTCGTCGCTTTTTCCATCGCCGCGAGCACCGCAGGAGGAAACATCGACGACGTTCGACTTGGCGGATTGAAACGTATAGACCTTCAGACCGGAAGGATCACTTTCCGTGTTCGCGCTATCGGATGCGGCCCTTACGGACAACTTATAGGAGCCGTCGGCAAGTGCGAGCGGAACCGAGACAGCGACGGACCAGTCGTCATGAGAGACAACCGGCAAAGATACTTGACGATTATTCGCCGTAAGCAAGACCTTAACGGTTTGACCGAGGTTTCGGCCAAAAATTCGCAGGACTCCGCCCTTAGCCACGGCGGCTCGCGCGATCCGGGCGTCGGGCGATGCTAGCAGGGAGGACGAAGGGAGGCCCATGGTCCAATAAATTTCCGGGCGATTTATGCGCCCGTAGAGCTTAATTCCGCCAGCATCTGAAATTCTGAATCCGTAGGGGCCCTCCGGAAGCGTGTCAGGCAAGGTGAAACTTATGGATTCTGGCCCGACAGTATCGGCTTTCACTGTTTCGGCGCTTTTGTCCGTCATAGTTCGCCAATCGTCTCGCCCCGAAAACAATAGCGACGCAATCGTGACGGTTTTGGGCGAACTGGTAAAGGCGCCAGTGACTATCACGGAGTCGCCCGGTTTCGCGGGACCCGAAATCCATACGATCTTCTGCTCATTCTCCTGATAGACGGGCAGGGCTGGTTGTTCGTAGTGCGGAATGGGGGCCTGCTGCGAGAACAGGACACTAACGGACGATAGCGCGAGGGAAAGAATGTAAGAGTTTCTTAGTTTCATTTGGAAGGGGGGTGCGAACGAGATGCTATGCAGCTTTTTGGGCGGACTCGAGGAGCGTGTTTGTTTCTCGACCGTGCAGCTCTATAAGCTTTACGGAGATCATGAATTCATAGAAGGCTTGCATGATGCTGTAGTAGAGACCGGCGCGGCCATCAAGAAAGCCAAATTTAACGAAGTACAGGAAAAAGAATTTGACAGCGGGGCGGAATGGAAGACGGGTAAACAGCTGCTTGATGGCTTTTCGGCGCACGCTTACGTCGCGGTCGAAGATACCCTTAA
>JBAUZG010000285.1:0-23742 GCA_049585195.1 Bryobacteraceae bacterium | reverse complement strand
CAACCAGCCGGTCGCGCTCCTTCTGGGTCATTACGAGTTGGTCCGTTTCCAACTCCCCAGCGTGCCCTTGTCAATAGGACATTTCTATTTGGCACGATTAGGACATTATCATTTTGCGGTGACAGCCATAAGCCAGTAGTGGACTGGAGATCTTCGGCTAGGTATACTGCAACGCATGCCGATCAGTCGCAGGGAGTGGATGCTCGCATCGATATGTTGGTCCGAGCTGCTGGGGACGCGCCTGGTTCAAGGGGCATCTTCCTTTTCCGTTTTCAGCCCTGCCGAAGCGACACAGATACAGGCCTTAAGTAATGCCATTTTGCCGGAAACGGAAACTCCTGGCGCGGAACAGGCCGGTGCAGTGTCCTTCATTGACGCGGCGTTGGCCGGTTATGACCATGACCAGCTTGCGCTGTATCGCCGGGGTCTTTCGGATATCGCAACCCGAACTCAGCTAATGTTTCCACCGACCACGAGGTTTTCCGAACTTTCCGAAGTCCAGCAGACCGCATTGTTGAAGTCCGTCGAGAAAACCAAATTTTTCGCGAGACTTCGCACGCATACGATTCTGGCTTATTTCGGAAATCCTCAATTTGGGTGGAAGTTGGTGGGACGCGATGCTGCGATGCATTTCGAGCCGCCTTTCGGCGTTTATGATGCGGAGGTCAAAGTCGGATGATTTATCGACCGTCCGAGGCCGTTGACTTTCTTGTTATTGGCGCCGGCGCGGCGGGCGGGGTCATGGCGAAAGAATTATCGACCTCGGGCTTCCAGGTTGTTGTGCTCGAGCAGGGGCCGTGGCTGAAGGCGGCCGACTTTCGGCACGATGAGGTCAGCGTTGGGTTTCGGAGCGGGCTCACGAATGATCACCGCTTGCAACCGAATACCTTCCGTTCTTTGCCTGGGGAGAAAGCGAGAATCCAGCCGGCCGTTGAATATGGACGAATGGTGGGGGGTGGCTCCGTGCATTTCACCGCAAATTACTGGCGCTTCCATCCTGACGACTTTCAGGAACGATCTGCATTCGGACCGATACCGGGCGCCGATCTCCGCGATTGGCCAATTACGTATGCGGAGTTGGAACCTTACTACACGAAGGCCGAGCAGGAACTTGGCATCTCAGGCCTAGGCGGGTCGAATCCCCTCGATGGACCCCGCTCGAAACCATATCCGCTGCCGCCGATGCCCGTGAAATCGTCTGGCGTTCTGTTTGAGCGTGGTGCGCGAAAGCTCGGGTTGCATCCGTTTCCAGCGCCGGTCGCCGTTCTTTCGCAACCGTACCGTGGCCGTGCTGCCTGTACCCACTGCGGCTTCTGCGAAAGTTTCGGCTGCGAAATGAATGCCAAGTCCAGTACGCTTGCGGCGCTCGTTCCCGCTGCTGTGAAGACGGGGCGTTGCGATATTCGGTCACACTGCTACGTGCGCAAGATTGCAACTGGAAATAACGGACGCGTAACTGGGGCCGTCTATTTCGATGCGCAGAAGCGTGAAGTTTTCCAGCGTGCCCGCGCGGTGATCCTGAGCGCGAATGGAGCCGAAACGCCGCGTCTCCTTCTGCAGTCTAAATCTAACTTGTTTCCGGACGGACTTGCCAATACAAACGGCAACGTCGGGAAGTACCTGATGTTTGACGCGGGCGGCTTGGTGCTCGGGCTGTGCGACCATCCGGTGAACGACTACAAGAGCGTTGCTGTGACGCGCGTGCTACACGATTTCTATGCGGCTGATCCAAAGCGTGGCTTCTATGGAGGCGGTGGGTTAGATTCGCGCATGGACTACTACCCGGCGGGATTCGCATTGACTGGATTGCCTCCAGACGAGCCGGCTTGGGGACGAGAGTGGAAGAAGAGAGTGAGCGAGTACTATACACGCTGTACCGGAACTCTTGCTCATTCCACATGCCTTGCCGTAGAGGCGAACAGTATTTCGCTGGACGACGAAGTTAAAGACACATGGGGCCTGCCAGCCATCCGAGTGACTTTTCAGAATCACCCTGATGACGCGAAAACCGTGCAATTTCTGGCCGAGCGACAAAGGCAGATTTTGGCCGCAGCTGGCTGCAAGAAGATTTGGCTCGATCCAGGCAGTACCGACACCAGTTATTCACGGCACCTGATGGGCACCTGCAGGATGGGTGACGATCCGCAATCGAGCGTAGTCGACCGCTGGAACTGTGCACATGACGTTCCCAATTTGTTCATTGTTGATGGCAGCAGTCTGGTCACGTCCGGCCGTCAGCAACCGACGGCGACAATACAGGCATTGGCTTACCGCGCAGCCGAGCACATCAGCGAAGTCGCACGGCGTGGAGAAATCTAGCAACATACTAAACACTCAAAAGCGCCAGGCGGAGATTGGGGAGGGAAGGGCACAGATTGAGGAGAACATCGCTCGATCTCACATGTCCCCCGACAGCGAGCCGGGAAACGCATGTCCCAAGGATTGCGCCGTGTGCGAGAAGCAGCAACAGAAAGGAAGCAGGAAAAGTTCACCGCTCTGCTCCACCATGTTACTGTCGATCCACTTCGGGACAGCTTCTACGCATTAGAGCTGCGAGCTGCGTCTGGAGTAGACGGCGTGACGTGGCGAGAGTATGAGCGCCTTCCCTACATGGTGGCTTGGCCTGCAACAAATCGCTCTGCAAACCATTGAAAGGTTTGGTCGGGGCGGGGCGATTTGAACGCCCGACCCCCTGCGCCCAAGATAGAAGGATCGGCTCTGCACGCGTGCTCAGCAGCGCGCAAGAGTGCTGTAAACACAGGGCTTGGCGCACTTCGCGAGCAACGGCGAATACCGGTGAGAAGCCCTGAATAGCCGTGGGTCCGCGGCGTCTTTCCGTACATCTTTCCGTACATAAAAACTTGCTCATCGCAACCGCCCACATTCGACATTCGAAGAGGCTTGTGTCGACGCCCCGCTTCTCCTCATCCAGGCGTTTCCAACAGAACAAGGCGGGGTTGAGAAATGAGCATACACCGTCATAAAAGCTCGTCTGAACGTAAGGATATCCACCATTGCCGCAGAGGATCGTCTTGTGGAGGGATGAACCGAGCCCTCAGTTCGATGGCGGACACGAAACGCCTCAATTCATCCTGGGGAGCTCTTGTCCTGACAGCCCAGTGTTGGAGGATTTGGGAAGTCGATACGAGCGGTACACCAGGCGACGCCAATTGGCCAGCAATGCGTCGCGCCTTACGATCGTCCGTAGCCAAGGCGTAACCTCGTACGCGGCAGATCGCCAGCGACATCGCTTCACCGTCGTCGAGATCGGCAGCGAATTGCACATACAGTTCTTCTTCTAAAGAGCTGTCGATAGTAACGACTTTCACGGTGGCGGATTGAAGCCACGGATCGATCGAAACGGCCTCGCGCGGCTGCGTCGGATCGTCGCTCCGTAAATATATCGTTTCCGCGATGACTGCTGAACAGACGAAGCAGTCCAGCTCAAGGCTTTCGAGCATGGCAAGACTAATTCCTGTCGCGAGCAGGTTCAGCGTGACCGACGTGTCGATAAGAACCGGGACACCAACCATTGAAAAGGATCAGCGGCTCCCCAGAGGCTGCGCGAGGTCGAGTTCCAGTTCGGTAAAGTCGCCCTCAAACTCTCGATGGACACGGTTTTGAAGTTCCTCCACGATTAGGCGCGAGGATAGTCGGTCAGTGCGCAAGTACTTTGCAAGCTGCCCTTCGCTCAAATCGCCATTGCGAAATGCGCTGACGGCAAGGGCCACGTATCGCTGTGGAAACAGATCTTTGACCGGCGGGTTTGCATCGATTCCCAAAAGATGTTGCGCTTTTTGCACCTCGAATCCCTCCGCTACGAGCCGTTCCCAAGTGCCCGCGGGGAGCCTTCGGAGCGTCTCCAGGCGAAGTACCAACGCTTGAACGGACACCTGATAGAGATTCGCAAGGCTCACGATGTCGCCCAGCGTCACACCTTTTGGCGAGGAACGATGCAGGTCGGTGAATCGCCGATTGAGCCCCGCAGCAGGCATGAGAAAGTTCTCAGCAAACGCATCCGCAACCCGTTCCTTGGCGGCCTGCCTACGGCGCTCAAGCAGGATCGTGATTTCCGCCTGGTAGCGGTGCATCAGAAAATGCCCACATTCGTGTGCTAGTGACCACTGGCGGCGGTCACGTGGGTGATGCGAGTTGATTCCGACGCACGCACCGAGATCCTCGTTATAGGCGAAGGCCCCCGCGATCTTGGAGGGCATCGAAAAATAGAAAATACGAAGGCCGACTTCGGCCTCCAATCTCTCGCGAAGATTGCCAATCGGGCCGTCACCCAAGCCCAGACGATTTCTCTCGGCTGTCGCGATATCGCTGGCTACCTGCTCAGGCGCGCTGCCGCTCGTCTCGTATACGGGCGGATACACGTGTGGCCCCGATAAACCCGAAATCCTTTCAAGCTCAGCGTAATCTTGCGATCGTTGCTGCAATTCCAAAGCGACCTGCTCATATTCTTGGTTCTCTTCGAGCGCCTGGCGTTCGTTGGAGCGGAATTGCGTGACGAACCCCTCCGCCTGCACACGTCGGCCTACGAAATCGGACACTTGCCGACGGTAGAGCTTGGCGAATCGAATCAATTCCGCCGGCGTAACCCGGCGCTCGCCTTTCTCGATTGCGACGATCGTCGTACGGGCCATTTCCATCTGGTCTGCCACCAACTGTTGGGTCAGACCGGCACTTCGGCGGGCATCCTGCAGCCGGGTACCCAGTGCCCTCGGATCGATCTCTTCCAAGATCTTGCCTTCCATTTTCATGCGACCTTTCGCTGCAGGAGCAACCATTGACACGGAGGGAAGTTTTTCCATTCATCGCAATGCTGACGATATAGCCGCCCTAAGCGATTTTGGATGAGATCATCGCTATCTCCAGTCTGTTGCGCTAGGGCGATGCAAGTTTGGCGTAATGATGGGAATTCAGACATTAATGGCGGCCAGCCAGCGTTGGCTGCGAAGGCTTGACGAAGCCGTTCCACCTGCCACTCCATTGCAGCTAGACCTCTGAGGCGCCTGAGGCTAATCGTCTGGTTCGAATTATAGAGATCGCATGCGTACCCGTGGCCGTCAGTACCGTGCAATCCGGAATTCTCGAGAGCAAGCCGACGGAGAATACAGGACGTGCACAGCCCACACTGCGGCTGTCGCGATCTTTGCACGGGGAACCCGTCGCAGGAGAATGTCGTTGAAATGGAACCTGCCATGGCTTGTACGATTGGGTGCAAGCACATCTCAGCCTTGGTTTGAAACACGCATGGATTCTCGATACTGAACTGCTTGCCCGTGAGCGCGTGAACGAAACGCGACATAAGGATCAACGTAAGAGGATGCACAGAGCGGCTATTCGGTACGCCCACGGGCGTCCTTTCGTAAGGAAGATTGATCGCACCAATGCCGTTTTCATACAGGAACAACCGGTCGCTTCCAGCGCTCAACGCGCTAACAGCGCCCAGGGTCAAGAAGAGAAAACCGCGAGTTCGCCGCGTAGGCTCTTGCGGAACTTCCGAACTCGACTCAAGCCAACAGGGAATGCGGACGTGCGTCAGGGACCGATGCGGCTGCGTGCGCAGAACGCGTACTTGTTCCTTTTGATGGAATTCTTGACGGCGATTCGGCGTCGCCGAAACGCAAACATAGTGGACATTCGGATTTTCGACTAGAGCGGCAGTATTCCCCGCGAAAGAATCAAGCCCACCGCTAAACAAATTGACACGGACGGGCTCGCTCGGGTCCACCGGAAATAGCGAACTCTGTCGCTCCGAAAAACGCGGGCGAGCAGGACGCACGCAGAACTGCACATCCCATCCATCCCCAGTGATAAACGCTAACAAATCGCACAGACTTTCTTCAACGTCATTTCGGCGCCACTCGGAGAGGCACCTCACTGGCATTTGAATCTTGAACTGCCTCTTCCACTCCTCCGGGAAGGCACGTTCGCGAACAGCCAAACGATCAGCAATGTGGATTGCAGCCGCAACATCAACAAGATCTGCTAGGAGAGAATTGAGCCCGCTCCCTAGGAGCTTCGACACGGCCTCGTCATTCAAGTAGTAATGCATCTCCAACTCCGCACCAGACTGTGGCTCAATACCAAGCACTTTTTCACCGGCAGTGAATTCGAAAACATGCGGTGCCCTCACTGGTCTCCTCCGGGCAATACCGTCAAGGATTCACTGAGCCGCTGAAGCGTGGTTTCCTTCTTCGGCACGCGTCTTGGCGGCGTTCTGACGACGGCTGGATCAACGCTTACGAAGAACGTCCGATGCAGCCGTCTCGCATCTTGTCCGATATTTGACAGGAGCTCACGCTCATAAGAAACCTGCTCCGACAAATCTCGCTGACATTCCCGTGCGATCTCGACCCTCGTTGGCTGCAGGACCCGGTGATCGACAACCGCCCGTGCCGACTGGCAGAGCAGTTCCTCTTCGATAGCTTGCTTGGTGAGCGGACCACCACGATCCTCCAATGCACCAAACGTCCGTTCGGCAGCGCGCTCCAGGATCCGTATTCCATCGTCAGAGTAGTTCTGAACGATGCCGCTCAGACGTCTACTTAGCGAATCGAAGATGTGGGCGCGTTTGGTGAAATTGGCTTCCGGCGAAATCTGCTGGAGTGACAAATCGAGTGCCTCTGCCATCTCCCGAATCGCCGGCTTCCAGCAACCTTTGCTCGCCTGTCTCGCGAACATCTGAACTGCGGCATGGCTGACCAGTTGACAGTCAGTTCCACTACGCGCTAACACGAGGACACGGCGGGAGCCGATACCGCGGACTTTCCAATTGAGACTGTCGCCATCGGGCATTTGGACACTCCCAACTGAAGTATACGGGTCTAATCTGACATTGTCAACAATAATTTGGCTGATTCGTTATTTTTGTCAGACACTGATTCGCTTCGGGTTGAATCAGCACCCCGCAGGCGTTTGCTGCTCGTATCGGGCGGAGTCGAGTCGAGATGGTAACGTGTTCGCGAGTGCAAGATGTCGCGTCCGCCCATGAGATCCGTAGCCGTCGATACCGCCGGACACCTGCAATACATGCTGAAAGATATTTCTCCCTCCCAGGCGCGCCAACATGTTGAATTGGATGTAGTCTGCTCCCGGCCGACTCTGTCGATTCTCTCTTCCCATGGGCCGTCTTGCGCACTGCACCACTGTGCACATCGGTGAGCCATGTTGCGCATCACGCCACCGATGCCCAGGGTGACGAGAGTGGTCATCTTGCGCCTTGCGCCACTGCTCTCAAACGCGCCAGCACGATTTGTCGGCACCCGAAGATTCAGTGCCCTAATTCAGGGACGACCTCAGAATAATCCTATAAGTCTTCACCACAAAAGTGGTGATTATTTCTGGTACGCTAGGGTCTCCATGGCCTTGGCGAGCAAGAAAACTATTCGCATATCAATCACACTGTTGGAAGAACAGTACACAGAAATCCTGCACATCGCGGAAGCGAATCGTATCTCAGCCGCCGAAGTCATTCGGCAAGCAGTTGGCAATCTGCTTAACGACTCTGTTCGACGTTCTGAATCAGGCGGGGACATCGCGACCGGCAGCAAGAAGGCACGAAGAGCCGGTACGCAGTAATGCCTACGACGAACGGAATAAGACAAGACACGCCAGCCGCCGCGCCGCTTAGTCCTGAGTTTCTAGCCGGGAGCACTGAAGACGGGCTTGAAAGCCTTCGCACGCGCCTGCTTGATCTGACGAATCGAAACCGGCTTTTGAACTTTAGGCATTCGTCTGCTTCGTCTCTTCGCGTTGTCGATGTCAACCTGGATGAAATTTTTCGTAGCCTCGTCGACGGCGAGAAGCTCGAGTTCGTACCCGTTCCCGAGCCGGATTCTCAGGCACTCATACAACGGAATGGAGATGCTGAAGCAGCACGGTCGAAACCGCCCGCGGCGGATCAAGCAAGCCTACTTGGTTGGCGCATTTCCTACGATTTGGAAGATTCCGAAACGATGGAGGCACGTAGTGCCAACGTCCTTCCGGTTTTGCACTATTGGGAAGGTCTGGAAGCATTGACCCGAAAAATCGGGAGCACCGCGAAAACCGCCATCGAGGAGTCCGGCACAAACATTCTCCACTTGATTTTCGGATTCCTCGAGTGGTACGAGTCCGATGATTCACAGCTACCTAGATACGCGCCCCTTGTGGCGCTTCCAGTAGCGATGGAGCGCAGTGGCGGCAAAGGGCGAGGTTTCAAATGCTCTCTGGAGTATTCCGGAGAAGATCTCTCCACAAACCTCTCGCTCGTGGAGAAAATGCGGCGCGACTTTGGGTTCGACATTCCTGATTTCGAAGATGAGCACACGCCTGAGGCGTACTTTACCGCCTTCTCGCATCTCCTACAACAGAAGAAACGTTGGCGGATTCGCCGGCAGATTACGTTATCGCTACTAAGCTTCGGCAAGCTTCTGATGTATCGGGATTTGGATCCCAACATATGGCCAGGGATTGCCAAACACGCGTTGGTTCGAGAGCTCTTTGAGGGGATAAAGAACGAGGCTGTGTCGCGCGCCGAAGAGTTTCTGATTGATGCACCAGAGCTGAAGGCGGAGGTACCGCCGGTGATTCTGGACGCCGACAGTTCGCAGCACAGTGCCCTCATTCACGCCTTGCGCGGCCAAAATCTGGTAATCGAAGGCCCACCGGGTACTGGCAAATCCCAGACCATAACAAACCTAATAGCGGCGGCGATGGTCAAGGGCAAGACGGTACTTTTCGTTGCTGAAAAATTAGCAGCACTCGAGGTGGTCCGTCGGCGGCTGGATGAGGCCGGACTTGGTCTGTTCTGTCTGGAACTGCACAGCCACAAGGGTAAGAAACACGAGATCCTGAACGATATTGCTCAGCGCTTGAGAGCGCAGGGTACGTTTCGGGACTCGAGAGATCTCGATCATCATCTTTCTATAAGCGAGGACAGAAAACAGCGGCTAGCAAGATACGCGGAGCTGATCAACAAACCTGTCGAGTCATTTGAGACGACAGTTTTCGAAATACTCTGGATTTGCGACCGCTGCTATCGAGAACTGCCATTCACGCGTGAATTGAAAGGTCATGTGCCGGACGCGCTAACAATGACGCGCGCCCAATTTGCCGAAAAAGAACAGTTTCTTTCGATATATGCTCGACAACTCACAAGTGTTCTAGGGATATGCCCGGATCTTCAAGCTCATCCATGGGCCTGGGTTGAAAGAGCGCTCACTCTAGACGAGGAAGAGCGCATAGTGGAGCTGCTCACTGAGTTTTTCGAAGAACAGGAAGTGGCTAGAGTGGCCGGAAAAAATCTCGGTCAGATCGCCAATCTCGGTCTCGACGGGACGGCCGAAGGATTCGCGCGGGCTCGCGAGCTTGTAGCCCAGCTTCCGACGGCAGATCACTCGTTTAACCCGCGTTTCTTAGCACTGTGCCGAGACCCTCACTCCCGCAACATTTTGTGCGACTTCACACGGGACCTAGAAAGGCTGACCGCTAGCCTGGGTATCCTCGAGAAGGACATCAGCGCACCCGAACAACTCCTCAGGGAAGGTGCAACAGCTCAGCTGATGACCGCGTACGAGTCCATTGCCGAGTGCGGGCTTCAGGAATTAACTCCTGCCGAATTGAACGACTTACTCGAGGGGAGGAAGGCTACGGAAGCGATGCTCAGCGAGACCGAAGCTGCCCTGGAGCGCTTGCGAGCTTTTTTGGGATGTGAAGCCTCTGTCAGCATTCGCGGCATCTCGTTCCTGCTTCAATGTACACGGTTGATCGAAAGCGCTCCACTAGAAGCCCTTCATCTACGGATGCCAGCTCTGGAATCAGATGGCGCGTGCGAAGCTATCCGCAATGCGGCACGCGAAGCCAGGGAGTTGCGAGATTGCCATGAGAAGTTGAGCGCAAACTTTGATATCCAATTGGCAACGGAGATCGCCGACCATTCCAAACTGGGAGAGTTCGCCACCAGGGTGACTCGGGCCGGTCTCCTACAAGTCTTGTTTGGACACGGCGGGTACCGACAAGCAGTCGGGATGTACCGACGCATCTCGCGCTCTCGCAGAAAACGTTCTCGAAATGATATGGCACGGGACCTCCGATCCATTTCTGAATACATACGCGCTCGAGCGTGCTTCGAAGGTGCCCCGCTTTATCGTGAGGTCCTTGGCGCTCATTTCACGGGAATTGAGACGAACTTCGAGCATTTCCGAGTCCTTGCTAGTTGGTACCAAGAAGTATTTACCTTCTTACCGGACGATGATGCGGATTCAAGCGCGTTTCGTAACCTCCTTCTTCGGACGCGAATCGAGCGCCTACGAGCGCTCCGAGCAGGTCTGCCGGCTCACAACAAGAATCGTGCGCAGTTGCAGCAAGTTGAAGAGTTACTGGTTACTTTCGTGAAAGGCATTTCAGCCCATTCGCGTCCGCCATCTGAGTCGATTTCAAAACTCCTCGACTGGCTACGAGAAGCTAACGGTAATTTGGAAGTTGCAATGAGAGCTTTGACTGCTGTGGGCCTTCGGCGTGGCACGCCAGTCTCCATCATCCCAGGCTTGGTAAACGCCGCAAAAACGTATCAAGAAGCCAACGCAACTATTTCTAGTAGTAATTGCGTTCTGCGTGATCTGCTGGGCGATTTATACACTGGCCCCACAACCGATCGGAAACCAATAGAGGACGTCTTGAGTTTTGCGCAGACTCTCTACCAAACGAAGCTACCAACCGAGGCGATCGATTGGATTCTATCTGA
This sequence comes from Bryobacteraceae bacterium, assembly GCA_049585195.1. Taxonomy (GTDB): domain Bacteria; phylum Acidobacteriota; class Terriglobia; order Bryobacterales; family Bryobacteraceae; genus KBS-96. Next base: position 13,007 of record JBAUZG010000285.1, on the reverse strand, counting down.
AGAGTATTCGAGGCGGCTGGAGCAAATCCGCGGCTTGCTCTCCGTTGTAGCGGTATCCGGAGAACGACTTTCGGATCTGAGCTCCGATATTAGCGCGCTCAGTGGATCTGACCTGCTCTCCGACAAGGGGCCGCGATTCCAGGCCGTCGAACAGAAGGCCCAAGCGGCGCTCGCCAATAGAGATGAGTTGTCGCGCTGGACACATTTCGTTCGTCTCCGCTTGAACAGTCGAGAAACCGGATTGTCCAAACTGACGGACCTCGCCGATTCGAAAACGGTGGCCCCAGAGCATTTAGTTCCGGCGTTCCGATTCTTGTTCTACAACTCTCTTGCCAGAGCTCTGTTCGCTCAATACCCTGAACTCGCGGACTTCAATGGCGTCACTCAGGAGCAAGTTCGCAAAGAGTTCGCCGTGTCTGATCGGCACGTAATTAAGCTGTACCGCGAGCGTGCCGCATCCGTTATCGATAAGAGAGATGTTCCGTATGGCAATCGAAGCGGCCCGGTAGGATTTTGGACCGAGCTTGCATTAATAATGCATGAGATCAATAAACAAAAGCGGCATATTCCTATCCGGCAATTGGTTCGCCGGGCGGGCAGGGCGCTCCAGGGTCTTAAACCTTGCTTCATGATGGGCCCGCTGTCTGTGGCACAGTACTTGGCTCCAGGAGAATTGCAGTTCGATCTTGTCGTAATGGATGAGGCCTCTCAATTGAAGCCTGAAGACGCCATCGGCGCGATCGCCAGAGGCGGCCAGATCGTGATCGTTGGTGATCCAAAGCAGCTGCCGCCGACAACTTTCTTTGAGCGAGTCGCACTTGACGCCGAAGATGCGTCAGAGGATTCGCGAACTGTCGCTGAAGAGGGAGAAAGCATTCTGGACGTTGCTAGCAGTCTCTATCAGCCTGTGCGGCGCCTGCGGTGGCATTATCGATCCCGCCATCACAGCTTGATCGCATTCTCAAATCGCGAGTTCTACCAAGGTGATCTCGTTATTTTCCCTTCTGCTTACCACGATCACCCCAGCCTCGGAGTGAGATATCACTCTGCTTCTGGCATGTTCGAGAATGGCCGCAACGCAAAAGAAGCTGCCGTGGTCGTGGAGGCAGTGTTGCAACACATGCAGAATCGGCCGGATGAGTCGCTTGGTGTCGTAACACTCAACCGCGAACAAAGTGAACTGATCGAAGAGCTCCTTGACCACCGGTTACGCACCGACCCGTTTGCGCTGGCTTATCAGGAGCAAATGAATTTTGGTCCCGAGCCATTTTTCGTCAAGAATCTCGAGAATGTTCAGGGGGATGAGAGGGACGTAATTTTCATCTCGGCGACGTACGGTCCTGATTCCAAAGGAAACCAGTATCAGCGATTTGGCCCCATTAACAGTGCCAACGGACACCGCAGATTGAATGTTCTTTTCACGCGGGCCAAGAAACGTACCGAGGTGTTCAGTTCGCTCGATCCTGACAAGATTCAGACGAGTGCTAGCAGTGCTTGGGGTCTCCGGGCCTTCAAACAATACCTAACTTTTGCACGTACCGGGATCTTGGAAACTCCTGAAGAGGGTTGTGATCAGCCGACCAACGACTTCGAGAGATCTGTAGGGGCATTGCTGAAGGAAAGCGGATTCGATGTAGTTCCCCAGGTTGGTGTTGCTGGATTTTTCATAGATCTGGCCGTGAAACACCCAACCAAAGCAGGCGCATATCTTGTAGGTATTGAGTGCGACGGTGCCAGTTATCATTCTGGCCGGTCGGCCAGAGACCGCGATCGCCTCCGTCAAGAGATTCTAGAGAGCCTGGGCTGGAGGATCTACCGAATCTGGTCTACTGACTGGTTCAAGAGCCGAAACGCAGAGGCTAAGCGTCTTGTGCAGCACTTAAATGATCTCTTATCCACCGAGCCAGATCACTGCAGCTAACGGAAAAGCAAAACATGGCCTTGGTAAAACGCCTAAAAGGGACGAGGCTGATCACCTGAAGGGTCTTCCCGCACTTTTTGGGTGGAGGTTCATGGAGAGCACTTTGAGCCCTCCGTTCTGAAGCGTAATAACCGAACTGACTGCAGATAAGCCAGACGTTTACGACGGCAAACTTGCCGTCGTGAATTTGACTTCCCTGAGCCTTTTGGTCCAAGATAGCCTCTAGTACTTATGACAGGAATGGCGGCCAAAATGTCGGGACTCATCCCTCGATCGAAGTTTTTCCCGAACAGCGACGAAGTTAGAAATGCCAGGGGATTTCGCTCAGGGCTGGTCGGAACACATACTAGTCGCACGTTGATGCTGTCGGAGCTCAGCGATCTGTTCGAATCCTCGTCCCCGAATGCCACCCGGAGGGACTATGCCGACGCAATTATCGAACAGAACTGCCTCGCAAAGCCGACGGCGGCCGCGCGGCGTCAGACGAATGTTCGGCTTGGAACCCTTTACGCGCTGGATTACACGGTCCCAATCTTTCGAATTCTCCGCCGGCTTTGGGAAGCGGACGAACCTGGTCGCCCCTTACTCGCCCTACTCGCAGCGCTCGCCCGAGACCCTTTACTTCGTGCTACCGCCGGCTCGATTCTCAGCGTGCCGGCAGGCGCGGAATTCCAGAGATCGGCTATGCACGATGCGCTTCGGGCCGATACTGAAGACCGCCTGGGCGAGGCGACTTTAAACAAAGTCGTCCGAAACGCTGCGAGCTCGTGGACCCAATCAGGACATTTGACGGGGCGGACATTCAAAATCCGCCGTCTGGTTACAGCAACGCCAGCGACCCTCGCCCTCGCGCTCTACTTGGGCCATGGTGCCGGTTTCCACGGTGACGACCTGTTTTCAACCGGCTGGGTGGAGGTGTTGGATTGCAGCGCCTCAACCGCCCAGCATCTCGTGATCGGTGCTAAGCGCATGGGCCTGATTGATCTCCGTACGGCCGGCGGCGTATTCGATCTCAGTCTGAGCCAGCTGGACCCCGAGGATACGAGGAGGCGTTGATGGGTCGCATTGAGCAGCTCGCAGAAACATTTGGGCGGCACATCGCACTGCCCTGGCAGCGGACAGTGGCTGGCGCACAACGAGTCATCGTTATCGTCTACGACAAAGAACTCGAGCGAATGCTGCTGGCGCGAAAGGGCGAATTCGAAACAGCAGCACGCAAGGCTGGCCACGAGTGGCATGAGGTGGACCTGTCCGGCGCATTCGCTGAGTGGATGGCCGCGGAGGAATATCGGGATGCTTATTTTGAATCGCCCGAAGACCTCCAGATGAAACTCCAATCCGAATTTCCAGAGTTCGCCGCTGGTCGAATTCGCGCCGTGCTCGAAGGTGCTGGGCGATCTCCGAACTCGGTTGTTGGGATTTTCGGGGCCGCATCGCTCTACGGGTTCACCCATGTTTCGCAAGTTCTCAAACTAGTCGAGCCCGCGATTCAGGGCCGTCTCATTGTCTTCTTTCCGGGTACGTATGACCAGCACAACTATCGTCTTCTCGACGCGCGCGACGGCTGGAACTATCTCGCTGTTCCCATAACTCAACACCAAACGGACTCCCACTGATGCTGATAAAAGACTGTCTTCTTCGTGATCCCTCGCAGCTCCCGCTGGTAAACAACGGCCAGGCGCGCGTGGCTGGCGACCTGTCGGACTCAAATGCGCTTCAGGCGCTTCGGGGCGAGCTGTCCACATTCGTCTGTGAAGGGCAGTATGCGGACGGCATGTACCGCATTCTCGATTCGTTCTTGAAAAATCAGAGTCAGCCACGGCAGCCGGCAGCCTGGGTCAGTGGTTTTTTTGGAAGCGGTAAGTCGCATCTTCTTCAGATGCTCGCTCACCTGTGGCGCAACACGGAGTTTCCCGATGGTGCGACGGCGCGCAGCCTGGTTCCGACACTGCCGGACGATATCCGCGATCTGTTGCGAGAACTCGATATTGCAGGTAAGCGCTCGGGTGGACTTCTCGCCGCACCTGGCTCGATGCCTTCCGGCACCATAGAAAACGTCCGGCTCACGGTGCTTGGGATCATCCTGCGTGCGTGCAAGTTGCCCGAGCAATACCAATTGGCACAGTTCCAACTCTGGCTTTTGGAGCAAGGTTACCTAGACCGCGTGCAGGCGGCAGTTGCGGCGGCCGGGAAAACGTGGGCGGGCGAACTCAACAATCTATACGTCAGCCCCGTTATCTCCAAAGCTCTCCTTGCATGCGATAAGAATTTCGCGCCGAGTGAGGCGGAGGCGAGAAAGACGTTACGTGCGCAATTTCCGGGACGGACAGAGGACCTCACGACTCCCGAATTCCTGGAAATGGCCCGCCGCGTTTTGAAGCGGCAGGGCAAGAATGGGCAGCTCCCTTGCACGATCCTGATCCTTGACGAGATCCAGCAATATATAGGTGACTCCGAAGCCCGGTCGACCCTCATTACCGAGGTCGCCGAAGCGGTCTCCAAGTCGCTCGATAGCCAAGTCGTCCTGGTTGGGGCCGGCCAGTCGGCACTTACCAGCGTGAAGCTCCTGAACAAACTAATGGACCGCTTCACTATCCGGGTACAGCTGTCAGACACCGATGTAGAAGCCGTCACACGGAAGGTCTTATTACAGAAGCAACCAACGGCCCGCGGCGATGTTACGCGGCTGCTCGAGACACATGCCGGCGAAATTTCACGCCAGCTGCAAGGAACGAAAATTGCCGAACGGAGCGCCGACAAGCCGATTATCGCGGATGACTATCCACTTCTTCCAGTGCGCCGCCGATTTTGGGAAGAATGCTTTCGGCAGGTCGATGCAGCCGGAACTCAAAGCCAACTTAGATCGCAACTCCGGATCATCTATGACTCGCTTGTTCGAATCGCCAATCAGGCGCTCGGCTCGCTCGTTCCGGCAGCAGATCTATTTGAAGCCCTCGCTCCCGAGATGGTCTCGACTGGGAAGCTACCCCGCGAAATCAACGAGCGAATCGTCGAGCTTGGCCGGTCGAATGGAAGCGGCCAGAGTGCATACGAAGCTAAAATGCGACAGCGAATCGCCGGGTTGGTTTTCCTGATCGGACAACTCAACCGAGAGGCCAGCGCAGACAAAGGCATTCGAGCCACCAAAGAACAGATCGCGGATCTTCTAGTCGAAGACCTTAATGCCGATAACGGTAAGCTGCGCAATGAAGTCGCCGCAGCACTGGACAAATTGGCCGCCGAAGGCCGCTTGATGCGGGTCGGTTCCGAACCGAACCTCGAATTTCGGATCCAGACAGAAGAAGGCCGGGCATGGGACGCCGACTTTAAGGGGCGGGAGACGAGACTTCGGAACGATGCTACGAATTTTGATGAACAGCGCGATCGTTTACTTAACGCCGAAGTTGATCGCTTGGTGCGGGGGATAAAACTGCTCCACGGCGCGGCAAAAGAGCCTCGCAGCCTCTTCATAGCTCGTGGACAGGAGCCTCCACAGCCTGATGGCGAGTCCATTCCAATTTGGATTCAAGACGGCTTTTCAGGTTCTGCTAAAGCGGTCGAGGATGCTGCTCGAAAGGCGGGACAATCAAGCCCGGTGCTCTTTGTTTTCATCCCGAGTAAGGCCCGACAGGAGCTGCTGACCGCGATCGCAACTGTGCAGGCCGCGGAGCAGACGCTGATCGCGCGACAGAGCATCAGCGGTGAGACGGCCGAACAGGCGCGGCAAAGCATGAATGTTCGTCTCACTGAGGCCAAGCGGACTCGCGATGAATTGATCTCCGAAATAGTCGGTAACGCCAGGGTATTCAAAGGTGGCGGAAACGAACTCCTTCAGCTGACTGTTGATGAGCGGCTTAAGACTGGGGCGGAGGATGCGCTTGCTCGACTGTTCCCGCGCTTCAAGGAAGCAGACTACACCAGCGCCGCGTGGGAGGCCGCATTAAAGCGTGCGCGGGACGGCGCGGATCGGCCTTTTGAACCTGTCAAATACGACGGCAACATCGAGCAACACCTGGTATCAAAGGAAGTTATTTCAGCAATCGGGATCGGAAAGACCGGCACTCAGATTCGGAAAGAACTGGAATCAAGCCCGTTCGGATGGCCGCGTGACGCGGTTGACACGGCAATTATGGCGTTGCATCACCGCCAATTCATTAATGCCACGCTGAACGGATCACCAGTTGCGCCAGGCCAACTAGACCAAAACAAAATACAGAAGGCCGAATTTCGCGTCGAGCGCACAACGCTTTCACACGGCGATCGATTGGCCATCCGCAAGCTCTACCTCACGCTCGGCATTAAGGCCGATACGAACGATATTGCGCTAAAGGCTCCTGAGTTTTTGAGGCAGGTCCTCGCACTGGCGAAAGAAGCTGGGGGCGATGCGCCACTTCCTGCACTTCCGACTGTTACCGATATCGAAGATATCGAACGGCAAGTTGGCAATGATCAGCTTTCTTCGCTTGCAGCTCAAGGCCAGTCGCTGATCTCTCGCATCGAGAGTTGGAAACAGACGAAACAGCTGGTTTCAGACCGGCTCCCCGGCTGGCGCTTGATCGAGAGACTGGTAATGCACGCAAAGCATTTGCCTTCAGCGAGCGGAGTCCTGGAGCAAGTGGATGGAATCCGAGACAACCGAATGCTCCTCGATGCCTCCGATCCCGCGACACCGATTCGCGCGCGGCTGGCCGATTTACTTCGGAACGCCGTCAACGAAGCGCACCAGGCACACGAGATAGCGTATTCAACAGGACTGACTGAGCTTGAAGCGGACGCCAACTGGCAGCGAGTTCCGCCCACAGACCGAGCTTCCATTCTCAGCCAGGTCGGGCTCAGCGCGCCTTTGAAACCGGACTTAAGCGACGATACCTGTCTGCTTAACGCACTTGATAACCGCAATCTCCCGGCGCGCAGGGCGGAGGCGGATGCCGTGGCCACACGCGTCGAGAATGCAGTAAGAAAAGCCGCGCAGTTGCTTGAGCCGAAAGTCCATTTTGTCGCCATCGAGCGGGCCACACTCCGCACACCCGAAGATGTAAACGAGTGGACCGGGCGCGTGCGCGAAACGCTCTTGAATGCATTACAGGAAGGGCCGGTACAGGTTCAGTAATGCCCTCACTCTCACGTGAGCTTCGCAGGCTTCTCGAAAATACTGTTGTTCAGGCGCGGCGCATAGCCGAAGAGGGCGCAAAATCGGCGCTTGAATCGCTGGCTGTTGACGAGACAGAGCCATTCAGTACCATGTGCCCGAGCCAGCGCGACCTTCGGCTCCGATTGCGGGCGAGAGCACGCCTGCTTGGCGATGGACGAGACCGGGAAGGCAAGCAATCAATCGGCCATCTCGCCCAGGCATGTGCCTACGAGCACTGGCATCGCATGCTTTTTGCGCGATTTCTTGCCGAGAATGGGTTTCTGCTCGATCCTCACTACCACGTTTCGCTTTCAATGGCTGATGTCCAAGAGCGCGCCCGCGAACTTGGGCGGGATTGGCTCGACCTTGCTTCGGAATTTGCGCAACGGATGCTGCTGGAGGTCTTCCGGCCCGGAGATCCGGTTCTCGAAGTCAGCCTTCCACCGGAGAAGCGTCAGCAGCTTGAGACCAAATTGGAACAGCTATCGACAGAAATCTTCGTTACTGACGACAGCCTCGGCTGGGTGTATCAGTTCTGGCAGAAGGAGGAGAAGGATCGTGTTAACAGGTCAGAGAACAAAATCGGTGCTGATGAGCTCGCTCCGGTTACGCAGCTCTTCACCGACGATTACATGGTCCTTTTTCTGCTGCACAACACGCTTGGCGCTTGGTGGACGGCCCGGCGCGGCGCGGCGGAGCTTGACGGCTACGAATGGTCGTATCTGCGCCTAAGAGAGGACGGAACTCCTGCGGCAGGGAATTTTGAAGCTTGGCCGAAGCGTGCCCGTGATTTGCGCGTGCTGGACCCTTGCATGGGCAGCGGGCACTTCTTGACCTTTGCACTTCCAATAGTCGTGCGTATGCGGATGGCCGAGGAGGATCTGACTGTCTCCGAGGCTATTTATTCAACGCTCAGAGATAACCTGTGCGGACTTGAGCTCGATGCTAGATGCAGCCAGATTGCCGCATTCAATCTGGCTCTAACGGCATGGCGACTTGCTGGCGAAGTAGTTCCTCTGCCACGCTTACACCTCGCCTGTTCAGGTCTCGGCATCAACCCGACGGAAATCGAATGGGTCAAGTTGGCTGGTGACGATTCATTCGTACGCACAACCATGCAGAGGCTCTATGAGCTATTCCAGAAGGCACCAACACTGGGAAGTCTGATCGACCCCACACGCGTGGGGGACCTGATCACGGCGCGATTCGACCAAGTGGAACCGCTACTGGAACGAGCCCTTGCTCAGGAGGGTTTAGGCGATGAGGACAAGGAACTAGCGATTGCAGCCGAAGGTCTTCTTGCCGCTGCGCGAATTCTCGCAAGCAAATTCACGCTCGTGGCAACGAACGTGCCATATCTCGGGCGTGGTAAGCAACACGCGGAGCTCAGCTCATACTGCGAGAGGTATCACAATTATGCAAAAGCGGACATCGCAACTTGCTTGGTAGATCGTATCGTGCGCTGGTGCGCGCCAGGGGGCTCTGCCGCTCTCGTCACACCGCAGAACTGGTTATTCCTTACAAGCTACAAGAAGTTTCGCGAGCAACTGCTGCGTGATACCCAGTGGGATTTTGTAGTCCGGTTGGGTGAGCATGCATTCGAAAGTTCAGCCGCGGCGGGTGCGTTCGCCGCACTGCTCGGTCTTTCCCACGGGCAACCTCCAGAGGAGCATTCGTTCGCGGGGTTGGATTTGGCAGAGATGAAGACGCCGGCCGAAAAGGCTCAAAGGCTTTCGACTGAGGCACCAATCCGAGCTGAACAGCAGATTCAATTGAACAATCCTGAGGCCAGGATTGCCCTTGAGCCCATCGACACAACCTCTCTTTTGTCTTCGTACGCTGACGCCTACTGGGGACAGGGGACAGGAGACTTTCCTCGCTTTAGCCGGTTCTTCTGGGAGATCGACGCGGCCTCTCCTGACTGGGCACCAGTTCAGAGCACGGTCGAGGAATCGTGCGATTTCGGCGGTAGAGAACTTTTTGTGCTTTGGGAGCAAGGACGCGGAACGCTGATGAGACTTGCCGATGAATTGCGACGCTTAGAAGGCAATAGCGGAATCAGGCCGACACGGGGCTCGGAAGCGTGGAATAGACGAGGTGTCTGTGTGACGCTGATGCGTCACCTACGCGTAACTCGCTACGACGGGCACATCTTCGACGGTAACTGCGCGGCGCTCGTACCGCGGGACGAGTCTCTCCTGCCCGCAATCTGGGCTTTCTGCTCGTCGCAAGAGTTCAGCAAATCGATTCGAAGAATAGACCAAAAGCTGAACATCACGAACCACACGCTATTGAAGGTGCCGTTTGACCTCTCGTATTGGAAGGCACTTGCAGCCGAGAAGTACCCAGATGGCTTGCCGAAGCCATACTCTGCCGACCCGACGCAGTGGCTGTTTAATGGAAGCCTGAGACAATCGACTCGCCAACTCCAAGTGGCGGTTTCGCGGCTGCTCGGATACCGCTGGCCCAGACAAAGCGGATCGCGCTTTCCCGACTGCCCCGAATTAAATCCCAACGACTTAGTTTTAGAACACCATGCAGTTCCAGATGGAATTGCCTGTCTGAGCTCCGTTCATGAACACGAGCCGGCTCACATCCGACTTCGCGCTCTACTCGCGAGCGCGTACTGCCAGGAGTGGTCCGCTCAAAGGCTTGCAGATTTGGTGGGCGATTTTAAGACGCTCGAAAGCTGGCTTTTAACGGGGGTCTTCCGAGAGCATTGCGACATTTTTCATGCGCGCCCTTTCATTTGGCATGTTTGGGACGGTCGAAACGATGGCTTCAATGCCCTAGTGAACTACCACAAATTGGCCGGACCAAATGGCCAAGGCCGCCGAACTTTGGAACGCCTCATTTATACGTATCTCGGAGACTGGATTCGAACTCAAGAGAGCCAAATCGGTAAGGTAGACGGAGCCGACGCGCGGCTTGTCGCCGCACATCATCTTCGGCAACAACTCGAAGCGATTTTGAAAGGCGAACCGCCGTTTGACATCTTCGTTCGCTGGAAACCGATTCACCAGCAGCCAATTGGCTGGGAACCGGATCTTAATGACGGCGTGCGACTCAATATGCGCCCGTGGCTTGAAGCGAAGCCGTATAAGCCGTCGCGCCGGGACGCTTGTATTCTGCGCGAAACACCGATCAAATTGCCGTTTGGAAAAGATCGAGGGAAGGAGCCCCCTCGTGATCCGGAGGACTTTCCATGGTTCGACAGATCAACTGATCGCACCAACGATGTTCATCTGACTATTGCGGAAAAGCAGGCGGCACGTGACAGGAAAGCGCGTAATGAGACTGCTTGAGCGCTTCCTTGAATCATTCGCGACAGCGCTGCGCGCTCGTGATGGTGAAGTGGCGCCAGTTGCGCTGGTTTGGACGGATGCAAGCGCCGAATGGATGCCGCTGCTGCCTCAATTGCGGGCACTCGTCCCGGAGCTGTTTACGCTCGGGCCTTACCAGCCCGAGATCCGATCCGGCCCTGCGATTTGGCTGAAGTGTGTGGTCGACCGTGTGCTACTGGATGTTTCTCCGCCTCCAGAGAAAACGCCTATTCTGTTTCTCCCGGGCGTAAGCCGGCAAGAGCTTCGCGCGGGTGCGGAATGCCCGGATCGTTTAAAGCCCCTGGTCGAATTGCAGTTTCGCGGTCGTGTTTGGCATCAAGCCAACGGGCGCGACTGGACAGTTGCGGCATTCCTCGTTTCTGAAGCCGGCCTGGGTTTGGATGTCGCACAGGACCGTCGCACCGAGGAGGCGATGGTAAGAGCGTTGCCTCTGCTCGCCGATGCCGACGTGACGTCGTTACTCGGCCGGAGACTCGACGCGGACGATTTCGATAAGTTGGCCGTGACTGATCCAGTTCGGGACCTGCTTCGCTGGATCTCAGCGCCAAAACCGTTCGAGGAGGGTGCAAAGGGCAACCGATGGCAGGCATTTTGCGGCGTTTGCCGGCGGGAGTTTCAGTTTGATCCAGAACGTAACGGGGTCGCCGAGGCTGGCGCTCGTCTCGCTGAAGGCGAGGGCGCATGGAATACGGTTTGGATGCGCTTCTGCGAATCACCCAAACTTTATCCTGGCGTCGCCAAATGCCTTCCAGAACATAAGCGAAATCTGCTCGACGATCCGGAGCGGTATCCCGGCGTGAACCAATCCGAAGAGGCGAACCTCCGCAATGCCATTGAAGGACTTGCTGCGCAGCCCCATGCTGATGCCTGCCGGCGAGCACTGGAACTCGAACGAACGCACTCTGAACGGCGCGGCTGGGTGTGGGCGCGGATGGGACAAAGCCCCTGGGCACAGGCTCTGGAGCCGCTCGCGAAACTCGCGAAGCTGGCTCAGATACCAGTTGGTGGGCCGACTCTGGAAACCGTAGCTGCCGCTTATGCCGAGAGCGGCTGGCAGTGCGACGGTGCTGCTATGGACGCTTTGTCGGCCATGACTAATTCCACTGACCGCGCGATCATGGCAAACGCCGTTCACGCGTTATATGAGCCATGGTTGGATGCATCCGCGAGGCACTTTCAGCAGTTAATACGAAAGCAGTCTATGCCAAAGGCTGGGCCTGTGCCTACCGAGAAAGAGGCGTGCCTTCTGTTCGTGGATGGCTTGCGGCTTGACCAGGGGGGCCGACTTGCGGAGAAGCTGCAATCGAGAACTCTGACCGTGCGGATGATGTATCGTTTCGCTGCCCTGCCAACGGTGACAGCAACGGCGAAACCAGCAGTAACGCCGATAGCGAAAGAGCTCGCGGGCAACCGAGGCGAGGATTTCACACCGGTGCTGGATGCGAAGGCGGCAACCGCCTCTGTTTTGCGAGACGCAATGGAACGGCGCGGTATCGAGACCCTCGCGTCGAACGAAGATCGCTTTCCCTCGGGATCAAACGAGGGTGGCTGGGCAGAGTGCGGAAAGATCGACACGTGCGGACACACGTTCAAAGGAGACTTGCCGCGACACCTGGATCGTGAACTGGACCAGATTGCCGATCGCATTGAGGGACTACTAAATACCGGGTGGCGAAAGGTTCGCGTCGTGACGGATCACGGCTGGCTACTCTTGCCCACCAGGCTCCCCAAAGTCGATCTGCCTCATTATCTGACCGCGACGAAGTGGTCACGGTGCGCAGTGATGAAGGGTGACGCGGACGTTGCAGTTCCGAGTTATCCATGGCACTGGAATCCAGACGTTCGGATGGTTTCGCCGCTGGGAATTGCCTGTTTTCGGGAAGGCGACCAATACTCGCATGGAGGATTGAGTCCACAGGAATGCGTGATACCCGAGATTGTGGTCGAGCGCGGCGCCGATGCCATACGGGCAGTCATCCGGTCGGTTGAGTGGCGGGGCATGCGCGTTCGCGTCGGCATCGAATCGAATGACCCGACCGTGCGGATTGATCTCCGCCTAAACGCGCGCCGAGCCGACACGAGTATCGCGGCAGCAGTGAAGAAACTCGACTCAGCCACAGAGGTCAGCCTCGCAGTTGCAGACGACAGGCATGAAGGCGCGGCAGCAACCGTCGTTCTTCTAAGCGAGGATGGCGAGGTTCTGGACAGACGGACAACAACGGTAGGGGAATCGGTATGAGCATCGCAATGGATGAGTTAGATCAGTTGGCGGCGAAGGCTTTTGATGGCTATTTGGTTCGCAAGGATTTGGTGCGTAAATATTCACGGCAGTACCCGGTACCCAGTTATGTAGTCGAGTTTCTTCTGGGGCGCTATTGCGCCAGCACGGACGAGAAGGAGATTGCGGAAGGGTTAGAGATCGTCGAAAAGCAGCTAAGCCAGCGGACGGTTCGCACAGGAGAGGAAGAGCTCTTCAAAGCTCGTTCGAAGGAACAAGGTTCAGTCAAACTGATCGATATCGTTAGGGCGCGACTCGATACGCGGAATGACTGTTATGTTGCTGAACTACCCAGCCTCGGGTTGCGCGACGTATTGATTGATGCAGATCCGG
>JBAUZG010000284.1:0-4208 GCA_049585195.1 Bryobacteraceae bacterium | reverse complement strand
CGGCGGTGAACTTTCCGCGGAAGATGCGGCTGAGCACCTTCACCGGCAGGAAGAACGGATAGCGTGGGCGTACCCAGTGTTGATGATCGAGGGAAAGACCGCCTGCTGGAATCACGCAATGGACATGCGGATGGTGCAGGACAGTTTGCCCCCAACTGTGAAGCACGCTCATGAAACCGATCTCAGCACCGAGGTGCTTTGGATCCGCGGCTATTTCCAGCAGCGTTGCGGCGCTAGCCCGAAACAGAAGATCGCAGAGAACCCTCTTATTGGACAGAGCGAGACGAGAAAGCTGGTGCGGAAGTGTGAAGACCACGTGCACGTAGCGCACCGGCAGTAGCTCTTTTTCGCGAGCAGCCAGCCACTTGTCGCGAGCATTGGTCTGACATTTTGCGCAATGGCGGTTTCGACACGTAATGGGGTTTTCTCCATTACCTGCATTATGGGGAGTGTTTCCTAATGGGGCCCGGGACGGCAGAAGGGCATGCCGCACGGAGCGACACACCCCTTTTACTCTCCATTAAGACTTCGCTTTCAGAAGAGCCAGCAGTTTGTCTGGAGGCCGGAACTTGCCCTTTCGAAGGCTGGGCGGCACGATCGCCTCAATCGCTTCCAGCTTTTCCGTAGGATCGGCCCGAACGTAGATCTCCGTCGTGGTCAGATTACTATGCCCCAACCAGAGGGAGACTTTGCGGATATCCTGGGTTGCTTGCAGCACAATCATGGCGCAGGTGTGCCGGAGTACATGGGGTGAGACTCGTTTGCCATGCAGCATTGAACACTTTTGATTTACGGTTTTGACGTGCCGCCGTAGAATATATGCGATGCCCCAGCGACTGAAGGGCTCACCGCGAGCGTTTACAAACACCTCAGGTGATGCAATTGGCCCGCGAACAGCCAACCAGGCGCGGAGTGCCGCAGCCGTTGTCTTCCAAAGCGGCAGCGCACGTTCGCGGCGACCCTTGCCAATGATGTGGATACTCGCCGACTGCGGTGCGACATTGTCGATGCGCAAGCTTGTGAGTTCTGAGACTCTGAGGCCTGCGCACACCGCGAGGTGCAGCATCGCGCGATCTCGTATTCCTGCCCGCATTGATGGATCAGGAGCGTCGAGCCAAGCCTGCATCTCTTCCCGGACGAGGTGAGATACCAGACGAGAGTCGGTCTTCTTGAAAGGAATCGCCAGGATACGGCGAACCTGCTCGACTGCGGCTGGCTCACGATGCTGCAGAAAACGAAAGAAGGAGCGGATAGCGGCCAGACGGATGTTCCGCGTCTCCGCGGAGTTCCGCCGGGTGTTTTGCAAATGCTCCAGGAATGCGCTGATCAGCGTGGCGTCCAGCTGCTCCAGCATCAGCGCCGCCGGTGCAGTTCTGAGCTTTAGGGCAGCGAACTCGAATAGCGCCTGGAAGCTGTAGGCGTATGAGTCGCAAGTGTGTTGGCTAGCGCCACGATGGCGGACCAGATGTTCGCGCAGGAATGCCTCCATGTGCGGCGCGAGGGACGTCATGGCCGCCCTTCCTGCACAAAGTTCTCGGCGACGACAGCGATGTCATGCAGAAGCTCCGGCGTGGTCTCTAAGTACCAATAGGTAGCATCGATGTTGACATGCCCCATGTAGGTAGCTAAAGCCAGCATGTGTTGGCCGATTCGTTGACGGCCTGTCGGTGATGACTCCAGCGCCCGGACCGCAAATGTGTGCCGGAGCTCATGAATACGCGGCCATCGCTCGCCGGAAGGCTTAAACCCGGCCGATTTCAGAAGGGTGCGGAACACGTTGTGAACCTTCCAGTAGACGAGTGGTTGCCCTTCGTTCGAAACGAAGACATGGTCGCCACCTCTTCGCATTTCCTGACGGCGCATCAAGTAATTACCAAGGCCCGTCACTGCTGTATCGTGCAGAGGTACCAATCGCGTTTTCTGAAACTTGGTTTTACGGATCAGTAAACCGTCCGGCGTGATATCGGAAATCAGCAGACGTAACGCTTCCGAGATTCGCAAGCCGGTCGCTGCCAATAGACTGATCAGCGTGGCATACGTTGTGGGCCGCAACGAATCCGACGATGGAAGCCTTGTGGCCGCGAGGATAAGGCCAACGATTTCCTCTTGTGAATAGATCCGCGGGACACGACGAGTTTTCCGATAGCCGAAGTGGTCCGACGGTGGCAATTCGTGACGTGAGTCTTCGACGTGAAGATACTGAGCAAAACGGCAAATGGTCTGATAACGCGTGTGCCGCTGCTCGACCGATCTGACCTGGCCGGCCCAGTCGATCGCGGTCGCTGTGCAGATATGCGTCTTCCTTTGATCTGCCGTGAAGCCTGCAAAGCTGCGCAGGAGATATTCTGTGTTGCTGAGAGTGAAGCCGGCGGAGCGCCGCACGGCAAGATAGGTTTCGACAGCCGCCATCATCCCTTTACCTCCGGCCACGGCTGAGCGATTCGTTTGAGCAGCGCGACATCCGCCTTGGCGTATTATGCAGTCATATCGATGCTGCGGTGACGAAGCACGAGGCCGGCTTGATCCAGAGGTACGCCATTCCGCAACATCTCTGTGGCCGCGGTGTGACGTAGTAGGTGCGCACCCTTGGCGGGAGCATCGATATTGGCGCGTTTAAGGGCGTGTTTCACCACGGACGAGACACCATCCCCGGAGGCAAACGGCCTGCAAGGGGCGTTGCTTCGGATAAATACGCGATCGGTTTCGACATTTGCGGGCCGGCAATCCAGATAGCGGAGCAACGCATCACCGACATCTTGCGGAAGCGGAAGCCGCACCTGGTATCTCCCTTTCCCCATTACCTGCAGCGTGCCGCTGTTCCAGTCGATGTCGGTGAGGCGGAGATGCGCCACATCTCCGGAGCGCAATCCCAGTCGAGCCAACATGAGTAAGATTGCCCGGTCACGAAGGCGCCCGGCGGTTGTGCCATTGCACGTAGCGATCAGCCGGTCTACCTCTTCCGCTGACAAACAACGCGGCAATCTCGAGAGCCGCCAGTGAGCCACGGCGGGTATCGCGAGAGCGAGATCGTCGCGGCATTCTCCACGGAAGCTGAGGAACCGCAGAAACGCACGAAGTGATGTGATCAACTTCTGCGTGGTCGATGTCCCACACTGTCCGGCCCGTTCCAGAAGAAAGTCTCGAACGGTCTGCGCATTCCATTGGCTGACATCCTCGCCAAGCGTTCGGAGTAGATCAGTTGCGCCGCGGGCGTAGAGCCGGAGAGTCGGTTCCTTCACGCCGCGATGCGTTCGAAACCAACCACAGAAGGCGGTCACAATGCCTGGATTGGGGGTGGGATTCTGAACTGGTTCGCTCGCGCAAATCCCGCGTGCAAGGAGGTGATGGTGGAAGAGCTTCGCTCCGAAGTGCTGATGGTAACTTATCTTGCCGCGCTTGAAATGAGGGCACCGGCAACGGCTAAGATGGCAACTGAAGGACTCAAGCATGTTGAGGTTAATGTCTTTCAGAAGACCGGCTTTCCGTTGAACGAAGCAGCCGAGATGGGCCGCCGCTCGAACGTATCGAACGGCGCTGGCTGGTGCGTATCCGTCGCGTTCGAGGTCATCTGCAAACTCATCTATGTGTGGTCCACTCAGTCCCGCGCGCAAGCGCCGCAGCGTCTTGGGCGCAGAGAAGTACTTTTCGAGCATGAGCTCTCCTTGTTGAAGATTGGTCAATTACGGCCGCATCAACTTAGCAGAGGCCCTGAGCTTATGGTGAGTCGCTGCCGACCAATTCTGTTCGAAATGCCGATCCTGCGCCTACTCTGTCGTCGAAGTCCCCATTAGGAAACACTCCCCATAAGGCATGAGTTATAGGAGATGGCCTGATGGCCGCAGCGAGAACACTGATCCAGATGGCCGCCGAGCGTAGCACTGCGGCAACGCTCGATGGCTCGCAGCACACGGAGATGCTGCCAGCTCAACCAGGATCGATTCTTCTCGATGAAGCTTTTGCCCGCCACACGGATGATATCGGCCACCTCGAAAGGTGGCTGATTCATCCCTTATGCAGCTTGCGTGAGCGCTTTACTTTTTCAGGGCCGGACAGTTCGAGTATGTCGAGCGGTGTGCCCGCTGCTTTCAGATGGCGCTCGGAGAGATGAAGATAAATGGAAGTGGCTTTGAGGTCGGAGTGACCAAGCAGCAATTGTAGCGTGGGTAAGTCCGCTCCTGCTTCCAGCAAGTGAGTCGCAAATGAGTGCC
>JBAUZG010000283.1:0-17222 GCA_049585195.1 Bryobacteraceae bacterium | reverse complement strand
CATTGCCCGCCTCCGTTTCGCCGGATGTGCTCAGTGTGCTATGAAAAGGTCTGGCCGGTCGAACGATTTTCATCGAACGGTCAACAGTGTCTTAACTGTTTGTCTCAGCTCAGGGGACCACCCCAGTGTCAGGCTAGGGGTAAGGGGATCATGCGTCCGGGCGCACCAGTGGCCACAGGCAATAGAGACAGCCTGTGAAATTGGGGCAAAAATCCATTTCTTTGAAATCCTGCCGATTTCTCCTCGACGAGAATATCGACTAATAGCAAGGCTGGTGCTCGACCCGCTTCGCGTGTCTTCGTACCAGCGGGCCGAATCGCCACGTATGGCTTCCGGCGCAGCGGACGAGGGGCCCGATGGCGTGCGAAGCACGCCTGAGGGCCGGGCCGCACCCTCAGTAGCTCAGCGGCGTCGAAGTCAATAATTCAATTGGTTCGATTGACGGATGTGTTGCAAAGGGGCCAGATCGGTCTGATAGGCTTGGCGCTTCATGAGACCGAGCGGCCGACGTTGTTCAAAGGGCGACATTTCGAGCCCGAGATCATCATTTTGTGCGTTCGTCGTTATCTTCGGTATGCGCTGAGTTCGGGCGCGTAGCGTTGGATCGTGGCGGGTGGACGAAACCTATCTGCGCGTTGCCGGCAAGATCGAGCAGTAGATTCCACTGGCGACACCGTCGATTTCCTGCTCTCTCGTAAACGAGACGCCGATGCTGCCAAACGCTTCTTTCAGAAAGCTTGCGATCACCAAACCACCCTCGTCCACGAGTCATCAACGTAGACGGGAATCCTTCCTATCCGAAGGTCATCGATGAACTCAAGCGGACTCGACAACTCGGCCGGCGCTGCCGCTGTCGGCCCGTTCGCTATCTCAACAATGTGTTGGAACAGGATCATCGGGCAATCAAACGTAGGGTGAGAGCCGGCCAGGGCTTCCGGTCGTTCCACGCAGCATGGCGGACGATCCAGGGTATGGGAACAATAAACATGATTCGCAAGGGGCAGATTCGATGGTTGCCGAAAGACGACATCGTCGGGCAAGCTCTGTTTGTTACAGATCTCTTCGGAGTCGCTATGGTTGCCTGATGATCGGCGAGCATGCCCGTTGGCTGCTTACATTCCAAATTCGCAACACTTCCGTTTTGTCCGATTGAACCGGTTCGGATCCGTCTCGTGCGTCAACTTTTGCGCTGCTCTGTTCCCCAGCTGCGTCGCATTGGCCGTCCTTTGCCGCGGATCGCGTTTTGCTTATCCGAAATCTCAAAAATGAGGCTAGCAAACCAACGGCCGAATACGTGAGGGTCGAGCTTTCCATTGATGACTCCTTACCGGTTTCGGTGAGGTAATTCTCACTCCACGTTCACTCCGCCCTTTTCTCGGGTCTTTTCTACTAAATTGGGCCCTTCAACCGCATGCCCGGCGTTGCCGCCAGCCGTGGCGCTTCAAAGGAAGAAGGCGCCCTTGGATATAACAGCGAGGATCGCGATTTCTACGACAACCCGGTCACCCTGAATTCCGCTCGCCGCCACCCGCTGGGGGACAATTATAACAAGAAATCATGCTAAATATCGTTACAAATTAGGCGTTAATATAGGCGATATCGTGAATATCCGAAGGAGATGAGGTCACCTAATTGTAATGTCCGTTGATGCAATTGTCTCTTTCGCATCCCTGAAATTGCAGAATGCGCTCCTGAACAATGAATTCTGCGGGGCGCGGCCCGATGTTGGATACGTTGAACCGTCTCACCGCGCTGCGGCGGCAATATTGTTTTCACCTTGCAGATCTTGCCTGCCAAACGCGATCTTCCACCATGCGCTCAAAATCCGCTGCCATAACGGGCCGGAGTTGACCAGCTGAGCCTGCTGAGCTGGTGCGAATAAGAAAATCCGGGTGATCCATTTCAGCGGGGACATTCATGCAACGCCAACAGCACACGGGCCAGACTAATTTCCGGGCTGCGAGCTGCAGCTTTACCTTCGCCCAAGGCGCACACAGACGCGCCACCTCGAAATCAACGCCGCGATCGTGCAAATTTTCGAGCAACTTCTTGATCAACGCGGTGTTTTCGGCGGTTCCTTGGTGCAATTCCAAAACCATCGCTTCGCCTATGTATTCAGATCTTGCGACACGATGATTCACTGCTTCTCAAAAGAAGTGCCGTTCAGGAATAAGCCACAGACGGCATACTCTGCCAAACGCTGCGTTGGTAGCTTCTCCAATAATAGCGCCTGGCTTCGATGGAGTACTCCATCATCGTCGATTTTTCGAAGCTCGCGTACACTCGCTGTAGCTACACTGGTTTAGCCCATTCATGATCTTGAGCCACACTGCATCTTCCGTCAGCAACGCCCATTGCAGGCCTTCACGGCTGGGCGACCTCACGCTGCCGCGCATCGCGCACCGGCCAGCTCTGTAGAGGAACCTTCTGTCCTCCCACTACGCAAGGAGCGTTCTGTCGACCCAGCGCCTCATTGCCTGGCCACGCCCGGCTCCGTGCTTGGGTCAACCACTTGCTCGGCTTCCACTGCATCATCTCTTCTGCCACTTGGTAACGCCCTCCCAGCGCTAAGCTCATCAACCCTTGCTGTATGACTCGATTATTTCCGGCGGCAGCAATGCCACCTGAATCTCTTGTTGGCATGCCTAACCCGAGGATAAAAATTCTGCACAGCTCGTTCTTGGTTAATCTGATATTGTTCTTCACCAGGAACTCTCCGACTCTGGAGAACTGCTTTGCGGGAGCCCATCACGGCTCAGGCTCGAGTCGCTATTTCAACTAAATTCCGGCCTACCCGCCGGATCCTTCGAAAACTACGATTTATTACTGGCTGTGTTTACAGTTAATTCCACGTTCGACGCATTTACAGGGGCAACCACGTCGGCGGGGTGAAGGCGGTGGTACGGAGGGCGAGGGAACGGGGTGAGTCGAGTTCCCCAGAATAACGTCGAATCCCAGGCGCTCCAGTCGCGCTATGAGCTTCTGCTTGGTTCGCTCAGGATTGAGTTGGTCGAAGTAATCGCCACCCTTCTCGCGGTAGACCGTTCCGTCACGCAGAATGTGGAACGCGATGACGAGCAATTGATGCGCGGTGGCAATGATGGCTTTCTTCTCGCCGCGGCGAGCGGCGCGTCGATAGAACTGGGCGGTCAGAAAGCAATTGCTCCTGTGCGACACGGCCCAGGCCGATTGCACCAGCGCGCGGCGCAGCCAGCGGTTCCCCTTGTTTGTCCGGCCACTTCGCCGTTTGCCCCCGCTTTGGTTGTTACCGGGGGCCAGACCCGCCCAGCTTGCTGCATGCGCCGCGTCCGGGAAAGGCGCCATATCCGTGCCCATCTCAGCGATGATGGTCCAGGCAGTAATCAGCTTGAGCCCTGGGATGGTCATCAACCGTTCAATAACATCGGCATGCGGCTTCATTCGGTTTGCGATCTCAGTCTCCAGCCGCAGGATCTTCGCCTCGATCCGATCCAGATCGGCCATCAGTTCGCTCAACATGTAACGGTGATGGTCGGTGATGCGGCCCTTCAGAACAAGACGTAACTGATCCCGCTTGGCGCGTAATGTTCCGCAGGCTTTGTCTGCCAGCCAGTCTGGATGTTCCTGGCCAGCGATGATGGCCTTAATGATGCGCCGCCCCGTCACTCCCAGGATGTCGCTGGCTACTGATCCGAGCTTTACATTGGCGTCTTCCATGATCTTCGCGATGCGGCCATGGATTCGGTTGTGTTCTCCCGTCAGTTTTGTCCGATAGCGTGTCAGATCCCTCAACTCCTGTACCGGTCGCTCGGGCACGAAACTGCGCTTCAGCAGCCCGTGGGCGAGCAGATCGCTGATCCATTCGCAGTCTTTCTGGTCCGTCTTCTGTCCGGGAATGTTCCGCATGTGGTAAGGGTTAGCCAAAAGCAGTGGAAAGTGACCTTCTAGCACATTCCAGACCGGTTTCCAGTAAACACCGGTGGATTCCATAGCGACCTGCTCGACTTTCGAGGCATAGAGCCAGAGCTTCAACTTTTGAAGATCGCTCCAGTAAGTTCGGAATTCCTTCTTACGCACCTCGCGCTGCTTGCCGGGCTCATTCACCAGCACGCGGTGATGAAGTCCTTATGTATGTCAATGCCGCAACAGCGGCGGTAAACTACTTCCATAACAGCTCCTTTGCCGCCGAACGAGGGACGAAAGATAAAAAAGAGTATCCTTCACGGGCTCTCTGCCTCGGCGGCACAGGCTCCACTGCGTTGTTCCACGACACGTCCCGGGCCAGATTCATGAACGGGCTCTAAAGCGCCAAATTGGAACGGCCTTCTGTCGCCGGCGTATGTCTTCAAAATGCCTCAATCACGTTTTCATCCCGCGCTTGTGCCCGAATCGCGAGAGGGCATGTGTGATTCCTTCGAAAAAGCCGATTTGTTAGATCAATGGAATCAATAGCTTGTTGAATTTGCCCCGCCCAGGCTCGTAGCAACAATCTCGAAGCTCCAGGAATCGGCTTTTTTATCCTCGTTTGTGCCCGCCGCGCTGCCATGAGTGATTCACAAAAAAGTTAAAAAAATATTCCCTTTAGATTGAATGAATTAGCCTCACCTGAACCGAATGCTCTAAGCTGTGGGATCTACCAATGAATCAATCCAATATGCGCAAAGCAAAAGATCATGGCCGAGGAAAGGAACGCACGTCCTGCTGCCCTGCATGTGGCAAATCGACGCACGAGACCTTAGATTGGAAGGCTCTCAAACTTCCCGAGCCTCCGCTGCCACCGCAGGACGGCAATTGGATCGAATGCCCTCACTGCCAAACACCACTCGTATACCGGGCTGAGCCGGGCTCCCTTCGGTTGCAAGTCATGCCCCAGGAGCAGCATAAACGAATTAGGAACCTCATGCGGGATACACACTGCCAACGCACCCTCTCCGAAATCGTTCGACATGTTGCGACACATAGGAGAATGCCTGGAGCTGATCGAATAACGAATCGGTTCCGGTCTCAATGATGTGCGCGCGGTCGTTAAGTGATCTACCATCGCCTTGCCGAAACCCGCGCGTTGGAATCATCATTGTCCATTCCAAAAACGGTAAATTCATACTGATGGATCACCACGCCCGTTCCGCTCGCCTGGCAACCACCTGAAACAGCAACTTGGCGGCGGCATCGAGCGTGGCCACGTAACACATCCCCATCCAGCACGGTCAGCTCGTAATGGATTCTGCCTTACGACATTCTGAAAGCAATTTGCCGGCTGAAAAACGGCTCTGCAGGAGAAGTCGTTACTCAAGCTGCATGCCTACCGAACCGATGAGCAACTCGGTCCGACCACCGCCGGACATTCTGAGCATGCGTACTTACTGGCGGCTGCAGGCCGAACACGCGCGTGGAACCTCGCGGGTGCAGAAGGCGCTGACGCAAATGAATGTGCGACTGGCCAATGCATGATCGGCAGTGCAGCGCGCTGTTGCGCGCAACGTGCCGAGCGACTGTACGAGGCTGCGGACGTGGAGAACGGTACGGTGACGCGAGAAGTTGACCGGCGGTGGAACGTCGCGCTATAGGAGGTGCAAGCGCTCGAATCGCGGATTGTAAACGAGAGTAAATGCGAAGATTTAGCACTTCCTGGCACGGTAGAAGAGTTCCACAACCTTCTACGTGGCCCATGATGTTAGCGCCGGAATAAAATAACCGCAGTTCTGCCGGTTTTGTCGTCAGCGAGAGCGCCGGTTTTGACGTCGGCACGCACGCCCGCCGCAACGCCGGCGGCGAAGCGAAGGGCACGGGTGACGAGTGCGGGTTCGGATACCAAGCGTTACTACAGAGGCGACCCTCCCGCGCCGTCAGCAGGATCAGGAACAGTGGAATGTTGAGGATGCTTGGTGTCAAGGCGGACCGATTCGATCACGAGATAGAGTTTGTCGGCGCTGTTGACCTTGCCCGCTACGCAGTAGGCCACTCCGGGCCGGATGAGCTGAGCTTTGGTGAAGTCATAGAGCCGGTAAACGCGCTGCGTGTCGCGATCCCACAACAGGAACACGGCGCACGAACGATATTCCGTCCGCGACAGCAAGAACAGATGGTTGGCGCTGAAGTTGAACATCGAAGGAACCAAGAGCGGAGATCAAGATGACCTCCGCCCCATTGGCAGCGCCGTTGAGGGGTTACCCGGCGGACTCCTCCGTCACGGGATATCGCACAGCGCGGCGCCTGCCCGCTGCCGGAGATTATGCTTCCGGCGAACTGGAGTTTTTGCTGGCCTTGCGCAGACTATCGCCGCCGAGCAAGAAGATCTCTGAGTTCTCGACCAAACGATCGGCAATCGCGGTCGTGATCGTGGTGTTGAACAGGATGTTGCCCCAATCGGAGAACGGTGTGTTGGTGGTGATGATGGTCGATCGCTTCTGACTGTGCCGTGTGGAAATTACCTGATAAAAGAGATTCGAAGTCTGTTGATCGAGAGCCAGATAGCCAAGCTCGTCAATAAATGTTCAGCTGAACATTTTGTGACTAATGTGAAGGTTCCAGAAATGTGGAGCTGACGCGCGAAAGCCCTGGAAACCCCTCTGGCAGTCGGCCTCAACTCCACATTTGTTCGAGTCTAGAGAGACTCCAGCCAGTCGAGGATCGTGTGGTCCTTGCCCCAGGGCGTGCGGGACCGGCGTGGGACCGGCTTGACCTTGGCGATAGCTTGCCGCTTCATTTCGAGATCGACCTTGGCGTAGCGGTTTGTAGTGGTTGGACTGGCGTGCCCCAACAAATGGCTGATCGTAGATAGCTCAACGCCCGATTTCAGAAGGGCCACAGCCGTACTATGACGAACGCTGTGAGGATGCAACTGTTTGTTGCGGAGGTTTGGAGCACTGGCACGAGCCAGTCCGAGACACCTGGCGAGAATATGGCGGATTCCAAAACGTGTTAATGGATGGCCGCGGTGGTTCAGAAAGAGACGCGATTCCGACTGCAGATCCAGACGCCGTTGCTGACAGAATGCTCTCAACACAGCCGCCGTCTGCGGCCGGCGCGGGCAGTAGCGCTCCTTTTTCCCTTTTCCAAACAATCTCGCCTGAAAGGGCCTGGTCAGTTGGAGATCGCAAACGCGCAGATCTGCGATCTCCTGGACGCGGCCGCCGGTGTTGAACATCGTTGCCAGCAGAGCGTAGTCGCGGCTTCCCTGGACAGTGGCCCGGTTGATGGTCTTGAGAACAGCGTCGATCTCCTCATATTCCAGGTAGTCGATGGCTCGTTGTCGGGTGCGCTTGAAGGGAATGCCGAGGACACGCTGGGCCAGTTCGAGGTGCTCTGGGTTACGAGAGGCGACAAAATGAAAAAGCGCATGAATGGCCGAAAGTCGCACGTTTCGCGTGGACACACCGTTCTTGCGTTCCGCTTCAAGGTGGGTCAGGAACGCGAGGATCCCGGGCGGGTCGAGATCCGTCAGATCGAGCCCCGTAACCGGCTTGTTCCGTTGTCGGGAGAGAAACCGCAGCAGCAGAACAATGCTGTCGCGGTAGCTGTGGACGGTGTGCGGACTGGTTCCGCGAAGGCGGGGCAGGTGATCCGTGAAGTAGTCGCGGATTACAGCGCCGAGAAGATTGGGAGGGTCGGTTTTCATCCACGCCTCCGGGGCGCTGGCGCTGGTGGAGAAACCAGCGCGCCGTAATGCTTCTCGAACCGTTCACTGGCAGCGGTGCGGAGCGGCTCGATGAAGTGCAGGTAATGCATCGACACTGCTGAACCGTGCCCCAAGTAGGTGGCCAGCAAAGGCAGCTTGGCCTCGACATCGGCGCCGGCTCGGTACCAACGCAGGAGGGCATTCACGGCGAAGCTATGCCTTAGATCGTGGATCCGTGGCGGTTTCCCCTTCACCGTGGCAATGCGGCATTTCTGGAGCAACGGCTGGAGAGAGCGTCGCAGGCTTGTGCCGCTATAGGCCCCTCCACCCCAGGAGGGGTTCCAAATGAGGGCCGTATCCGGAGAAACAGGGAGTTTCCGCTGGCTTCGAATACGGAGATAACGATCAATCTCATCGGCAATGCCACCGTTGATCGGAAGCAAACGGGATTTATAAAACTTCGTCTGGCGGATGTGCAGAGTCGATTCCCGCTGGTTGTAATCGCGGATCGTCAGGTTCAACAGTTCCCCACGCCGTATTCCCGTGGTGAACAACAGGATGATGGCGAGGCGGATCGCCTCTGGGCGCAATGGCGAAAGAGGGCTCCGCTTCAAGTCCGAAGCCGCGCGGAGTAATCTTGCCACTTCGGCCTCGGAGAAAATATACGGCTTGAGCCTTTGATGATATGTCGGAAATGAGGTGGGATGCGGAACGAAGCACTGCGGTTCAGTCCTGCGACGATACAAACAAAAGGCGCAAACCTCCAGCATGCGAACCCGCCGAACCCCTGACGTGACATGTTCGTGGGTGTGGCACCATGCCTGAAAAGCGGCGGCATCTAGGTCCGGATACCTCGAGTGTTGATCTCTGAGGAAGCGATCCAGGCATTGCAGCGTACGAGCTGGGGTATCGAAACGACGACCCAAAGCCCGCTTCAGATCGATATACCGAGCGAAGACGGACGCCAGGTGGGACGAAAACATAGGAGGAGTGAAAACCGAATGGCCTCGTGTCATCGGTTCCCCTTCCTTTCGACCGTGCCGGCCGCCCGGAACGGCGAGGGCCACCTCGCGCAAATCCCCAGTCGCCAATCGCAGGTACATGGACGTGCTTTCAGCGGTACGATGCCCCAGGATGTCACCGATGGTCTTAAGAGGTGTTCCATTCTTCAAGAGATGGAGGGCGTATGAGTGACGCAAACAATGTGGGCCTTGATAGGGGATGTTGAGACCGCTTTTGCGAGCCGCCGCCTGAAAAGCTTCCGTGACGGCAGTGGGTTTCAGTACGCCGATGGGGGCGCGCATTCGAAGAAAGACTCTCCGATACGGTGCAGATGGCGGCGTCCGTTTCAGGTGCTTCACCATCACGGCCAGGACCTCGTTGGTGAGCGGTAGTTCCAGAGGCGAAGAGGTCTTGCGCTGGTGGATTCGCAGGATGCCTTGGCGCCAAAGAATGTCGTCGAGGCTGAGAGCAACGACTTCGCTGGCGCGAAGCCCATAGGTGGCGATCAATAGAAACATCGCATAGTCACGAAGCCCCATCGCCGACGTGGTCTCGATGGATCTCAGTAACAGCGTCACTGTGTCCCATGGGAGGGCACGCGGCAGTTGTTCAAGCCGGTAAAGCCGCGGGGTGTCGATCCGACGATCCAGTCCGGTGGGAGTCCTCCCATCTGTTGCGAGAAAGCGTAAGAAACCACGCAGGGCAGCGATGTCGTGTTGCTGACTGGCCCGGCTGAGGCGCTTGCCGGTTTTATTGACGTATGTCTCCACGTCCTTGGGCCGGATCGAACGGAGGGGGATCTTTTCCGTCTTAAGGTGATTTAGAAAGCACTGGGACGTGTACCGATGGTGGCCGACGGTCGAGGGTGCGAATCCGCGGACTTCACGCAGGTGTTTCGCATGCTCCTCGCTCAGAACCACCGAGGCGGACCTTTCCGCTGTTCCCGTTCCATCAGCACCGATTATTCCGGCGGTCGCGAGATATCTTGCCAGTGACCGCACTGTTCCTGCGTTGGTCGGGAACTTTTTCATGAGAGCACGCCAGCAAGCGTGAAGCATCGCTGGGGTCAGGCTCGCGACATGACGAGCCCGGCGGCGGCGCAGATCGGCATCTACGTGTGGGAGCATGCGAATGGCAAACTCGCGCGAGCCGGGGGTGTAGCCGCTGGCAGCGAGCCAATCATCAAATCCATCGATGATCGGCCCCAACAAGGGCAGTGATGAAAACTTGCGGTGGGCCTTCGGTAACAGCGAACGTAGCATCGAAACCTCAAACAAAAGTGGATTGACCGCCGGACGGCGGCCGTTCCGATGCTATCGCTTAAATGTGAAGCTGGAAACCGGCGAAGCCTTGATTTTCCGAGCTTTCGCGCGTGAGCGCCGCATTTCTGGAAACTTCACATTAGTCGCAGATGAGCAGCGCCGGCTCCGTGTAGGCTTTGAGCTTGCGAACGAGTGAATGATCGACCTGCGATGCCGAGAGTTGATTCAGCATGTCCATCGCGGTCGTGAACAACACGCGCTTATTCGCCTGGCACGCTTTCCAGCCGTACACTTTGGTAAGGAACTTTTTGCCACACCAGGATTGCCGATGATCACCAGATTGGTGCCCTGCTGTAAGAAGGTCAGATCGAGCAAGCGTAGGATGCGAGTCTTGGCCTGCACGCGACTCTTGTGATGATGGAAGTGGAACGCATCGATACTGGGCTGTGCTTGCAAACGCGAACACTTGAAGCGCCGAGCGATTGCGCGGCCAGCCACTGCCGCACTTGCTGGTTTGCATCATGCAGATCGGTAAACTCGCGCAATGGCCAGAAGCTTTGGCGGACGTAGCCGATGGCGCGTTCCACTTTCCCTTTCTCCCAGCCGCTGGCAGGGTTGCAAGTTTGCGGGAAGAATCCGTACTTACGAGCAAAGCCGAGAAAGCGTGGCAGAAAACGTACGATGCCCCCGTCACGTTCGGCGACGGCATCGCCAGGTTGTCGTAGACGATTTCCCGCGCCACTCCATGTAGGGCGTGAAAAGCATGTATATGACAGCGAACGAATGTTTCGAAACTTTGGCTATGTGTGAACTCGATATAGAGCATCCGGCTATGGGCATCCACCAGCGCGAACGCATATAACTTGCGAATGTCGCCTGAATAGTTCAACGCGTCAAAATGGGCCCAGTCCACTTCAACGCGTTCTCCGGCCGATGGCTCCATACGCACGAACGCGCGTTTCGGCGCAAGCTGCGGGCGAAGCTTCCGCACGTACTCTTGCAGAATCGTGCGGCTGCCGGTATAACCGAGCGGCGTTAGCCGCTGTTGGATCAGCGCGGCGGTGATCGCAAAAAATCGCAGGATCTTTCTCCAACCATTCCGCAATGACCGCTTTGAAGGCATCCAGTTTACTGCGACGTTCTCGCGTCGAAGGTCCTCGCGCCGGGGCATCGAGATACTTCCTAATCGTTTTCCAGCCCATGTTCAGGTGGCGCTCGATCTTGCGGATCGGCCAGTGTTCGGACCAATACAGCCGGTGCAGTTCGTTGATCTGCTCGCTCGTCAGCATCGCCGGAATTCTGTTATCTGGCAAAACCCGCCGCGCCGAACCAGCACGTTGTTGTTTGCAAGATTCCATTACCGGCCCCCATGCGGTGCAGAAGTGGTTCTATCACCGACACTTGCGCCGGAACTGAGTTGTTGTTGGCAAGATTCGCGGCCGGCGGGTTCAGAAGCCAAACGCCTGCAGCCGCGTGCTTTAGATCCAAAACTGAGTTGTTGTTGGCAAGATGGAGCAGACGCCTCTTCCGGTCACGCTTCTTCTGCTGTTCCCGGTTGCGGCTTACCAAATCCGGGTTCTTCTCCCGATACCGCTTCCAGTACTCCGGATTCTCAGCACGCCACTTCCGCGAGCTGTCCTGACACACCTGCCGGTATTCGGGATCGACACGATTCGGGTTTCTGGTAGGAGAATCGGCAAGCCTTGATGATCACGTACTCCAAACAACCAGAATCAGGAATTGCAGCCAATTTGGAAGTTGTGGCTTCATATGCTCACCATTACCATCTGCTCGGGGAATCCAGGTCTCGGGGCATGAATGACTCTACCTCGTCCCGGACGAGTGCATGCGCCCATCCCATTTGCACGCGGTCTTGCGCGCCATGCCTAAGCCGGATACGGGCGCAGGTAGCTCGACCTTCAAGGGCAGCAGCTCGGCGATACGCTTGATCGGATGATCCGCGACGCGTGCGAGCACAAAAGGAAACACGCCTAAGGATCGAGCCCATTGAGTTTGGCTGAACCGCCGAACCAATCAAGCTGTAAATCGCAGCCGCGCGTCCTCCGCCGGAATCGGAACCCGCAAACAGATAGTTCTTGCGCACTCGCAGGCCTTGGTAAAGGGTGCGTGTATTTCCGCGGCTTCTCGTTTCTGGTGTAAGGCTACGAATGTTTGGCCATCCCATATCGGTGCACCAGGATGAATGCTCATGTGCCAATTTGACACATTCCGAAGGATTGACCGGGTTAAGTTCTTGAAGCTAAAGGGATTGTCATTGGTCTGTAGCCTGCTTTAGAGAGAGCGATGCCCTTTGATCCCCATTTGGTTGGCGTTTCCCAGTCGAATCCAGTTTCGATGGCCACAGTAACGGTAACAATTATTGACGCGAAAACTAGAGCGGTCATCATAGATCGCCAAGTGACGAATCGGAAAGAGGCCTTAGCCATCCGGCGGCACTTCGGAGCAGGGTTCGACGCTCATATCCGAACGCCTGAGTATGATGAGCTTATTCTTTCTTTGAAGGATCAACAAACACTTAACTAAAATCCGTGACACTAGTTTTGCGCCTTCTCCGTCCCAAAGGAGATCGCGCACGTTCGAACTTGTTCTCTAGGTGGCCAAGTAACTATCCCGCCAGCGAAGCATCGATCTGTTTGCCAAGGAATGTTTTTGTGCGAGGTGCCATTCAATACTTTCGGCAAACACACCTTTCATCGTGCTCTTCACAGCACCTCCTCGCAATCGCCGAGTGGGACCTCGCGAGAGCATCGATATTTATATTACCTTGGCGTAGAACCTGGTAGCGTCGGCGTCCGGTGCGCCGACGAAATCTCCGATTGTCTTGAACAGACTCTTATCGACGGTCCACGCCGGCAGCCGCACAGCACTCGCATTGTCGGCTTCACAACCGCAGCAGGCGTGCTTCTCGCGCGTGGTCACTAGCACGAAGACCGGTGTCCCTCCACGTCCAGTTAGTCGCTCTGTTCGTAGCCGCTCACCACTTCTCCCCGGTCGTGCGTTTTACACTTGCATTTGTTCGGTGTGCAGAGGATTACGTTCTTCACACGTAGGGTAAATCCGGCGGTAATTGCCGCCGCCCCAATGCTTGCGAGTGGAGTTGTGGTTCGAACGTTTGGCTAGTCTCTCGCGCTCGCTCTCGGCCCGGACGTCCAACTGGCTCACGCCAGGCTCCAGTTCCAGTAGCCCCAACTCCGCATCGCTGAGCTTCTCGCTGGCGGGGCCATACTTGACGATCAAGTGTCCGCGCACGCTCATCATAACCTGGCTCTTCAGCTCTGCCAACCGGAGGGATCGCTCCAAGCGGGGAATCCTTCGGCATCGAAAAGCGGCGAAGTGGAAGATGGAGTGGCTCCACAATCCGATAGCCATTAATATATCCTCTCGCAGGCTTACAGGCTAGTTACCAACCGGAAGAGCACATAGATCGTGCCGTTTTTCTTGTCTGCTAACCGGTTATGTCATGCCATGGCCTGGACCGCGTCTGTACCAATCGATTGCCACCCAGCAGCAGCGTCAATTCGTCGCGCCTGAACGGCACTTTCTCACCGTCAACGGAAGCGTCACGTCTCCAATCGCTTCGCGCAGACCCACGGAGCATTTCCATTTCGGAACAATAGCTTTAGCCGATTCCTTCGCGCGTTTGAGAAAACCAAAACATGCCCGCTGAGCGCTCGCATTGCAACCCTTCGCGCACCAGATTGTATAGAACCTCAAAACACTTGCGCATATCTGTGGCTCCGCCCGGATAGATGCGTGTCGCTGCCCCAACCCCAAAAATCTTCAGACCTGTTCCAGTACGTGCGCCAGCTGCGCCAGCAGCTCTCTATCAAACTCGTCTCCGACCTCAATTCGTCGCCGGCTCTGCCAGCATTACGGGCGGTTTGCTCCCTTGAGCCTTGCTCTCGGCCGGCTTTCGGCCGGATAGCTCTACGCGTCTGGACCGGCGATCGCCACAAGAAATTCTCGAGGCTCTGCCGCCTCCGTTTCCGGTACCGGTCTCGCGTGATCAACGTCACGCGTTTCGCGCAGAACTCTTGCCCCATGGCGAAGGCGGCAAACGGCCCGGAATGTATCCGCTTGAAAATTCTTCACCGCTTCCACCAATCCTATCCCGGGAAACGCGCGAATATCGTCGCAGCTGAATCCGACCCAGATCACCGGCTTCAAGGGCAGTTCCCTGAGTGTCGGCGGCTCTCAAATAGCAGTCTTACTTATAATTCGTCGATAATCCTTCGGGCGCCTATTGTGCCGGCGCGGCAGGAGCGGCCAAGGCGTATGGTTTCGCGTCAAGCGGCCGTGCTCTTTTTTCTGAAAACGGACGTTCCAGCGGCCGATCGGCACTTCATGATTCAGGCCATCGATCAAGTATATGATCTTGGCTGCTACAGGATCGAGAGGCCCTAAATTCGCTGCACGCGATTTTCTGGGACGATCTTACAGCGTTGCCGTCGCGTTACGTCCGCCCCGCTTCGTCCATGTCCCAACTCGGCTTTCCCCCGAGGGCCGGCTCGACTCTGGGCATTTCATAGAGTCCGGGACAAACATGGCGGATTCTTCCATTGAGAGCCAGATCGTCGTTCGGCTGGCAATGTCCAGAAAATCGTTGGCTGAGAAGGCTTTCGCTCGAGACGTTCGATCCGCGCGGCGATCTGATCGCGCATGGTTTGCATTGAAGCACTTTCTTCACCGATTAAGAAAGATCATAATCGGGCGCAGAAGCAACTATTTTCCGTAGCGGCGGTAACTCCTGCAATCAGCCGTACCCGATTCCCAAAGCAGCCAAAATGTAGGCACTTTCAACGTCTTTCGTTGTTCGCTTCATGCCGTGCCTTTTTCCTGTTGGCCCCATGAACGGCAGGGCAAAGGCGCTCTACCCGATTACGAATGACGCGGTACGTTAAGAACCTCGACGATCTGTTCTGCAGTCAATTCATGCGGGTGGAGTGGAGTGGAAGGCAGTTGTTTATAGACGGTTAACATCCGCCTGTAACGGTCGAGAGACAGCGCCATGTGCGAATTGAAATCTCGCCCGTTGAAGGCTGAACCTGCCAACCTCGTCC
Source organism: Bryobacteraceae bacterium (assembly GCA_049585195.1). GTDB lineage: Bacteria > Acidobacteriota > Terriglobia > Bryobacterales > Bryobacteraceae > KBS-96. The sequence continues at coordinate 2,280 of JBAUZG010000283.1, read as the reverse complement.
ACCAGGAACCGGGCGATTCCTATATATTCTGTTTCGTTGTTGCCGTCAAAACCGCGAAACCGTGGATCGCTTACAAAAGCATTCCCATCGGCTCTTACCCGCCGCTTGTCGGCGGCGGAAAGCTTGCCGTACGAAAACTCTATGGCTCTTCCCACATCTCCAGGATTTCAAACCTCCAAGGACGCTCGCGGGAGTCTCGCCTTTTTTTTCAAAGTAGAAATCATAGTTGAAATACAGGCCCCAAGTGTTCCCGGTCAGAATAGCCGATTGCACACAGCCGGCGTTTATTCCGTTCGTGATCTGCAGGTGCTTGTGAATATCACTCAGCATCATCAAAATGAATTTTTCGGGATCGGTAAGGTGCATAAGATGGCCTCGCTGCAGCGAAGCGAAGGCATGCGTTTTCACGTCGAAGACACGCCGGTACAAGGATAAACCGACCGTATTCCTTTTTTACGCCTATAAACGATATACCCATGGATAAACCTGCCTCAATCTCAACCAAAATAGGCTCGAATTTCGCGCCGGTTAATTGATGTTGGTGTCAACCAATTGGGCGCCGGGATTTGCCGACTGCTTTTCCTATTCCGCTTTCGGAATCTCTTGCTCTGCTATGCGTCTGAAGGCTTTTTCAGGGGCAGGACGGTGTCCGGCCGCCACTTCGCTCGAGGCAAGACGAAATCGGTCCAGAATCTGGCGTGACCTTGCGCTCTATACCCGCCCGCAGGATCTCGCTGTAATGTATCGGTTCGCTCATCGAAAATCCTAACACTTGAATTCTAATAATGTCGACGATTTGGGCTCAATCCGCCTTGCAGCGGACCAGGTTGGCTTAGTGCAACGTTTTGGCTCCGGCCATCCGTAAACCTTCAACTCGCGATCTTGGGCCGTGCCAACCCGGCCCGACGCGTTCTTTGGCTTGGAGAATGCACAGCAGTCATTCGATGTCCAACTCCTTCAGCGCTCGGCCGATCTTGAGTCGACGGCGATTTTCGGGTTCGATGGCCGCCTGCGCCCGGCGTGAGTCACTGCCTTGTCGTCTTGCTCTTTCAAGCTCCGCTGCATCTGCCGCATTTGCTGCTCAGTCACTCGGACTCCAGCAGCCCGCTTTCGCGTCGTTAGCTTCTTGGCCTTCTTCAGCGCCGCCTTTTGGGCGTTACGCGTTAGTCGGTGTCCGCCTTCTCAGCGCGCCCCTTGCCAATAGCACAATTCTATTCGGCACGATTGGGTGATTGTCATTTGGCAGCAACACTAACGCAGAATGTATCCGCAACTCCTATGCGAATGGGATAGACTATATCGAGGGCGTTGGCTGGTCCCTTTAGTCTCTCATCGGAGCACTTGAAAGCGGCTCCATTTGAGGAAGTGGAATCTCACTATATGGTTGCGAGGTTACCGGCCGATTATGAGTAGTTCAACAAGGATGACAGTTTTGGAGTTATTCGAACGGCATCCTGAGGTCTTCGGCCAATCTGTGTCCGCGATCTTCCAGCTTGAACGCGAACGCCTCATGTGCATTCAAATGGAAAACAATCTCATATTCGGCTTCCAATACGCCATAGAACACGGCGATGCCGAACTGTTCCTTGGAACTACAGACGAGCTTCAGGCGATGTTTTCGGAAAGGGATCTTCGCATAACTCATCCAATGGAATTCATTATTCGTGGGCGCCGTTTCCGTGCAGTTGGCCTTGGCGATGACGGCGGCTTTGTCCTTGACTTTGGGCGGTACCGTATCAAGTGCGAACGTAGCTCCCAACTCGCAAAGCTTGAATTTCGTCGCGACTACCATAACTATTGCGAATTGCCCGAAGACTATATTGTCGGACCTGAAGAACAGCTTGCGCAGGCAGCCCAGAAGTTTCAAGCAGCGAATCGAACTCGTTAATTAGACAAGCGCGGAATCTTCATAATGAAATGTGGCTATTTGGGTAACAAGTCGATCCGCGACGTGACCTGATGGACGCGCGGCAATGATAATGAGTACCATCCGATACAGCCAAAGAGGAATTCTTTCGAAGGTGCCGAGATGCCATGACTCTGTTTCATCCGTCAATCCTAGTCTCTTTCAGTTGGATCGTGCAAGTTCGTCACCATCCGAGGATCACGGCGCCGAGAGACTCACAACCATACGTCAGGGTCGCTAGCGTTCGCGGCACTCAGGATCAGCTCGGTTGTAAAGCGCCTTCACTTCGTCAAGATTCTTTCCAAAAGATTCATATATGTTGGGTCACCCTGCATTTGGACCAAGCGTCTATACAAAGTAGATCGCCCGATATC